>NZ_VIFM01000113.1 GCF_006636215.1 Myxococcus llanfairpwllgwyngyllgogerychwyrndrobwllllantysiliogogogochensis | reverse complement strand
ACCCCGGACAGCCCCGCCACCTGCGCGGGCACCGAACGCGCCGTGGACGTCCCATCGCCCAACTGCCCCTGTGAATTGGCTCCCCAGCTCCACACCGTCCCGTCTGACTTCACCGCCAGGGAATGGCCCGACGCCGACGCGCTGACCACCTGGGTGAGCCCTGGCACCTGGACGGGGCTCGGACGGGACACCGTGGTTCCGTCCCCGAGCTGGCCCGCGCCATTGGCGCCCCAGGCCCACAGGGTGCCATCGCCCTTGATGGCCAGCAGATGACCCGAGCCGCACACGCTCACCACGCCGGTCAGCCCTGTCACGCGCGTGGGCACCGGGCTCAGGGTGGGAATGTCATCCCCCGACTCCCCCAGCCGATCCGAACCCCAGGTCCAGACCGTCCCTCCGTCCCGGACCACCACCGAGTAGTACCCACCCGCGAAGATGGACTCGATGCGAGACAGGCTCAGCACTCGCTTGGGCACCAGCGCCAACAGCGTGCTCCCATCGCCCACCTGTCCCTCGCTGTTGCCACCCCACGCCCACGTCTCTCCATTGGCCTTCATCGCCACGGTGTGCTGGCCACCGCCCGCCGTGATTCCCATCACTCCGCTCAGGCCCCCCAACGCCACGGGCAGCAGGCGCGACACCGTGGTGCCATCCCCCAACTGCGCACGCGTGTTGCTACCCCACGTCCAGACCGTCCCATCCACACCCAGGGCCGCGGAGTGCTGTCCGCCCCCCACCACCGCGGTGAGGCGGGCCAGGCCGGACACGGCGACGGCCACGGGCACGTGGCGCGAGGTCGTGGTGCCGTCCCCCAACTGACCGAAGGCGTTGCTGCCCCACGCCCATGACGTGCCATCCACCTTGAGGGCCAGAGAGTGTGAGCCACCGCCCGAGACGGCCGTCACATCCGCCACTCCCGCGACGAGCGCGGGCATCGAGCGCGACGTCGTGGTGCCATCCCCCAACTGCCCGTCCGCGTTTCCTCCCCAGGCCCACACCGTGCCGTCCGACTTCAATGCGAGGGAGTGCGCATTGCCCGCGGCGATGGCCTTCACCCCACCGAGTCCCTGCACCTGCGCCGGCAGCGGCTGGTTCGCTGTCAGCCCATTGCCGAGCTGCCCCGTGGCGTTGTTGCCCCACGCCCACACCGTGCCGTCCCACTTCACCGCCAGCGAGTGGGAGAAGCCCGCCGCGATGCCCATCACGCCCGTCAGCCCAGGCACGCGCACGGGCACCGCGCGGGAGGTGGTCGTCCCGTCCCCCAACTGGCCCCGGTCGTTGAAGCCCCAGGCCCACACCGTGCCGTCCGCCTTCAAGGCCAGCGAGTGCAGCTCCCCCGTGGCCACGGCGGCGACGTCATTCAGCCCCCAGACCCAGGCGGGCCTCGACGCCGAGCGTGTGGTGCCGTTGCCCAACTGCCCATGTGTATTGCTGCCCCAGGCCCACACCGTGCCGTCGGAGCGCAGCGCGAGCGTGTGCAGCCGCCCGGCGGCCACCGTCCCTTGACCCAACGTCCCCTCCGCGGAGTGGACGACCCCGGGACGCTCGTCCCACTCGCGCCCCTCTTCGGTGGGGCCCGCCGAGCACCCCGTGCCCCACGCGAACCACACACACACCGCGAGCCACCCGAGCCGGCCGGCGCTTGTCGAACTGCTCTTCATGCATGTCCCTTTGAAGGGGCGCCCTCCAGGGGAAGGCGCCTCCGTTCCTGACGACGAGATGACCGAGGGCGGGCGGGAACCCCGGGCAACGACAGACGCCAAGTCGAGGAGGACCGAGTCACGTCACGCGCGCGGCGATGCGCAGCCTATGCGCCATGACAGACGTTGTAGAGGCAGGGTCATTTCCACCCTGCACGTCGTCATCCCTGCATGCCGCGGAGGGATGGAGCTGGGCGAACGGTCCGGAACATCCGGATGCCATAGTGGAGCAGCACGGAGGCGATGATGAGGACCAGGCAGAACCGGACCGTCCGGTCGCTGACCTCCGTGCGGAAGACCGGGCCATCCAGGACGGTCCATGCCATCACCGCGCACGTGAGCAAACTCAGCCCCGTCTCAAGGCGCCGCATGCCCGTGGACCACCGCCCGCTCACGATGACGGCGAGCCACATGGGAACATTGATCAGGAGGAGCACGAGCAACCAGGGCGCCTGGCGCTGACGGAAACCTTCGGCGTAGGTGAGCGCCTCGTACGCCGCGGGAGCTGCCCGGCCCCCGAAGCAGACGTCCAGCACCCAGGTCGGCTCGAGGAGCACGAACACTCCACTCAGGACGCCGACGATGCCCAGGACCATGGCCGCGCGGCCTCCCTGGATTCGATCCTCCGCACGCGGCTTCCACTTCGACGTGTCAGGCCACCGGCGGCGGACCCAGGCAGCGCCGCCGTAGCCCACAACCAGCAATCCAGGCCACCACAAGGACCCCACCACCGTGTGCACCCACCACTGACCGAGCGCCTGGGGCACGTCCCTCCCAGTCTGGAGGGGCTGCCACAGGTGCGTCAGCAGGCCGGCGCACCAGATGAGGGCCAGTCCGATGACGGTCGCCCGCAGGAAGCCGCGCGCATCCGCTGGGTCGATGATGGTCAGCGGGGGGCGGTAGCGCGCCGCCACGACCTCCGGATGGCCGAAGGAATGCAGCAGCTCCGTGGCCATGGCCGCATCGGCGTCGCGTCCATCCGCCAGGGCCCGGGCCTGAAGCTCCTCGGTGAGCAATGCACGCAGTTCGAACGCCACATCGTCGCGTTGCTTGCGTGGCAATCGCACGGCGACATCGGTGATGTAGGACTCAAGCACGTCATTCGCGTTCATTGCCCCTCCTCCAGGAGTTTCTCCATGGCGTCATTCATGCCCTGCCAGGCGTCGGTGAGCTTCTTGAGCAGCTTCCGGCCGTCCGCGTTCAGCGCGTAGTAGCGCCGCGGTGGCCCGTCTTCGATCCTCCACTCGCTCTGCAGGACACCCTGCGTCTCCAGGCGCCGCAGCAAGGGGTACAGCGTGCCCTCTTCAATCGGCATTCCCTTGTCCGCCAATGCCTGTCGCAGCTCGTACCCGTAGCGAGGTGCTCTCAGCTGCGACAGGGTGGCCAACACCACCACCCCACGGCGCAGCTCGAGTTCCAGCTTGCTGAATGACTCCGCCTGACCCATGTGGAACACAGTACTGTGCGGCGCACAGTATCGCAAGGGCACCAGTCCTCCGGGGAGCAGGCGACCTCGTGAGGAAGGGTGCCGAGTGCACGTACCTCCCGGCCAGGTGAATGAAGTTCCCGGGCCTCCGTCATGAAGGACACAGGGCGAGCGGGCGGCGAGAGCGGCCCCTCCGCTGGAGACCTCAAAAACAAGGAGAAGTCCCATGTTGGCGGTTCGGAGTGGCTCCGAGGGTGTTCGTGCGAGTGAAAACCGGTCGTCCGCGAAGGGGAGGGGATGGGCGGCGCTCGCGTTGCTGCTCCTGCCTCTGACGGCGGCGGCGGGGCCTGGGCCGGACTACCGCAGGGACGAGTCGCGCAACCACCCCGGGCCCAACCGCTGCCACGATGCCTCCCAGTGCGATGGCGCACGCACGTGCAGTTCCGCGGGCTGGTGCCAGGGCGAGGCGCGCCCCGCGCCGCCCCCGCCGCCACCCGGGCGTTCGGTCCGAGACCACGACGGACAGGACTGGGACCATGGCCGGGGAGAGGGGCGTCCCCAGCGCAGCACCTTCATCCGCAGCAAGCTCGCGGGGCTCGTCATCGACATCGCGGGCAACAACCGCTCGCCCGGCGCGGGGCTCGTCGCCCACCGGGCCAAGTCCAACCGTGAGGGCAATGACAACCAGAAGTGGGAGCTGGTGCCCACGCGCGGCGGCTACCTCATCCGCAGCCGGCTCAACGGACTCGTGCTCGACGTGGAGGGCGCCAACAAGGCCTCGGGAACACGCGTGGTCACCTGGGAGGCCCACGGACAGCCCCATCAGGTGTGGCAGCTGGTGCCCGGTCGCGTCCGCGGCACCTACTACATCCAGAGCCAGCTCAACGGCCACGTGCTCGACATCGAGGGTGGCAGGGCGGATGGCTCGGGGCGGCTCATCACCTACCCCATGAAGCGCGACAGGGCGGCGGACAACCAGCTCTGGTACCTGGACCTCTGACCCGGCTCAGCTCCGGGTGCTTCGTCGAGTCACCTGGGGCGCCCCGACACATCGTGCCTGTCGTCTGGATCAAACGAATCTGTAACTGACCGCGACCATCAGCGCGCCCGCGCCGATTTTGAGCATCCCGTCGATCGCCCAGGACACGCGGAGGTCGACGGTGGTCGCGCGAAGCCCGATCCAGGCGTTCGTCATGCAGAGGACCGCGAGCAAGGCGCAGATGGGACCGTGGCTGGGTCCGAGGATGAGGAAGTGGGCGCCGACGACGAAGAGCAGCCACATCCAGAAGGGACGTGACTCGGTGTCGGGGAACTTCTGTGCGACGACGCTGACGAGGTAGACCTCGACGAGCATGGCGATGCCGAGCACGGCCCACTGCCAGATGGGCGTGCGCACACCCTCGTCGAAGATGAGGCGGGTGGCACCACCGACGGCCATGATCAGGATGCCAATGGCCGCGCCCGCGAGGAGCCCGCCGAAAGGCCATCTGCCGCGACCGAAGGACCCGACGAGGATGCCGAGCCCGATGGCGACAAGGAATGCGCCGCCGCCGCGCATGAGTGGGAACAACTCGGGCATGTTCGTGAAGAGGTCCACGAGGTCGAGCCTGACAGCCTTGCGTTGGCATGGGAAGGCCCGTCATTGACAGGCATTCGCCCGCACCGAGGTCCCGACTCAGCCGAAGAGTTTCGACCAGAAGGATTTCTTCGCCTGGGGTTGCGGCTTTCCGCTCATGGGCCTGCTCGCATCATCGAAGTCGATCCGGGCCACCTGAAGGAGCCCGACCATCCCCATGCCGCCATCCTCATGTGTCAGCTTGAAGTCTCGCTGGCCGAACGCAACGGCATACCCGTGGGGGTCGTGATGCCACGCGGTCATTTCCCCCAGGCGGATGGGCGCGTGGTCATGCAGGCCTGACCCGGGGTACAGCGAAGGCACGCGGGTTTCGACCTCGCGGCCGTCGAGCGTCTGGAACTGGGCCGGCAGCCAGACGACATCCATTGAGCTTTGCGGCTTTTCGAATTGGATGGAGCGAAGCTCGCTGAAGGGCACGTCCAGCACGGTGCCACCCTGGAAGCAGGGCAGGTGCGGCCCCGTCAGCTCATCCGAGTCGGTCAGGTCGGAGAAGCGCACCCGGACGCCATTGGTCCGCGTCAGCATTCCGGAGGTCTTGGGGGCCGAGCGCGCGCCCTCTTCCAGGGCACGGGCCGCGTCGGAGAACTCGCCCTTCGCATGGCTCACCGCCGCCTGGAGGTAGGCACGTGAGAAGGGCTGTGGTGCCTGCAGCGCCCCGCGCTCCTTGGCCCGCACGGCGTCCTTCCTTCGCAGCGAGTGCAGGCGTTCGAGCTCGGCACAGTGGTGGAGGAAGGTCACCCCTTCGGAGACTTCAGGCTCCAGCTTCTCCAACTCCTCGAGCGCGCGCAGGGCCCCGTCATAGTCCTCCAGGCGCACCCTCACGTTGAACGCCATCAGCAGCCGCTCGCCCGAGGGGGCCTTCGACAACTCCGCGTCAATCAACTGGAGTGCTTCCTGGAAGGAACCCTCCGCGAGGTGTTGCTCAATCTGCTTCATGGCACGTGCCCCCAAGTGCCGCGCGGCGACCCTCGCGCGTCCTCGTGACTCTAAATCGGTTCGGATGGGATGGGTTGGGTTGGCGCCTCCACTCGGATGAATTCGAGCGCTGTCGAGGGCCGCGGGGCCTCGTGGCTGCTCGCATGGCGCTGCCGAGCCGTCATGGCTGGCAGCTTGGAGGCTGCCCTGCCCCCTGACCGGGTGTGCCTCCGCGAATTCGCCGGGGCTCTCGTGTGTCGGAAGCGGACGTGAAGACGCACCGGGCCCGAGTCGCCCAGGAAGAACGCATGAAGATGCTGTGGGGTGGAGCGGCACTTGCCGCCTGTGCGCTGGGGTTCGCCGCGGGGACGTCCCAGGCGGCGGAGGGCTGGAGCACGGTGGCGGAGAAGCCATACGTGGTGAAGGTCCGGGCTCGGCCGGGGACTCAGGCCAAGGACGTCTGGGCGGAGGGCGAGCTGGCCGCGAGCGCCGCGGACGTACAGGCGGTGTTGCGGGATGTGGACGCCTACCGGCACTGGATGCCGTACGTGAAGGAGTCCCGCCTCTTGAAGGAGCTGCCGGACGAGGGGCAGCTCACCTACACGAGGCTGGACCTGCCGGTGGTGTCCGCGCGGGACTACATCAGCAACGTGGTGCTGGAGTCCAAGCTGGTGGAGGACGGCTCGGGCGTGTTCGCGCAGAGGTGGCAGGCGGAGCCGGACGCCATTCCCCAGCGGCGTGGCACGGTGCGCATCCGGCTCAATGAAGGAAGCTGGCGCGTGGAGCCTCGTGGCGAGGACAAGTCCCATGCCGTGTATCGCTTCACCGTGGACCCGGCCGGCTCCATCCCTGGCTTCCTGGCGCGCATGGGCCAGAAGGACGCGGTGGAGGACACGTTTCGCGCGGTGGAGAAGCGGGCGCGGCAGCACGCCGAGTCGCGCCAGCAGGAAAGCAACGCCCACCGCGATTGACGTACGGCTTGTTGAGTGGGGCGATGAAGCGCGCCCTGGACCTTGCGCGTTCCGCGCTCGCAGGCATCGAGCGCCCTGACACTGGGACGAGGCGCAGTGAGAGAGTCCCTGCTTCGGTGGACACTGACGAAGAGGCGGATACGGTGTCCGTCGAGGGCTTCTACAACCGGCAACGTATTCACCCTGACGAGAAAGTGGAGATGGGGGCGGAGCCGTCGCCGGGTCAAAGGCCTTCAGGCATCAAGCCGTGCTGAGCCACGACCTCACGAATTCGCGCCTCATCCTTCAGGACGATGCGGTAGAGCGCCCGGTAGTGGTCGTTCGCCCAGAAGTCGAACACGCTCCTCGCTGCTTCCTTCCCGGTGACGCGTTGGAGGGCGGCGTACTCCAGGTAATTGACGAGGACGTGGAGATAGGACGACTCCACCTCCTCGGCTCCCTCGGGGAAGCCTGTCGGGAGGGTTGGATACAGCGAGTGCAGGGCGGCCATCGCCCGCTCGGTCTTCGTTTTGTTCGCGTCGAGGAACCAGTGCATCTGCTCGTGCACGAAGGTCGAGAGCAGATGCATGTCATTGCCGAGGTGTCGCGCGTGAAGCGTCAACACGGGGTGGCTGTGCGGAATGGACCTCTCATCGATTCGAACCGCGGTCGTATAAATCCACGGGTCGACCTCGAACCTCTCCATCAAGCGGCGGAGTTGCTCGCGTGTCTTCTGCTCAGGCACGGAGTCGTTTGCCAGGATGATTTCAAGTCGAGGGGAAGCCGTGCGCCTTTCTGAAGGGGCAACCGAGGGCGAGGTCTGACATGCAAGGGTGAGGCTCACTGACAGCATCAGAAGCGCGCGCATGAGTGCGCCCTAGCATACGCCTTGATGGCGCATCGAGGGGATGACGCGGCAGGCCAGCCGCTACCCCTTCCGGAGTCCCACGACCTCGCCGTAGCCACCGGGGATGAAGAACTCGTTCGGCTCCATGCCCATGATGCGCAGCGCGGTGGTGACGACGTCCGCGGACCGGGGGACGCGCTTCTGGGTCTGCCCCGTCTCCTCGATGATGTCCACCGGGACGCCGAGCCCGCGCGTCGTGTACGTGCCCACCTGCCGGTTCGCGGCCACGTTTCCCCCCGCGAAGAAGACCGAGGTGTAGGGGTGGTGGTCATCCGGCAGGTTGTAGCTGCCGTCATTCGCGCGGGAGGCCCAACTCCGGCCGAACTCGCTCATCACCAGCACCAGGGTGTCATCGAGCAGCGTCTTGCCCGGCTTGCCCGGAGCGGGCGTGGCCTTCATCTCGCCCAGGAAGCGCGCGACACAATCCATCAGCCCGCGACCATGCGCGCAACTGAAGGCATGGCCCGCGCCGCTGTGCGTGTCGAAGTCCATGCGCAGCGAGACATGCACTGACGTGCACAGGTCCGACTTGAGCAACCGCAGCGCCATGTCCATGCGCGGGTCCAACCCGGTGAGGTGGAAGTTCGCGTTGCCGAACGTGTAGGTGAACGTCTCGTTCAGGTAGCTCGACAGGTACGCGGGCCGGTTCGTCTTCAGCGTGTCGATGCCCTTGGTGCCCTCCAGCAGGGACACCACGTCCGTCGCCAGCACGCGGGAGACGGACGACAGCGAGCCATGCAGGCCCTCCAGATAGTTGTCCACCTTCGCCGTCGAGCGGCCCAGGAGCGGCTGCGCACGCGCCAGGGAGTAGCGCTCCACCGTCGTCGTCTTCAGTTGGGCCCCGGTGGGCGCGCCCCGCGCATCCAGCTCCGCGCCCTCGGTGCGCGCCTCCAGCCCCGACCACCAGGCGTTGTCCGCGGCCTTTCCGGAGAGCATCGGCTTGAGCGCATCGATGGACGGCACACCGACCGGCGAGGCGTGAGAGGGCAACCCCATGCCAGAGGGAACGCCCCGGTCTCCAGCGACGACCACGAACGGCAGCGGCCGGGTCTCCCGGTGCCGCGCATACAGGTGGTTCGCGATGACCGAGTGCATCGCGGGCGCCCGATAGTCCGCGCCCGCGACGCCGCACATCGCGGAGATGAAGGCGCTCGCGTGGTCATTGGTCCCCTGGTCGATGCCATGCAGCACGCTCAACTGCTCATGCAGCGCGAAGTGCTGGTAGCCGTACATGAGCGGGCTGAACGCGCCGCGCGCCGCCGGGTCCTGCGGATTCCAGGACTGCCACGTCCGCAGCGGCTTGTACGCGCCGTTGGCGGGCGCCAGGTTCACCACCTTGCTCGCGTCGTAGAAGACCGGCTCGCTGCTGAAGTTGGAGGACCCCGGGACGCAGAGCGGAATCTCCGAGTCCTCCATCGGCGTGAAGCAATACGCCGGTCGGAAGCCGCCCGGGACGTAGAGCACCACCAGTCGTGAAGGGACGTCGGCGTCCGCGGCGTGCGCGAGGCCAGCGCCGAGGAGCCCCGCGCGGTCGAGGAGGGCGAACTGACCGGCTCCGAGGGCCCACTTGAGCAACGTGCGTCGAGAAGTGTTCGGCATGGCGTCCTCGGCTCAGTAGGTGATCCACAGCGGGTGACGGATGAGCGCCGCGCACGTGCCAACCCAGGCCAGGCGCGCGCTCTGCGCTTCGAGCGGGAGGTAGACCTGCTCATACAGCGCCTTCAGCTCCGCGTCGTCGGGCGGCTGGCCCAGCATGCGCAGATAGAGGTTGCGCAGGTTCTTCTGCACCGCGTCCGGGTTCTTCGTGGACGTGTCCGCGAGCGTCACGAAGCGCAGCACCGCCTTGTTGTTGGGCTTGTCCACCGCGCGCCCACACCAGGCCTGGGACACCTGGACCAGGGCCTGTCCGGCGGAGGGGCCGAAGGTCGTGTCCTTCTTGCGGTACGCCAGGGAGTTGCCGCCTCCGAGCGCCTCGAACCGCTCGACGGTGCGCAGGTCGGAGACGTACTCGCCCGAGATGCCGGGAGACCAGTCACCAGGCCAGATGAAGAACTTGCCCCAGTTCACGACGTACGCCCGGTTGCGCCAGTCGGGGTTGCTCGTGCTGACGAAGTCCTCGAGCGTGAGCCCGAGCTGGTCCATCAGGCTCACCACCATCTCCTCGGCGGACAGCCGGCGGACGCGGAACTCCTCGGGTGACGGCGTCTCCAATTGCGCGGGGGGCGCCTTCAGGTCGCGAATCCACGCCTCCACCTGGGAGATGGTCATCGTGACGCGGCCGCTGGCGACGAGCTGCTCGTAGGGCTGGCCCGGAGGCATCTGGGCGTAGCTGCCAGGCGCGGTGCCCTTGAGCATCTGGACCAGGACGCTGCCCTCCGGGTCTCCGCGCTTCACGAACCGCTCGTTGTAGACGAGCCCGCTCTCGAACGCGGCGAGCGAGGCGAAGAAGGGCTTGTTGCCGTTGACGTGGCAGCCCTCACACGCGGGAGCGAGCGCGAGGCGGACCGCGTCGTTGTCGCTCGACGCCGCGCAGGTGTCGCCCCCGTCCGGCGTGCCATCGCCCCCCTGCGGGTGCGAGACATCCCCGAAACAAGCCCCCAGGCCGAACGCGAGCGCGACGGCCCCCAGCAACGAACGCAGTGTGCGCATCACAGGCCCCTCCGCAGCTCGGACTGTTCGAAGAGATGGCGGATGAAGGGCCGCAGCTTGCGCTCCCCCGCGACGAACTCCCGCGCGAGCTTGTCGATGAAGCCCTTCTCCGTGGCCGGATTCAGCTCCCGGCCAATGAACATCGCGTAGAGCTTGCGCGCCGCGCAGCGGTCGAACTCACCGGAGCGCACCAGCAGCTTGCCGAAGCCCAGCGGGCCCATGGTGCCATCGCCATGTTCGCCCAGCAGCGTGTACGACTCCGGCATCGTGTCGAGCAGCACCGCCTCCGGATTCGCCGTGAGCTCCTCCGGAGTGACGGGCGTCAGCACCGTGTTGGGCGCGAAGGCGTTCTTCCAGCGCAGGCCCGGCGCATTGCCGATGTGTGGATACTTCCCGGACAGCCACTCCGCGGTGATGCGCTGGTTGCCAATGCCCCCGATGAAGGGCCACGGAACGTAGTAGCTCGGGAACGGCGTGAAGTCCCAGCGCTTGAACGCGATGGCCGCGGGGTCCAGCGTCTTGTGGCAGTGCAGGCACGTTCCGCCCGTCGCCGGGTCTATCTCCAGCGGCGGGAAGTGCACGTCCGCGGGAGGCGGCGAGAAGTTCTGGCAGGCGAAGATCTCCAGGAAACGCGCGGCCCGGACGCGCTCGCGCGGAAACGACGACATGGACCCCATCATGGTGAGCACCCCGGCGGCGGGCAGGCCCAGGGGCGCGTCCTTCGTCTTGCGCGGGTCGAAGCGATAGGTGCGGTCCATGCTGCCGGAGCGGGTTTTGTCGGGGGTGAGCGAGAGGTGGTAGGGCTCCAGCTCCTCCACCACGAACTCCCGCCACGCCTGCGGATCATCCGGCGTCGGGTGCATCGGGTCGCGCGGGGCATTGCCCACGTCCGGCCGCCACCACGTGCTGTTCTGGTCCACCACGTCGCTGCCCATCTGCCGGCCGAAGCGGATGTACAGCGCGCGCAGCCAGTTGGTTCCGACCGAGTAGTTGCCGACGACCAGGTCCGAGAGCGGCCGGTCATGCCACGCCAGGTGCGCGAACAGGCGCGCGGGCTCCTCGTAGGGGTGGCGGCGCTGCCCATTGAGGGTGGAGGTGCTCGCGGAGCCCAGGCCGGCGAGCGGCGAGCACCACATCAGATTCGGTCCGCATCCACAGCCCCGAGGCAGTCCGGGGTCGTAGTAGCCGCCGCTCGCGATGCCACAGTCCCAGGTCTTCCCGGTGGTGGTGTCGACGACCTGCTTGATGTCGGAGCCCGCCTTGCCCAGCACCTGGACCGTGGTGCCTGGCGCCCACCAGGGCTCGACGGTGCGCGCTTCCGGCACGGCGGGGTTCCCGCCACCGTCTTTGTCGGAGCACTGCTGGCCCGGGTCCCCCGAGGCGAACTCGTTCACCGCGTAGAGCGCGCCCGGGTGCAGGGTGTTGTCGGCGCACCGGTGCAGGTGTCCGGACATGTCGCCCTGATACGCGTCGCCGGTGGCGCCCGTGGTGTAGGCGCCCACGGCGATCCACTCGTGTCCGAAGCGCAGCATCCGCTCATAGAACTTCGGAGAGGCGAGCACCTCGTCGAGCGTCGAGCGGAGCAGCGAGGCCCGCGCCTCGGGCGAGGCCGCGGCCGCCATGGACTCGTACTGCTCCAGGGTCGGAGTCGTCCCCGTGAGTCCGAGCACGATGCGCCGCAGCAGGCGCGTGTCGCTCAGCTGGTCCTCGGGTGGATCGACCGGCGACGTCGGCCCGGGTCCACATTGCTGCGCGTGCGCGTCGGGCACGACGAGCCCGGACATCGCGAACAGCACGACCGCGAGGGCCGCGCTCTTCAAGTGCAGGTGCCAGTGCATACATGCGACAGTAGCATCAGGCGACGTGACAAGGCACGAGAGGAAATGTCTGTCATTTCGCGAGAATGAGGGGTGGACTCCCCTCCACACCTGACTGTCTTTTGTTCAGACGGCGGCCGTGACTCGAGGCCACGGTGGGGTGGACTCCCCTCTACACCGCCTCGGTGACGGATTCTCCCGGGCGTCCGAGGGCGCCTTCAGGAGCGCCCCATGCCGCGCCGCTCCATCCCTGGCGCCGCCCCCGTGGACGCTCGGCGCTAGCCAACGATTCGGATGAGGGAAATGGCCACGAGCGGGGCGTGGGTGGGCGTGGGTTTGCCCGCCACGTGGTCCCTGACGTGCTGAATCATGGCTTGAATGGCTTGCTTCAATGGATTCGCGCGGGTCTCCACCGTCTTGTTGTAGAGGCTGTTGAGCCGATACCTCACCACCACATCCGTGAAGCGGTTGTAGAGCTCGACGAAGTTGTCGTGGGCTTCTTCCATGAAGTCTTTCACGAAGGTGGAGATGTGCGCCTTCCCGAGCGTGTGGTCCACCCGCTCGACGAAGAAGGAATGCATCTTCAGCCAATGGGCCATGGGGTCGCTGTGCGCCTTCTTCGTGTCCGCGTCCTTGATGCAAAGCGCATAGAACGCCGGGATGTCCACTCGGAGCAGCTTGCTTCCCTGCGTGACGAGCTTGAGGGCCGTGGCGAGGTCCGTGGAGGCGAGCAGTTCCTTGAAGAGGGGGGTGAGCGACTCCGTCACCTTCTGGAGGCAGGCCAGCAGGAGCGGCTCCTCGCTTGCGTCCTCGATGCCCCGGGCGAACTGCTCCTGGTAGTTCTCCACCTCCTCCTTGAGGAAGCCATGCCGCATCACGGCCTCTTGGGTCTTGAAGGCCTTGGCGCGGTGGTGGACCTCCTTCCATGCCGCCTCGTAGTCCTCGATGAGCGTGTTCAACTCGCCGTGCAGCGCCACCCGCATGGCGCTCTGGTCCGCCTTCTCCTCGGTTCCCACGGTCCAGCGGTCCTTGCAGTAGTGCGCGACGATCTGGCGGTAGTCCTGCGTCTGTCCTTCGAGCGTCGTGGACAGGCTCGCCGGAAGCCGAGGCGCCAGGCTGTGGGTGGCGCCGATGTTCGCGCTCCCTCCCGAGGCTTGCGTCGTGGCTTGCAGGGTCACCGCGGCGCGCACGCGCTCGAACTCCTGGATGCTCCAGGTGACGATGGCATCCAGGGAGAGCGCCGTGTACTCAGCCCAGGGCTGGATGCTCGCGACGAGCCTGCCGAAGGCCAGCACGGCCTCCTTGCTGGCCTTGTTGCTCCCGGCGGCCGTCGCGGCCTGCGCGAGCACGTTGGCGAGCGGGTCTGAGCGAGGAACCAGGGTGTCCTTCTGCTTGTCGCACAGGGCTCCGAACTGGACGAACTGCTGGAGTGCCGGCAGGTCGCCGAGGATGGGTATCAGGAGCAGGTGCAGGCTCAGGAGGTGCCGGGCGCGCGCCTCGACGAGCGCCGGCCGATTCAATCCCAGGACCTCGATGGTCTTGGCCGTGCGACCGTAGGCGAGCGCCTTGTCGCCCTGGAGCAGATTGATGATCGGGCTGGGCATGGCCTGCCCGTTGCGAACATCGAAGCGGATGAGGGCGCGCGGTTCGTCGACTCCAGGGTCGATGAGGATGGCCTGCTCGAGGAGGTTGGGATTCGCGGGGCTCTGTCGCTTCTCCGCGACGGTGGGAACCTTCAGGGGGCCCACGCCCAGGTACTGTTGCTCGGCGGCGGTGGCGGTGAGGCTGGGCAAGAGGCCGAAATAGTTCTTCTTGTACTGCTCGTTGCAGACGCCACAGGAGAGGAAGAGGTTGTTCCAATCGAAGGCGCGCCAGAAATACGCGTCGGCGATGGTCGCCATCTTGCCTGTCTTGTCGAAGAAGGTGACGCCCTTCTTGGGACGGAAGTGCTCCACGTCGCCGTAGTGGCTGTGGATGATGCGCGTCTCGCAATACGCGCACTTCCCGTAGTGACAGGCGACGAGCTGGGCCTTGACCTCATTGGGCGCATAGCTCTTCGAGCTGATCTCCAGTTTCGCGAGGTACTCCTCCTGGTTCTTCGAGATCTGGCTCGCGGAGAGTCCGGTGCTCGCGAACTGATTGTATTCGAGCAGCCACGCGGCGGCCTGCTTCGCGGTCTCCACCAGCTTCGCGGGTGGGGGGCCCTTCTGGGCCGCTGAGATTTGAATCATGGAGAGGGTCTCGGTGGGGGCTCAGCGCCCGTGGCGCGCGAGGAGTGTCTCGCGGGTGCGTGCGTCCAGCTCACCCGTGGTGGGAAGTCCCTGCTGCTCCTGGAAGCGGCGCAGCGCTCCCTCCAACACGTCCGCGGGAGGGTTGTCGATGGGGCCGTCATGAAGGCCCAGGTTGCGCAGGCGGGTGAGCGTCCCATGGGGAGTCTCCACGGGCGCGAGCATCCTCAGGTCCAGCTCATAGGTGAGCAGGAAGGGCTCCTCGCCCAGGTATACCGTGGCGCGGGGCGCATCAGGGCGGATGAAACACTCCACGAGCCCCCGGTCCGTGGTCTTTCCCTGGAGCTCCTTTCCCTCCACCACGACGGTGAAGGGCGTGCGAGGCATCGGTTGGCCAAAGACGAGGGGAAGAAATCGCAGCACCGAGGGCACGCCCCGGCGGGTGAACTTGTGCACGGCCCCGGTCCTGACGGTGACCTTCTTCTCGCGGAACGGAGGGATGTAGAGCACGTCTCCCTCCGCGAGCGCGTTGGGGTCACGCCCCTCCTTCCGGAGGGGTTCATTCTCGGCGTGATTCCAGAGCGTCCTGCCCACGTGCCCGGATTCGTAGGCAATGCTTTCGACGCTCTCCCCCTCGCGCACGGTGTGGTGCGTGCCCGGATTCAATCGGTTCACCATGAATCATCCAGACTGCACGTGACGTGCCTTGCTCGGGCATGTCCCCGGTGGTCTCGCGGCGAGGAGGCACGGCCTCCCGGAGGAGGCCCGGTGTGCGTGCGTGGGAGACGCGCATGCGTTTCGAGAGGACGCGCTCCGTCCAGGAGGGCTGGAACCGTCCACGCGGCTTCGGCGTCAAACACCGCCCCACGTCTCCTGCCCCTGCCATGCGCCCAATCCTGCTCCTGTTGCTGATGCTCTCCGCTTGCGCGACCTCGCCATCGACCTTGGCCGGGAAGAAGGCTGCCGCGGCTGTCGCGGAGCCTCCCTCGCCCGCTCCGAGCGGACCGTTTGGAACGGCGCATCGCTTCGGGAGGTGGCTGATGGGATGTCAGGCCCGCGAGGACACGAATGGAGACGGGGCAATCGTGGCGCTCGACAAGAAGGGCCGGGTCCTGCAACGGAGCGCACCATGTGGCCTCAGGTCCTGCTGGTACTGCTGAGCACGTCGCCATCCGAGGGGCTCGATATCGGAGAGGTCTCCTCCTTCTCCGACGTCACCGAGGGGTGGCAGGTGGACCCCGCCCTCGACCTGTCCGAGGCGATTCTCCGGGGACCCCAGGCGCCCGTCTTCAGCACCGCGGATGGCGGCGCCTGCGTGGACATCGGGAGATGGTCGGGCACACACGGGAACCAGAACTGGGTCTGGGTCCATTGTCCCGCGCCCCCCGATGCGGGAGCGGTCTCCCCTCTCTGCCAGAAGCTCATCTCCAGCGTGACGGACCTGTCCGTGCTCGGTGAGTTTTGCCCGAAGGCGGCCGTCGCCTTCGCGGAGCTGGAGCTGGCGAGCTGTGGCCTGGGGGACTTCGAGCGCCTCCTGCGTCGGTCCTCGTCGATGAAGGTCCGCGTGCCGAAGACGAAGGACAAGGCCATCCAGGCGCTTCGGCGAATGGCCAGGTACGACCGAGGGGTGTTCCAGTCGGAGACCCTCGGGTGCGCGGAGACAGTCACCTCGCCTGACGGGCGCCTGCGGTCCTGGACCCTGCGGCGCGCCGCGCGAGGCCTGAAGGACGAACTGGAGAGAGGCCGCGCGTACCTCCAATGGCTCACACCCGAGGGGACATTCGGGTTCGCTCTCGACAGGTCGCTGGAGGAGCTCCAGCTCGACGCCATCCTGGACGGACTCACCCCGATTCCTGGCAACCTCCAGGAGTATCTGCTGACGGGTTACAGCCTCCTGGGTTTCGACTATCTGCGCTTCGCGGAGGTCATCACGCTGGCGGAGGGGCGCCCGAGGCTGGCGAAGGGCCGGTTCCTCGTGGAGGGACAGAAGGAGGACGTGCTCATCGTCACCGGAGGTGTTCCAGAGACGGGCAAGCCTCGGCACAGCCCGGTCTACAACCACTTCCTCCGGTTGAAGGGCGCGCAACTGTGGGCAGAGCCCATCCCGGGGAGTTCATGTTGCAGCCGCGTGCGGAAGCCCTTCGTGCTGGGGGAATGGACGGGCGAGGCCTTCGCCATGAAGGAGGGCGGCTGGGCCCGGCTGCTTCGGCTCCGGGGGACTCGGGTGCTTCACCCAGGACGTTGAGACCCGGCCCGCCCACGCGAGGGACCCCGGGCCGCGCGGTGGAGCCCCCTTCGAGGCGGCCGCGCGGCCAGAGACGTCGTCCTCGACTCAGAGGAAGTCGCTGCCGCCCTGGTTCAGACCATTCAGGGCCTTCTGGTGCTCCTCGCGGAGCTTGATTGCCGCCGTGCGGGGGTTCGGAGCGGGGAGGGGCAGGGCGTTCCCGGAGTGCACGAGGCACCGCGACAGGTGGACAATCCAGGGGCCGCAGCTGTGCTGTCCCCCAAAGCCACCACCGTGGTTGTCATTCTGATAGGGGATGTCGCACCGCTCGACTTCAAGGTCCGGGAACGCGCGCCGCAGGGGACCGAGATTCGGCACGCTGCTCGGGTTGAGCGGGTCGATGTAGAGCACGCGGGCCTGGGCCCTGCCTCCGAACGGTGACGGCGCCGCCTTGATGTAGATCAACCCCCAGTGGTTGCCGTTGACGTTGTAGGGCTGGACGATGATGCGGGGCTCGCGATCTTCGGCCATGCCCTGGAGGGCATCGTCAAACGCGTCGGGCCCCAGGCGACGGAGCTGGTAGGCGCCGAGCCCGGGGCGCACGACCACATTGGGCATGTGCCCGATGTAGTGCTCCATGAGTCGGAGGATCTGGCGATCCGTGTAGTAGTGCTCGTCCTCGATTTTGTCGCCGTTCGAATGGACGTCCGGGTCCTTCTTCTTCTGGGCCTTCGGCGAGGAGGGCTCCGAACTCGACGGCACCGACTCCTTGGCGAGCTGCCGCTCCACCACTCCCACCTTCGCGGCCTCGTCGTCCTGCTGGAGGAGGGTGTCGAGGTTCTCGGTCTGGGACACCTTCACCCGTTTGACCTTGCCCCGGTTGTCGTTGCTCAGGAGCGGCGGAAAGATGCCCAGGCCACTCCCTCCGCTGAAGCCGCTCAAGCCTGTCTTGCCGAAGAGCGGTGTCGACATCAGGCCCGCCAGGAGCAAGGGATTGCCTCCTCTGCCACCGAGCAGCGACGAATAGAGGCCGAGTCGGGGCCCCAGCAACGAGGGCAGCTTCGGCTTGGGCTTCTCAGGGCGCGTCTTGCAACCCCCTTCGCACAGGGGATTGACACAGTGCAGTCCCGAGTAGTCCCACAGGGGCTCCCAATACGACTCGAGCATGTCCTTCACGGCGGACGCGCCCTCCACCAGGTAGTTGAACTCGGAGAGGAAGCCTGGATAGAGATTGTCGGACCCGACGACATACGACTCGTCGTCGACAATCATGATTTTCGCGTGATTGCCCGGCGCGGACGGAACCTTGGGATAGAAGGCGCCGCTGGCCTTCTTGACCGACTCCTGTGCGCTCCCGATGACGCCCTTGACCGGTGGCACCGTGGCGAGCGAGGGTTGTTTCAGGGTCGCCGTCTTTCCCTCCTCCGTGAGCTTGGGCCAGAAATAGGTCTCACCTTCGGTGGTGCTCTCCTCGGGGACCTTGTCCGTGAAATAGAGCGGCGCGATGTGCAGTCGCTCCAACGCACGCTCCCGCACGTCCGCATCTGGCAGCCGGGTGTCAGTGTCCACGGCATGCGTCGCGTAGTACTGGAACAGCTCGAACGTGCGACACGCGCCCGAGCCGAACGAATATTGGTCGCCCTCCGCGCCCGCGCCGGCGTCCAGGGGGGAAACCACGACCTGGACAACCAGCTTCTCGTTCTTGAGCAGCGCGTCCATGATCCAGTGGCAGACGACGTGGGAGGACCACTTCTTCTTCCACGCGCTCACCAGGTCCATCTGGGACAACCGGAGGATGCTCTTCGCGCCCTGGATCAACTCCTGCTTCATCAGCTCGGACGCCTTCTCGTAGTCCTCCTCGAGGTTCGAACCCTTCCAGTACTTGCCGAGCGACAAGACGCGGGTCGCCTTCTTGTACTCACCGAGGCTGGCGTAGGAGCTGTACTTCTTCTCCTTGAACACCGGCAGCTCCAGGTCGGCGAGGGTCTGGAGGTCATCCCTCCGGATGTCGTCCTCGATGAGGTCCTCGTCCAGGTCCTCGTCCGACTCCGACAGGAGCTTCTTGCTGGAGTGGCTGGGAGAGGACTTGAAGTCCTCCACGCTTCCACCATGCAGCTGCGCGAGCGCCTCGAAACGCTCGGTCCGGTAATCAATGGCATCCTGCTCGTTCAGCGGGTCCTTGAGCTCCCAAGGCTTGCCGACGTGGTCATCGCCGTTCTTCCAGACGCCGGCATCGACATCCAGATACTCCTTCGTGAACACATCCGTTTTGCACGCCCACATCTGGTTCAAGTACAGCTGCGACCCCAGGGCCGCCTCGCCATGCATGACGACCGACACGTCGTGCACCGGCGGATAGCTGGTGAACAGGTCCATGTTGAGGTTGTGTCCCCCCACCAGGGATTCAATGCCATCCACGGCGATGATCTTCGAGTGATTCCACGTCATCTTCGTGAAGTCGTCATCACCCTCCGACACCATCCAGCTTGGCAGGGACTCCGCGAGGCGCGCGAGGAGCCCTGACTGGAGTCCTTCCCGGAGCCGGTAGAACTGGCCCATCCAGATCTCCGGCTTCATCTTCCAGTGGCGCGTCCGCGCCCTCACCAGTCGAATCAGCGCGCCCTGGAAGTCGATGAGCGGGGGCGCCGTGCCGTTCATGAGGAGCATGGGCGTCTGCCCGAACAGGAACCGGAACTGGGTCCGCTTCGTCCTGCCCATGTCCTCGCTCAGCGCGGCATCCATGGCCCCCAGAATCACCTTGGCCCATTCGGGGTCCGGGCTGTTGAGCGAGGCCACGTCACAGCGGAACTTCGACTTCTGGATGACCTCGACGAGCGCTCGTTCGAACTCCTTCGTGCGCTTCCGAGCCTGGTCCATGATGCCGGGACCAAAGTCCAGTCCCCAGATGCGAGGCGTGTCCATGATTCGCACATAGCTCGCACCGCTCAGGTGATTGAAATAGCGGGGTTCGACCTTGCTTCGCACCGCGTTGATCTGACTCATCTGCTCCGCACTCCTCGCCTGAGCTGTCCCTGCCCCTCGGAAGCCACGATCTGATTCACAGGAACGTCCAGTCCACCCAACCACCACCGGTCTGCTCGATGGTGCAGGGGTAGGCGAGCCTGTAGGGAGGCGTGCCCACCACGTCCTCGAAGTAGTATTTGTTCCAGCCCAGGACGCCGTGGATGGAGGACACCCGCCGGACGGACTGCCGCGACACATAACGAGATGTCCGGGTCTGCCCGCCCGCCATGGCGTCGAAATGAGAATGCGCTGTATGGATTCTCTTTCGCAGCTGCCTGACGGTATCGCGGACCTGACTTTTCGTGTGGAAGGTCGTTCCCCATCGGGTCAGGTAGCCCCGCGCCATCTTGTAGATGAGCCTGGGAACCGCCGCGACGTCGTCGCTGAACTTCTTCGGGTCATACAGGCCATCGGTGGTGCCGATTCCCGCGACGGTGCTGTGGCGCCCTCGGGTCGCGTAGAGCCGATACCCTTCGGGCTTGGGGAGGTCGGAGGCGAGGAGGGGGTCCGCCAACTGGCGGTTGTTGGCGAGCGTCTGCCACGTGCTCCCCAGGCCCCGGCCCTCGATGGCCTCGTGTTCGCGTTGCTGGGTCATCCTCGCATTGGGCCGGGGAATCACCGCGCTGAAGCCCACGTCCAGGTGGTCCCAGGCGTAGACGCCGACGTAGTTGACGACATTGGGAGGCAGCTGGGTCTGGATGCCGTACCACTCGCCGGTGCCCGGAACGGGGTCGATGGCGAAGATGTTGATGGGGATGTTCCGACAGGCCTCGCCCCCATAGGCATACAGGAACCAGGCGGCCATGATGGATTCGACCGCGCCGCGGCTGTGCCCGACGAAGTTGTACTGTTCCGCCCCGCTGGCGGCGGCACGGCTCGCGGCATGCAGTGCGAGCGCCGCATCCGCCCAGCCCGCTATCTGGCCCCCCATGGTCCGCTGGTTGCCTTCCGAGTAGGTCCGCGCGTACTTGCGCAACTCTTCCGGCGCGCCGGGCAGGGTGGCGTCCAGAGGGTCACACGTGTCCATCTGGTCGTACCAGTCGTTCTCGCCGACACCTCGAACGGTGACGCTCTTCTTCGTGTCCTGGAGGTGGGTGGAGATCTCCGTGTGAAGCCGCACCGGGATGTATCCGGTCCCCTTGTCGAAGATGTCTTTGTGGCTGATGAGGCGCTGGTCGTTCTTGGCGAAGAGGCCGAGAAGCTTGTAGTCCCAATATCGCGTGACTTCGCCCTCGTCTCGCGCGCAGGCGGTTCCACAGAAACACACGGTGTAGACACTCGGCATGCCGGCTTCATCCCAGTTGAATAGGTTCCTTGAGGAGACGCGCGAGCCCAGCCCCCCCGTGAACGGGCCAGCAGGCGGACGTCGCACGTGCCACCTGCCTGCAATCCACATTTCGTGCCGTGGACGCGGCGAGGGCTGATTCGCCCCATTCCATGGGCCCAGGAGGCGGCCCGCCTCGAGCGGCGGACGGACGCGCGACTGTGGCGGGGGGCCGTGACTGCTGCCCGGGCTCGGACCGCGCGCCGACGTGTCCCTTCCGACCCTGGGTGGAGCGGTGGGATCGCAACCCGCGCTCAGGCGCGAGGTCGGCACTGCGTTTCATGGGGACGCAGCCGCGTTCCTCCAGGCCGCGCGCGACGCTCGCCTCCCTGGTGTCTCTCCACAGATGGGCACCCGGCGGTCAGCGGCGGCGCGTCGTACTGACAGTGGAAGCGCGGGGTGCTCACGCACTGCCGGGTCGTCCCGCCCTCACCGACTCCGTGGGTGGAGGACAGACCCGCGTGTCAGGCTTGGGACTCCAGCGCGAGGAGTGTGTCGTGAAGAGCTTCGAGCCGCGGCGTGACGTGCCCATGGTCGAGCAGGTCACCTCTCGGGACGAGCGGATGGAGGGAGGGGCACATCCCCGGGTGGCTGCCCTGCAAGCGCTCGGGGCGCGCCTCAATCAGGGCCCCCGCGTGGTGGCGCAGGCGAAGCTGGCGGCGAGCCTGGGAGGCCGCTCGCCGAACGCCCCCATCCAGCGCGTGGGCGGCGCGAAGTTCGGGCTCCGCGTGGAGGATGCGGCTCGCGAATCCGCGGGGCACCAGCGGCTCCGCGAAATCCATGCGGCGTACAAGGAGGAGGTCAAGGCTGGCAAGGCCGCCGCCGTCGCCGACTTCGACGGACACGAGGATGAGATTGAAGCCCAGACAGCCTATTCCCATGCGCTGGAGAACGCCGAGCTCACCCCCCAGGGACTGGTGACGCGTCTGGGGGGCGATGAGGACTTCAGCGTGGCGGGAGATGTCATCTCCTACCAGGGCGCTCCATTGGCAAACATCCTCAGGGGGAACGCGGCGTATCTGCTCGCGACTCCGGCCGCGCATGGCGTCGCCAACATCTACAAGAAACACACCCTGGAGGGGCCCAGCGACAGGGACTACGTGCGGGTCCGAGGGCGGATGCTTCGGCGCCAGGCCTGGCGCGGCATCACCCCTCCCGAGCGCAAGGCCCTCAAGGAAGGCCGGGCGCTCACGCCCATGAATCGGGGTCACCTCACGGAAGGGCGACTCGGTTACAACTTCGATGCGAGCACGGGAGCGCCGACGCCGCGGGTCCGGAACGTGGGGGAGGGCAAGGTGAGCGACCTGGAGTGGCTCAACACTCACGCGAACACGCAGCTGGACGAAATCCCCAACGAGCCCCGGTTGCTGTCCTTCCTCCAGACTCGCAAGGGCGTTGGAAAGCTGCTGTCGGCCCGGTCCACGCCTGGAGACATCACCTCCAATCATGGCGTGGGCTTCAGCGGCTATGGCGAGGTGGAAATCGATCTGGCCAGGGTTCCCGTGGCGAACTTCGTCCACCACTACAAGGACGAACCCTTCGATGCGGGTGAGCTGGCCGAACAGGTGGGGAGGAACCACCCATCCGGGCCCCTCAGGTGGGAGACGGACCGCGCCAACGAAACGGTCCTGCGCAACCGGGAGATTGTCCTGAGCGAGATTCCGCGCGCCGCGGTGACAAACCTCACGGATACGCCCGCCCGGCAGGCCTATGAGGCGGAGTTCGCCCTCACCTATACCCGGTACTTCCAGGAGAAGTATCGGGAGGTGGTGTTCGAGGAGACAGAGCTGGATGAGCCCGCTCCCGTTCCGGCGCCCGACGCCATTCCCTATATCGAGGACCACTACACGCAGCTGCAGGCGCGGACGGATGGTGCCCACCTCATCAGAGAGGCATCGACTCGCGGGAGCGCGGACGCCGCCGAGCGTGTCGCCTATATCAATGCCTGGCGGAAGTCCTACGTCATCGCCTGGAAGCGGGCCTACGAGGAGGCTGCCTGGGAATCCGCCGTGTATGACGACGAGGGGAACACCGCCGAAATCGTGGTCCCCGAGCCCCGGTTGCCGGACCATGTGGGCGATGGGCTCGGCGAGGCCGCGGGGCTGTCCGCTGGCGGCGCGGATGGAATTCTCGACGGAGCCGCCGCGACTCGGAGCGGTCCGGCCTCCTCCAGCTCCAGCGAGCAGAAGCAACAGTCGCGCGGGGGCCAGGGGGAAGACGACAGCGATACCGACGAGCCCAAGGTGGTCGACAAGCGGTCCACGCGAAAATCGAAGGGTGGCAAGCGCGAAAAGAAGAAGTCAGTGCGCAAGACGTGAGGGGCCCTGAACCGGGGCGCCTGGCTCAGCTCCAGGTGCGCTGCTGGTTTCGCGCGTTCTTCTCGCGGAAGGCCTGCTCCAGGTCCACACCGACGCGGTTGGCGATGGCCAGCAGGTAGTTGAACACGTCCACCAGCTCCTCGCCGACATGGGCACGGGCCTGTTCGGTGGGCGTGCCGCGTCCCTCGTCATAGAGCTTCTCGTGGCGGCGCACCGCCTTGAACACCTCGCCCACCTCCTCTCCCATGAGGAAGCAGTTGTGGACCAGGTCCAGCTTCAACCAGCCATGCAGGGCCTCCAGCTCGTGGATGTAGTGCTGGTAGTCCTTCATGGAGGCACCCGGGGGCAGTTCAATCATCCCCCCGTCCTCGACCATGACGGGGTGGACGTCAACCGCCGCCACGCGCTCGCGGGCCATGACCGCGTCACGAGCCTTGTCCCATCGACGGAGGTGTGGCCCCAGGGCCGCACGGACCTGTGCACGTGGCTTGCAATCGGACTTCCCCAGGAGGCATCGATACGTGATTCAGCGACCTTGGACCTGCATCTGGGCGTCTGTGCTGTCAGTGGCCGTGGGGTGCGCGGAGGCGCCACTGCGCGGCGAGGAGACGCCGTCACGCGTGGCGCTCGCGCTCGCGGATGAGGGCTGTGACACGGAGACGAGCACCCGGTGCTTGTGCGTGGGCACGGTCGGCGACGCGGCGCCTCGACTGGAGGAAGTGGGCGTGGACCTGGACGTCCTGCGAAAGGACGGATGGCCGTGCGTGCGGGGTGACTTCGACCAGGACGGAGCGCCGGACTACGCCTTCCCGGGCGAAGGCTACTCGTGCAACCAGTCCGTCCCCGTGCGGGTGCTCTTCACGCGCGGCGGGCACGTGCGGGAGGTCCTGGCGCTGCCGCGCGAGGTGAGCTGTCTTCAGCGCTACGTCCCGATGGCTTCGAGTCAGGGGCTGGTCGACCGGGGCGAGGGCAACGCCACCTGGTTCTACCAGTTCGACGGCAAGGGCTGGCTTGTGACGTCCCAGCGCTCCGAAGAGAACTGATTCGGTACACGGGGCCACACCGCATGAAGCCGCGAACCTCCAGCCCGGACGTGAGTCGCGGACTGGAGGCTCGGGCGGTGAGGGCGGAGCCCTCGAGGAGCACCTCCACGGCGTCAGGATTGAATCCGTGGGAGCGCGCCAGGACTAGTACAGGGTGGTCAGCGCGGTGCGGTCGGAGGCGGTGAAGTTGCCCGTCTCCGTCGAGCGGAAGCAGGAGTTCATGAGCGAGCCACCCGTCGACGCCGTGGTCGGCGTGCCGGCGATGTGGATGGCGCCGACGCCCGCGGTGCCCTCGTTGCCACCCGAGCCGCAGCTGATGGCGCGGTTGTAATAGTCAGAGTGACGGAAGCCGACCGTGTGGCCCAGCTCGTGGGTGATGACGTGCTCGTTCACGCCCACGCTGTAGGTGTTGAGGCCGGTGCCGATGTTGATGGTGCCGTAGGGACGGCCGCCGGAGGGGAAGCCCGCGGAGCCGCCCGTGCCGGTCGTGGTCCGCGCGGAGATGGTCGCGCTGCACGTGCCCGTGCTGCCACGCGCCATGGTGAAGCTCAGGCCCAGCGCGTTGTAGTTCGCGATGGCCAGGTCCAGGCCCTGGCTCAGGCGCGCGTAGCCGTTGAACGCGGCCGTCGGAACGATGCAGATGCGCGTGATGCTGGAGGCGACCAGGTTGGTCGTGCGGTACTGCTCCGGGCCGGCCTCGACGGGCCGCAGCATCTCGCGGGAAGCCTCGAGCGTCACATGGGCGTCGCGGCCCACGTACACGTCGCCATCCGCCACCATGATGTCGTTCGCCGGGAAGCCGGCCTCGACCAGGTTGGAGATGATTTCCTGCTCGTGCTGTGCGTCATCGACCTGCGTGTCGGTGCCGCAGCCAGTCAGCAGCGCGCTACCGGTCATCGCGAGGACAGCAGCTCCCTTGAACATCTTCTGGAACACGGGCATCGGAGATTCCTCGTCCATTCAGACTACGGGGGGACGCGTCATCCGCCTGGTGTCCACCAGCTGCGGCCTGACGCGCTCCGGGCCTTGAGCAATCGATGGGCCAAGCAATCTCGCAGGGTGAGAAACCCGCAAATGGCGTATAACATGGACTACGGGTGCTCCAGGTGTTCCGCTCCAACGCGTAAAGAGTGTTGACGGCGCTTCACGCAGCTCCGCGTAATTACTGCGGATTGTGGGGAAATTACGAAGTGTTTCGGAAACACACAGTGATGTCTGTTTATCGGTCATCTGCCCCCTGGGGCAAAGACACCCCAGGCACGAGGGAATGGGGCCGGAGCGCCGTTCGCCTTGCTACAAGTAGTTGAAGGGCATGGAGACGGAGAGCGCGTGAATGAGTTGATCCGCCTCGGAGGAGGGCCGGCGGATGAAGGCGTTGAGGTAGCCCACCTCCACGGAAGAGTGGTCTGCGTACTTCCAGCCCACGCCGAGGAACACGCGGTTCGTGTCGAAGCCCGCGCTGGGACCGCCCTCCACCGAGTTGAGGTGGTAGAAGACCTCGTCCCAGAGAATCAGTGACAGGCGCCCCTCCGCGGCCACGGGCTGGGCACCGCGGAGCATGACGCGCGCGCGGAGGGAGACCTCCGTCGTCCCGGAGAGGAAGCGCTGCTCGAAGCGCGCCCGGAGCGTCCCTCGCACGGACCCCAGCTTCGGCGTGTAGAGGTACTGCTGATAGAGGCGGCTCTCACCCTGCCGCAGCGCGGGGTCCCCATCCCAGACCCAGAGCGGAATCCAGCCCTGGCCCAGCCACAGGGACATGTCCTGGAACAGCCGCACGCCTCCCGCCGAGCGGAGGATGGCGCGGCCGTCGTCCTTGCTGAAGCGCGGCTGCGCCTCCAGGTAGTAGAGGAAGTGCTCTCCGATGCCGCCCTGTGCCGACACGGTGTACCAGAGCTGGGCTTCCGCCTGGACGGGCCGGGCCTCCACGGCGCGGAAGGGAATGACAAGCATCAGTCCGAGGAGGGACCGCAACATCTGCGAGCGCATGGTGCGGATGCCTAGACCATGACTCGGACACGGGCTCAATCCGGTGGGAGACGCGACTGCGGCTTGTGTGACGAAGCCGCAGCGGTCCTGGCGCGGCGTGGGCCTTGTCTCCGGAGGCGCCACGTTCCGGCAGCGGGTTGGCTGATGAACAGCTCCCGCCCCACGCGTCGCTACTGGATGTTGAGCGCGTAGTTGCCGCAGTGGACGCTGTAGCCTTCGACCTTGACGGTGATTTTCTGTCCCGCGACGAGTGAGAGTGTCAGCGAGGACTGGGACGTCGAACTGTTCGCCTCATCGTTGCAGCCGAGCGACTGGCTCGTGGTGCTGTCGACAATCTCGAGGACGGTGTCGAAGTCGGAGCCGGCGGTGGTGAAGGTGAACAGGCCGGTCGACGGAGCCGTCCAGGCATAGGTGGCGTCCGGGGACGCGCTGTAGACGCAGCTCGGGGTGAAGGTGTCGGCCGCGCCGCACGTGTAGCCCTGCGCGACCCTGCCCATGGGGGCGGAGGAGAGGGTGTACAGCTCGGAGGTCCGCCCTCCATTCGTGACGAGCATGTTTCCATCGACGAGCGTGATGGCGCTGTGCCAGGAGCGGGCGGTCGCCATGGGGGCCGTGAGGGACCAGGTGTTGGTCGCGGGGTCGTAAAGCTCCGCGGACTGCCGTGTGTTCCGGTTGTTGCTGGTGTGGCCGCCGGTGACCAGGACCTTGCCATCCACCAGCGCGGCGGTGTGGAACGCCCGGGGCGTGCTCATCGTTCCGGCGGGGGACCAGGTGTTGGTCGTGGAGTCGTACAGCTCCGCGGCCGCCACATCTTCCCAACCGCCCACGACCAACACCTTTCCGTTGGGCAGGCGCGTCGCCGTGTGGTCCCAACGCGCCGTGGCCATGGACGCGGTCGCGGACCAGGCGTTCGTGGCGGGGTCATACAGGCGCGCCGTGGCGTGGGTCGCTCCATCCCATCCCCCGACGTGCAGCACCTTCCCGTTGGGCAACAAGGTCGACGTCGAGCCCAACCGGGTCGGACTCTGGGCTCCCGCGAGAGACCAGGTGTTGGTCGCCGGGTCATACACTTCAGGGGTGGAGACGTAGCCGCCAGTCACCACCACCTTGCCGTTGGTGAGCAGCGTCGCGGTGCAGTCCTCCTGGGCCGTGCGCATCGCGCCGGCGGCGGACCAGGAGTTGGTCGCCGGGTCATAGACTTCCGCGGTCGCCGTCCTGCCCGTGCTGGTGTAGCCGCCCACGACGAACACCTTTCCGTTCGCGAGCAAGGTGGCCACGGGCCCGTCGCGATTGACGGCCATGGACGCGGCCATGGACCAGGTCCGGGTGGCCGGGTCATAGAGCTCCGCGCTGGCCAGGTAGTTGTTGGAGCTGCTGTTGTACGAGTACCCACCCGCCACCAGCACCTTGCCCGAGTTCAGGCGCACGCTGGCGGCCCTGTGTCGGTCGATGCTCAGGGACCCGGTGGCCTCCCAACGGGGCGCGAGCGAGGCCAGCGAGGCCTCCGAGGCCATGGGAGAAACAACGGCCGTCAGGTCCGTGGAGGCCTCGGGTGAGCCCACTTCGTGTGAGAGGCGGGTCTCCTCCCCATCACAAGCCAGGCCCCCCACGAGCCCGACGAATGCGGCGAGCAGCGTGGGGGCGACACCTCTGGGGAACAAGCACCGGCCTTGAAAGAATGCATTCATGATGACTCCCTGACTCGATTTGGAGGGGCTGGCTTCATGGCTACGGGACGTACAGGACGGAGACTGGGGAGTAGCTGGAGTAGCTGCCATTGGGCTTGAGCCGGCCCTTCGACCTGAACTCGTAGACGCCCGCCGAGGCCACGGTCACCTCGAACGCGAGGTAGTCGCCGCGAGTGATGGTGGACCACGGGGTGGTGCCGGTGCGGCGGTACTCGAAGACGTGCTCGGGAGTGGGCCCCAAGGCCGGTTTGTGACACTCGGAACACGAGGTCACGGAGGGAATGGCCACGAACTTGTGGGCGCCTGCGTTGCTGGCACTGGAGACGGTGAAGGGATAGACCGCGTACGTCTTGGGAGTGAGCGAGTCGGTCTGCGGCGGTGAGCGAATCGTCGGCAGCTCGGGGCAATGGGTGGCGAGCTGGTAGGCGGCCGAGAAGGTGGCATGCCGGCAGTACTCGGACTCGACCAGGGTGTAGCTGATGGAGATCCGATAGCGTGTTATCGGCACGCCCCAGGGATTCACGAAGGTGTCGAGCTTGACGAGATGCAACGGCGCGCGCTGCGCGAGCTTGTCGTCCAGCCCGAACTTCCCGAAGCTGTTTGCCTGGAACAGGTCGAGGGTGATGCCCGCTGGGACTTCGTGAAGGAAGTTCACGAAGACGGTGGACGTCTCGCCACTGCATGCCTTGCGCTCGGTGGTGATTCCTTCGTAGAGCACCGGCGTGTTGTGGTCGGAATAGTCCTGCTCGCAGCCAGGGTAGTCGAGCGTCGTGAAGGCGGCGTCCTCGACACTCGCGGAGGCGCGCGTGGTGGCAGGTCCTTCGAGGAGGGCCTCCTCGGAAGCACCACAACCCGCGGCGAGGGCCGTGCAAGTCCCCGCGAGCAACAGCCCGAGATGGTTTTTCATGGGATTGGCTCCAGGCAAGGGGCCCCTCCACCCGGAGCCACGGAGTGGAAGGGCCGCATGTTGCCTTGGTGGGCGCTACTGGAGCTGTATCTCGACGTTGTCCAGACCCCAGGCCTCTTCATTGATTCCGGAGAGGTCCGCCGCGGCAAAGGACAGCGTCAGGTTCGTGGCCGAGTGGTTGAACGTGTACTTGAGCCGGTACACCGAGTCCCCCATGGGATACAGGAGGGTGTTTCGCTCGAAAGCGCCTGCTCCGGCCGCGTTCACCGCGGGGTAGTTCCCTGGATACGACTGGCTGCTCCGCGTGTTGGAGAAGGTGGTGTCGAGCAGGAGGGGAAGTCCCGATGCCGTCAGCCGGAAGCGGCTGGGGCCGAAGGCGCCGTTGCCATCCCAGCCATTGATGACATACAGGTCGAAGCTGACGGTGGCCGTGGTGTGCGGGGGCAGGGACGGGAGCGTGAGACTGACGGTCTCGTTGCTGAACTCGCCGAGGAAGGTGCGGCCTCCCGCGGGCACCGTGCTCCTGAGCTGGGAGCTCCACTCACCGGCGCCAGCGCCCGCTTCGAAGTTGACCAGGTAGACGGACTGGGGGGCGGGCTGGGGAGGAGGCGGAGTGCCCTGGGTCTGGGCACTGGTCTGGACGGCCGCGGCGCCGCTGGCGAACGAGGTGTCATTGGTGACGAACACGTCCGTGATGCAGGCCCACAACGTGGCGATCTGGGTGACCCCCGCGTTCTGGCAGACCTGCTGGGCCTGCTGCCGCTGGGCGGGAGTGGGTGACGGCGGTGCGAGAGGGAAGTTCAAGTTGGTGAACGTGGAGGAGGACTCGCCCGCGGCATAGTCGAACAGTGACTCCGCCTGGGAGATTCGCCAGCTGTTCACGTAGGCCTGTGGGCCGACATACATCTGCGCGAACGACGGAGGCGCGGCGAGTGGCGTGTTGTCGCGCAGGACGAAATCGTCGGCGCGGTTGCCATTGAAGTTGCCCAGGGGCCCCCGGACGTTGCCTCTGCGCGCCGGGGAGAGCAGCACGTCGACATTCATGTAGGAGCCGACGGGAGTGATGACCAGGTGGTCTCCGGTTGGCCACTCGACGACGTATCCGCTCCCCCGAGGGATGATGCGCCCTCCGTCGCGCAGCGGGGTCTCCTTGGTGATGGGAACCGCGAGGCCGTTGATCTTGAAGGGAGGCGAAGCCCCCAGGTAGTAGGCCACTCGCTCGGTGCCAAGCCTGGCGGCGACGGCCTTGAAGACGCTGACATGGGAAGAGCCGTTCCAGGGGAGCTGGCGGGCCTGGATGTGAAGGTCGCCGACGGTCGACTCGGCGAGGATGAACTCTCCGTGCCCTTGGAAGTCATAGGCATAGCCGTCGAAGGTCACGTAGTGCGGGTCTCCCCAGCCATAGCTGAGGTGGCATTGGCCTGGAGTCGTGATGGTGCAGCCTTCCAGGTACCTGAACACCAGCAGGTCGGTGCTGCCTTGAGACGTGGCGCGAAGGGTGGGGAAGGCCGCGTCGGTGTGGCCCACGATGTACACCCCTGCCCCCGTGTCGACGGCGATGCCCGCGCCGATGTCGAACTCGGCGTTGGGGAGCGTCGGGTGGGTCGAGCCGATCTGCCGGCTCTTCAACGGGGCTCCGGTCGCGCTGAAGCTCCTCATGAAGACATCGGTTTCCGCCAGGTCTCCGCTGTCAAGCGGGGCGCCGGTCTTGATGTCGTGGTTGCTGATGCCCGTCACGTACACCGTACCGCCGCCGTCGGAGGTGACTCCGTACAGCATGTCCCGTCCGGCGGTTCCGAACTGCTGCTGCCATTGGACCGTGCCGTCGGGCCGGAACTTGAGGAGCAGGGCATCGTACTCGGCGCTGGGGTTGGTTCCCGCGTAGCTCCCGATGGTGTAGCCGACCAGATAGATATCAATCTCGCCGGTGAGTCGTCGCGAGGTGGCCAGGTCCTCCATCACATCCTGGGTGGTGGTTCCAAACTGCTTCGCCCATATCTGGGTGCCCGTTGGGCCCAGCTTGACCATGAAGACGTCGCTGGTCAGGCTGCTGCTGTCCGTATTGTTTCCCCCGAGATTGCCGTGGGTGTGGCCGCCCACGTAGATGTCGCCATTGGCGTCCGTGGCGACGCCCCGGGCCTGGTCGTTCTTGTTGTTGCTGCTGACGAGCGGTTTCGACCATTGCAGGGTCCCCGCTGCGTCGTATTTCACGACGAAGGCATCGGTCCCCGAAGAGCTCGTGGCTGAATACCCGACGATGTAGATGTTGCCGTTCTTGTCGGTGGCGACGGAGGTCGCGCGGTCGGCGGTCGGGGTGCCGAACAGCCGGGTCCAGATGCGGGTCCCCTTCTTGTCATACTTCGTCAGGAAGGCATCGGAGCTGCCCGCGTTCGTGTTCCCGTCGAGGTTGCCCGAGGTGTATCCGGCGACATAGATGACGGGGTCGTTGCATCGACCGCCGACGTCGAAGGTGGCGATGGATTCGGCGAAGTCCGCGGGGTTGGGGTTGGCGGAGGTGGCGGGCGCGCCATGCTGGCGGGCCCATTGAAACGCGCCCGCCAGATTGTACTTGGCCAGGAACCAGTCACTCCCGACGGCAGTGGTGCTCCCGTCGAAGCTGCCCGTGGTGTAGCCCACCGCATAGACGCCTTCGCAGGACGCCGCGACATCCGTTCCCTGGTCCAGGCCGCTGGTGCCGCGCATCTGGAGCCAGTTGGGCGCGTCTTCCGGGAGCATCGTGCGAGCGGGCCCGGTGTCTTCAGTCTTTGTCGCGGAGGGCAGCGCTGGGACGCGTGGAGGGACGGGGAGCAGGGAGAATGGGCTGTCTGGCGATTCGAGTTGTGGCGCCGCGGTGACTCCAGGTGTGACGGGTGTTGCTGGCAGGCTGGTGAGCAGGCATAGCGACAGCAGACTCATGCTTTGAAGCATGTCGTGTCTCCCCTTGTGGTTTGCCCCCGTGCCCCTGGAGATGGACAGTCGCTGTATGGACGGAGTTCTTCGTCGCGGATGAGCGTGACGGGTGGAGCGAACTTCGGGCTGCGTGGACGGCTGGTTTTGGGTGGAGCGCTTCGTGGCCGTGGAGGCCGCTGTGAGACTTCGTTGGGTTTAGCACTCTTCCGCCTTGGCCCGCACCCCCTGGACTGTCACTTCATCGAGGTGGAGTTGTCACAGTCCTGTGGATTTCCCTTAGTCGTGTGATGTCTTTTGGGACTGGATGGCCCCGCCTTCGTGGACCTGTCTCTCGGGCGACTTCGCGCTTCCCCGACAGTGAAGGAGGCGTGTAAAGGAAGCTCCGTGAGACGATTCGCCATGCCGTGCCTGTTGCTCGCCGCGCTGTCGGCCTGCGCTACCCCGTCGCCGGGTCCGCCACGCGCGCGGCCTTCCGGTGCCCCCTCTGTCCAGGGCGAGGCCTGCCCGACACACAAGCTCAGGTTCAGCCGAGAGACAGGGTGCATGAACGATGGCTCGGTGGAGTTCTGCCTGCCGACGGGGGACGAAGCCCTGCTCGCCCGCGTGAAAGCGCTCGCCCCCTCCATCGAGGCAAACCCCTCCCGAGGCCGCGCCGGCTGCGACCTGCCGAAGGAGACGCTCTACTTCATCCCCACCGGCGAAACCGAATGCGAGGCACGCCACGGTGCGCTCACGCCCGCCGCGTGGACCATGGTTTGTGACGTCGCCGCGCTTCCGGAGGTCCGGAAGCTCGTGCCGACCTGGTACGAATGACCCGGCACCACTCGCCCCGGTTGATGACAGGCGCTGCCCGCGAGGTGCCCACCGAATCCTCGCGGTGTTGCCTTCACGAGTCGCTGGCTTCCGCCGGGTGCGTCCAATCGCTCTCCCGTGGCGCGGCGCTCACGCCTTCCGGCGAGGCTTCTTCGCGGGCGGGGCCTCATCCTGATGACGCTGGATGCGTCGGCCGATTCCTTCCAGCATGAAGTCGAGGCTGTTCTGGAACTCCGCGTCGACATCCAGCGCTCGCATGCGTGCCAGGGTGTGCTTCACACCGGGGTAGTCCTTGGAAGGAAGGGCGAGGGCGGCGGCGTGGAAGCGTTGGAGGGGAGGGGGCGCGTCTTCGGACCTGCCGGCCCACTGCTCCTGGCGGCGAATGGTGCCCGCGAGCCAGGAGAAGAACGTGTTGTGCAGGTCCCCGGCCTCGCTCCAGGGCACGCCCACTTCGTGGAGCTTGCTGACGGTGCGCTCCAACACGAGGAGCGCGCCGCGGACGGCCGGGCCCTCCTCTAGAAGAAAGTCCATCACTCCCCGGTGTGTCAGGCCGAGCACGCGGACGCGCAGCGCCACTTCCCGCAGCCAGTCCAGCGGCGCGAGCGAATCATCGGGCAGCGAGAGCTGCTCGAAGACGTGCTCCACGACCCGCGATACGAGCTCCTCGCGGTCTCCGACGTGCTTGTAGACGGCCATGGGGGTCGCGCCGATTCGTTCCGCCAGCACGCGCATCGAGAGGCTCTTCAGCCCACTCTCCCGCACGAGCTTCGCGGCGGCCTCGGTGACGAGGGGGAGGGACAGCCGAGCGGGGCGTCCCAATGTCTTCCGCGCCTTCTTTCCCGTAGCCCCTTCGCGACCGGCCATCCCGCTCCTCGCATCGCCGCGCGAGTCCCTCCGCAGCGGCGTCCAACCTAGTACCTCGGCACAGAGGTTCTGACCGATTGGTTTTGAGCGACTCAGCGTAGGACGGGCAGAAGTTCCGGGGCCAGCAGCAGTTCAATGCTGCGGGCCTGTCCGGCGCTGCGCCGGATGAGCCCCCGGCGTTCAAGCTCCAGCACCATGCGGTGGACGGTGGGAGGAGTGGTGCCGAAATATCGCTGCATGTCGGCTTCGGCGGGAGGGCGCC
>NZ_VIFM01000112.1 GCF_006636215.1 Myxococcus llanfairpwllgwyngyllgogerychwyrndrobwllllantysiliogogogochensis | reverse complement strand
GCTGAGGCCCGTCTCGGGGGGGCGGTACGCGGTGGGGGCTCGGCCACCAGGGCCGCCTGAGGTGACTTCGTCGGACGCGGAGGGGCTGGCGCTGCATCGGCGCGCGGCGGAGGCGTACGAGGCCCTGCCCGCGGAGTCGCGGCGGCGGGCCTGCGCGGAGGTGGTGCGCCACTGGCTCGCGGCGAAGGTGCCCCAGCGCGCGCTGCCGCACCTGCTGGAGGTCGCCGCGTGGAGCCTCGCGGCGCTGGAGCCGGCGGCGGCGCTGGGGGTGTACCGCGTCGCGCTGGACGTCGCCGCGTCGCTGTCGCTGGACGCCGCGCGCCAGTGGTCCCGTGTGCTGTGGGAGCGAATCGGGGACGCGCACCGGCTGGCGGGAGAGCGAGCGGAGGCCGAGTCCGCCTGGCGCATCGCCATCTCGCTCGAGGATCCTCGCGCGGTGCTGGCGACGCCCGAGCACCTCCACTGTCTTCGCAAGCTGGCCGCGGTGGTGCTGTCGCTGGAGCGCTACGAGGAAGTGGTGTCGCTGGGGCAGGCCGTGGGGGAGCTCGCGGCGGGCCCGGACGCGCTGGTCTGTACGGCCTCGTTGGACGCGCTGTGTGCGCTCGCGCTGTGTGGGCTGGGGCGCTTCGAGGAGGCGGAGGCGCGCCTGGCGAGTGCTCGGGCGAGGTTGCTCCAGGCGCCGTACCAGGAGGGGCCGGGGCGGGCGAGTGTGGAGGCGGCGCTGCACCGGGCCATGGGGACGCTGCTGATGGGGCAGGGGCGTCCCGGACAGGCGACGGCGGAGTACGCGGCGGTGCTGCGCTGGACGGAGCGCGCGGGGGACACGTGGGAGCACTCCACGGCCCTGTTCAACCTGGGGGATGCCTATGCGCGCGCGGGAGACAGGGAGCGGGCGGTGCATTACTTCCAGCTCGCGCTCGACTTGAAGGCGCGCATGGGGGACCGGGGAGGGATGGCGTACACCCACCATGGGCTCGCGCTCCTGCACAGCCAGGCGGATGCTCCCGAGCTGGCGAAGGAGGACGCGGTGCGAGGCCTCCAACTCGCGGGGATGCTCGGGGACCGGAAGCTGAAGTCACTGCTGCGCTGTGCGCTGGGGCGGGCCCACCTGCGACTGGGAGAGCGCGAGGAGGCGGCACGGCAGCTCCAGCTCGCCGCCCAGGACGCCGCCGCCGCCAATGCCCGTCCGGAGCTGCTCCAGGCCCAGGCCGCGCTGCGAGCCCTGGAGGCGCGGCGCTGAGGCAGTGAGCGGGCGGGGAGGCGCGCGGTGAGGAACGTGGGCGGCAACAACGGAAGGCCCTCCACGCGCCGAGAGTCCATCGCGAGCGACGTCCACCGCGCCGCGCCGCGAGAAACGCGCGAGTGGATGACGGATTCTCCAAGTGCCGAGAGTCTCCCGAGAGCGACGTCCACCGCGCCGCGCTGGAGGAAACGCGCGAGTGGATGACGGATTCTCCAAGTGCCGAGAGTCCATCGCGAGTGACGTCCACCTCGCCGCCCTGGAAGAAACGCGGGAGTTGACGGAACGGTCCGCGAGCGCCGAGTGTCCACCGCGAGTGACTTCCGCCGCGCCACGCTCCTGGTTCCCGCTGTTGTGCCTCGCCTGGGTGGGCCTTGCCCAGGTCGCACTCGCCTCCACGCCGGATGTCTTCGAGTCGTATCTTCGACCCGAGCACGCGGTGGCGGAGGGCTTCGCGCCGTGGCCAGATGTCGCGCGCGCCATGCCGGGCAGCGAGGTGCGAGCACTGGCCCGGGGCCGCGTGCTGTCCGTCGGCGCACGAGGTGACAGTGTTACGCTGGAACACCTGTATCACGAGAACCATGAGCTGCTTCGCGCCCGCTCGGAGTACTCGGGGCTGAAGTCCGTGGCGCTTCGTCCCGGCGCGCTCGTCACGAAGGGGCAGGTGCTCGGCCAGGTGGGCGCGTCCGAGCGGCTCGCCGTGTCGCTGCACACCGGCCGCCTCCTGTCCGCCGACGAGTCCCGGCGCTTCACCGCCGAGCATTCCCGCCTGCCACAACCCGCGAGCGAGCCGGTGCTGGTGCTCATCTCCCACGCGCGGAATCAGCTCCGGCTCTACGAGCGAGGTGTCGAGCGGGCCCGCGTGGAGGTGGGGTTTGGCCAGGAAGCGGGGCCCAAGCAGCAGCGAGGAGACAACCGCACGCCCGTCGGCATGTACTTTATCGTCCAGACGCTGCGCGGGGACATCCCCGGGCCCTACGCCGCGTTCTACGGCGGCCACTGGCTGCGGGTGAACTACCCGAACCCGTGGGACGCGAGCCGGGGTGTGAAGCAGGGCTGGCTCACCGCGAAGACGCGCGAGCGAATCGTCCGGGCCTGGGAGGCCCGCGAGGCGACGGACGCCACCACTCGACTGGGAAGCGGCATCGGCTTTCACGGGTGGGCAGGGGAGTGGTCCCTGGAGGAGAGCGGAGGTCGGCTGTCCTGGGGCTGTGTCGTGTTCCACCCCCGCGATATCGCCGCGCTGTATGAGCGAATGCCGCAGGGCACCATGGTTGTCCTCTTCTAGCCGGCCCCGAGGCATGGAATCCTTCGCGGGTGATTGAGCTAGAGACTCCCGAGGCCTTCGAGCGGCACCTTCGCGATGGCAGCAGCCTGGCCAACGTCGTCATCCAGGGACTGGACCTGCGGCGCTACACGCGCGAGCTGAGCACCGCGGCGCTCGCCGGGACGGTGTTCCTGGGGTGCGAGCTGGAGAAGGACGCCCTGCAGGCCGCGCTCGCGCATGGGGCGCTCGTCTTCCCTCCCATCACCGGCGTGCCGTACCAGCCCTACCGGGGCGGCCTCTACTCTCCCGAGGAGCTGTACGCCGGCTTCGACCCGATGCGCCCGGAGACGTACGAGGACACGCTCGACGCACGCATCTATCGACACTGGGAGGCTCACGGTCGTGGCACGCCGCCCACGCTCTTGGAGACGCTCGCGCAGCGACTGCATGACCACGCTGTCACGGACGCGATGGAGGACCTGCTCGCCGCCTCCGGACCTTCCCGGAAGGTGGTGGCCATCATGGGCGGACACTCCATGAAGCGCGGCCAGCCCGACTACCGCGAGGTGGCGATGCTGGCCCGGGAGCTGACGCGCGCGGGCTTCTTCCTCGTCAGCGGCGGCGGTCCGGGAGCGATGGAGGCCACTCACCTGGGCGCCTGGTTCGCGGTGCGTTCGGGGGCCGAACTCGACGGCGCGCTTGCCATCCTCTCCAAGGCCCCCAGCTACACGGACCGGGATTGGCTGGGCCGGGCCTTCCAGGTGCGCGAGGCCTTTCCGCTGGAGCCCAAGGACGTCTTCGCCTGCTCCAGCCTGGGCATCCCCACGTGGCACTACGGCCACGAGCCGCCCAACCCCTTCGCCACGCACATCGCCAAGTACTTCGCCAACAGCGTGCGCGAGGACGGGCTGCTCACCATCGCCCGAGGGGGAATCGTCTACGCACCCGGAAGCGCCGGCACCATCCAGGAAATCTTCCAGGATGCCTGCCAGAACCACTACAACAGCGTCGGCGTCATCAGTCCGATGATCTTCCTGGGCCGCGAGTTCTGGACGCGGACGCGCCCCGTCTATCCCCTGCTGGCGCAGCTCGCGCAGGGACAGGAGTACGCGCGGCACCTGCTGCTGACGGACTCCCGGGAAGAAGTCCTCGGGGCGCTGCTGGACTACGACCGCGCCTCGCGCATCGCGAGCTGAGACGCCGACATGGGACGCAAGCGCCACTACGAGGACAAGAAGTGGATGAACAAGCCGAAGGCCTTTGGGAAGTACGGGCCCGTGCGGCCGAAGGCCCTCTTCTTCGACGTCGATGACACCCTGGTCGACCGCGAGGCCGCGTTCGGGCGCTACTTCGAGCGCTTCATGGCCCGGTTCCCCGAGGTGTTTCCCGAGCACCGTCGCGCCGAGGACCTTGTCACGCTCCGCTCCTTCGACGAGCGAGGAGGCCGCGACAGGGAGGCCTTCTGTGCCGACGTGACGAAGACGTTCGAGACGGGGCTCGACGCGAAGGCGCTCTGGGCGGACTTCCAGTCGAACCTCGCGGACTTCGTGGTGGGAGACCCGAAGCTGGCGGTCTGGCTCAGGGAGCTGTCGAAGCGCCAGCCCGTCGTCGTGGTCTCCAATGGCTTCTCCGGCACGCAGCGCAGGAAGCTGCTTCACGCGGACCTCTACCACTCTGTTCCAGAGGGCTTCTATTCGAGCGAGGTGGGCGTGGAGAAGCCGGACCCGGCCATCTTCAAGGCGGCGCTGGCGCATGTGAATCGCGAGCCGTCGGAGGTCCTCCACATCGGGGATGACCCGGTGCGGGACATCGTCGGCGCCACGCGGATGGGGTTCGCCACGTGTTGGGTCTCCCATGGACGGGAGTGGCCCGCCGCGCTGGCGCCGCCGACCTTCACGGTGGAGCGCATCACCTCGCGACACGAGGCTCTCGTGGAAGTGCTCTCGCAATGGACATGAACACGGTGGTCGGCTCGCACGACCTGCTCTTCATCACCCTGGACACCCTGCGCCACGACGTGGCGACACGGCTGGCCACCGAGGGACGCATTCCCCACCTCGCCGCGCTGATGCCGGGAGGACAGTGGGAGGAGCGCCACTCGCCCGCGAGCTTCACGTACGCCGCGCACCACGCGTTCTTCGCCGGCTTCCTGCCCACCCCCGCGCGCCCTGGCAGGCACTCGCGGCTGTTCTCCATGCGCTTCGAGGGCAGTGAGACGACGGGGCAGGGCACCTGTGTGCTCGACGCGCCGGACCTCGTCACGGGCCTGTCGGCGCGCGGCTACCACACCGTGTGCATCGGCGGCGTGGGCTTCTTCAACAAGCTCAACCCCCTGGGCAACGTGCTGCCGGGCCTCTTCGCGGAGAGCCACTGGGGCCCCGAGCTGGGGGTGCGCGAGCCTCGCTCCACCGAGCACCAGGTGTCCCTGGCCGTCGAGCGCCTGGAGGCTCTTCCTCGAGAGCAGCGCGTATTCCTCTTCCTCAACGTCTCCGCGCTGCACCAGCCCAACCGCCACTACCTGGCCGGGGCCTCCGAGGATTCCGTCGCGTCCCACGCGGCAGCCCTGGAATACGTGGACAGTCAGCTTCCACCCCTGTTCGCCGCATTGCGGCGCCGGGGGCCGGCTTTCTGCATTGTCTGTTCGGACCACGGCACGGCCTACGGCGAGGACGGCTATAACGGTCATCGCGTGGGTCACCCCGTCGTCTGGACGGTGCCCTACGCCGAGTTCACCCTGTCGTGAGAGTCCTCACCATGACGCGCCTGGAGCAGATGCTGGGAGAGACGCCTTACGTGGCGTACCTCTATGGCTACCCGCACAAGACGGCCTACCGGCCCTTCACGCCAGCGCTCTCGCTGGAGTCGGTGTGGGCCGAGGAGCGGCGCGATGCCCTGTTCCTCTACTTCCACGTCCCCTTCTGCGAGATGCGCTGTGGCTTTTGCAATCTCTTCACGGCGGCGGGGCCGAAGCAGGACGTGGTGGACGGCTACCTCGGGGCGCTGGAGCGCGAGGCGCACCGGGTGAAGGCGGCGCTGGGCACGGCGAGCTTCGCGCGGCTCGCGGTGGGCGGAGGGACGCCCACGCTGCTGGACGTCGCGGGGCTGCATCGCGTCTTCGACCTGGCGGAGAAGGTGCTGGGCGCGGACCCGCACCACATCCCCGTTTCGGTGGAAGTGTCGCCGGAGACGGTGGACGCGGAGAAGCTGCGGGCGCTGCGTTCGCGGGGCACGGACCGGGTGAGCATCGGCGTGCAGAGCTTCATCGAGGCGGAGGTGGCCGCGGTGAAGCGGCCCCAGCAGACGGCGCAGGTGGAGGCGGCGTTGGACCTCATCCGCTCCACGGGGTTTCCGACGCTGAACCTGGACCTCATCTACGGCATGGAGGGCCAGACGGTGGAGACGTTCCTGTACTCCATCCGGCAGGCGCTGCGCTTCACGCCCGAGGAGATCTACCTCTATCCGCTCTACGTGCGTCCGCTGACGTTCCTGGGGAAGAAGGCGCGTGCGTGGGATGACCTGCGAATCGCGCTGTATCGCGCGGGCCGGGAGTTCCTGCTGGCGCAGGGCTACACCCAGGTGTCCATGCGCATGTTCCGCGCGAGCCATGCGCCGGACGCGGGGGGCCCGGTGTACCGCTGCCAGGAGGACGGCATGGTGGGGCTGGGGTGCGGGGCGCGTTCGTACACGGGACAGGTGCACTACTCGTCGGAGTACGCCGTCGGCTCGCGCGAGGTGCGCTCCATCATCGCGTCGTACAGCGCGCGCACGGCGGAGTCCTTTGGCGAAGTGGGGTATGGCTTCCGCCTCGACGGTGAGGAGCGGCGGCGGCGGTACATGCTGTTGTCGCTGCTGGCGGAGGGCGTGGACTTCGCGACGTACCACGAGCAGTTCTGCACCGACGTGCTGGAGGACTTCCCGGAGCTGCTGGAGCTGGAGGCGCACGGGCTGGCGCGGCGGGACGGTCAGGCGCTGCGGCTCACGCCCTCGGGGGTGGAGCTCTCGGATTTGATTGGCCCCTGGCTGCACTCGACGGGGGTTCGTGAGCTGTCACAGGAGTACTCCTGGCGATGAAGCTCACCGTGCTCTACCGAGGGCCGCTGTCGAGCTGTAACTACGGCTGCGAGTACTGTCCTTTCGGCAAGTGGAAGCACACCGACGAGGAACTCGCGAAGGACCGCGCGGACCTGGAGCGGTTCCTGGCGTGGGTGGAGGCGCGCACGGGGGACACGGTGTCCGTGTTCTTCACGCCGTGGGGCGAGGCGCTCATCTGGCCCTGGTATCAGCAGGCGCTGGCGCGGCTGACGCATCTGCCGCATGTGGAGCGCGTGGCGGCGCAGACGAACCTGTCGTGCAAGCTGGACTGGGTGAAGGACTGCCGCGCGGAGAAGCTCGGCATCTGGGCGACGTACCATCCCGAGTGGATGAAGCGCCGTCGCTTCGTGGCCCAGTGCGAGGCGCTGACGTCGCTGGGTGTCCGGCACAGCGCGGGCATGGTGGGGTTCCTGCGCTTCGCCGAGGAGGCGGAGGCGCTGCGCCGTGAGCTGTCCGACGACACGTACCTGTGGATCAACGCGGTGAAGGACGGGCAGGAGGAGCCGTACTCACCCGAGGACGTGGCGCGCTTCACGGCCGTGGACCCGTTGTTTCCCGTGAACAACGTGCGGCATCCCAGCCTGGGCCGCGCGTGCCGGGGAGGGGAGTCGGTCATCTCCGTGGACGGGGAGGGCACGGCGCGCCGGTGTCACTTCATCGATGAGCCGATTGGGAACATCTACGCTCCGGACTTCGACCAGTCGCTGAGGCCTCGGCCGTGCGCGAAGACGACGTGCGGGTGTCACATCGGCTACGTGCACATGGACTATCTGGAGCTGGACCGGGTCTTCGGCTCCGGCATCCTGGAGCGGGTGCCGGTGAAGCCCCTGTGGCGGCGGCAGGACGTGGCCCCGCGGGTCTCGCCGCGCGAGTAGAGCGGATTACCGAGGTCAGGTCGCGAGGGGGCGGGATTCCGGTGCGTCCTCCGCGCCCGAGGTCGACTTCATCCGCGTCACCTCCTGGCGAAGGTGCTCCAGCCATTCCAGGAGCCGTGCTTCCGGGAGGTGATGTGAGCGGCTCTTCCAGAGGGCTCGCTCCAGTCCGCGAGGTGGCCGCAGGCGGGCTCGCAGGGCCTTGTGGACGTGAGGCTCGGGATAGGCACGCAGGAAGGCCACCGCCAACGGGAGGGCCTGCTCCCGAGTCGCGCGTCCGCCCAGGTCGAGCAGGAAGACGAACAGGTCATCCGCGTGGCGCTCGGCGGTGGCGAGGTGCGCGTCGTGTTCGGTCTCGAAGTCGATGAGCCACGCGCGCTGTCCGGCCTCGTCATAGAGGAGGTTCTTCAGGTGGGCATCGCCGTGGGACCACGGGCGCGAGGCGTGGGGTGGTGTCAGAGCATGGGCTCGATGCAGCTCGCGCGCGGCAGCCTCGACCATGGTTTGGGTGAGTCGGCCTTGCGCGAGCAGTCGGTCGAGGCGCTCACCGGGAAGGGCTTCCAGTGCGACGGCACGGCCCCCACGTGCCTCGGCGGCGCGGTCCGGGTGGAGGAGCGCGAAGGAGTCCAGCTCCCAGTCCCGCCAGCGTTTCGCCGAGGGAAACATCCGGATGTGGCTGCGAGACAGGCGCAGGAAGACATTGCCCGCGGCAATCACCGCGCCCATGCCGGGTCGGCGCTGCTTGTGCCAGAGGGAGATCTCCGGTCGGACCTCCAGGGCCACGGTGTTGACGCGCACGGCGTCCATCGCGATGGCGAGGCCGCGATTCCAGAGCTCCGTGAGCTTCACGCTCGCAGGTCCTCGTACCAGTGGACCACCGCGAGACAGCCCAGGCACCAGCAGCGGACCCAGCCGCGACCGACCAGCCCCCCGAGGAGCATCACTCCCGCCAGCATGAGCACCGTACCCACGGCGCCCGCAGTACCGCCTGCTCGGCGAAGCAACGCGCGTCCGCTGCGCCAGGGGTGCTCGGCGCCATCCATCAGCAGGGGGAAGAGGAAGAGTCCCTGGACCTCGGCGGCGTAGAACGCGAGCACCGCGAGCACGAAGCCGAGCGCGTGCGGCAGTCCGAGGACGACGGCGAGCCCCCAGCAACCGAGGGCCGCGAGGAGTGCCCCGCCGTACTTGAGCGCGCCCCACCTGCCCGCGTGTGGCAAGTCGGCGAGGACGGGCCGTCCTCGAACCTGGGCGAGCGCCTGTGCCATCCACGTCGCGCTGCTGGCGAAGCCCCCACGCCACGCTCCTCGGGCCTCGTGGGCGAGCGTCGAGCCCGGCGCGTCGTAGAGGTGGGCGGCGCGTGTCAGCAGCTCGGTGCCGCGTCGCCATGGGGAGCGCGGGCGGTCAGCCATGAAGGCCCTCGCGGACGAAGCAGAAGTGCGCCCAGGCGAGGAACGCGGTCGCATGGCCGCCGAGCAGGATCCGATGCAGCAGGGCCTCCCAGGCATCGCACCGCCGACGGTGGAAGACGAACTCGTCGTAGCAGATGAGGACCACCGTCCCGATGAGGACGATGAGCACGGGCAGCAGGAACGCGAGCGGGCGGCGTGCCACCGAGGCGGCGCACATCAGCAGGAAGAGCGGGAAGCCGCCACCCGCCAGGGCGAGGAACTCCGCGCGGTGCTCGTTGGGGCCGACTCGCAACTGGGCCACGCGGTGGTATCGCCAGTCCGCGACCCCAGCCACCGTCGCTGTCGTGCCGGCGAGGGCCACCACCCAGAGCTCCCAGGGGTAGCGCAGGGGCTCGGTGAGCCAGGAGAAGCGCGGCTGGCTCGACACGAGCGCCAGCGCCACCGCGAAGAGCGTGCCGGGCGCGAGCGAGGCCAGCAGGTTCGCGGCGTCGCGCAGTCGCGCCAGGAGGGCACGTGGCTGGAGGACGGTGAGCTGGGAGGCTGCGTTGGCCATGGCGGACCGCCGGGTGCACGGCGACGCCTCAAGAGCGCCGACGCCCGCGATTCTCGGCCCAAAGCATGCAGAGACGCCAGGAGCAGCCACGGACCGCCGAGGCAGGCCCGCGCTTCATCCCGCCACGTGGTGTGGAGTTTCATCCCTGGGGTGACTCAAGAACCGGGGACCTCACTCCCACGCAATCTGTTCGAAGATCGCGCGAAGCCTGGCTCCCCGAGTGGGGTTGAGCTGAGAGACCCAGGCCACCCGGCCGAGCAGGTGCGCGCGGAACTCGGGATGGCTCCCGGTGTTCTGGCTCGCGGGCCCTCGAGTGCGGCACAGGTGAAGGATGGCCTTCAGTCGGTCGTAGTCCGCCCGAGGCACGGAAGGGTGCTCATTGACCACCACACCCGCCAGTCGTTGCTGGCGACCCCGGCGCATCACGCGAGTCTTCTCGGTGCGCACCGTGAAGCCCTCCTCCCGGACGATTCGCGCCACGCATCGCAGCAGTCGCCCGGTGCTTCGCGCCAGGGCGTCACCTCCGGAGAACGCCAGGTCGTCCGCGTAGCGCGTGTAGCGGGCCCCCAGCGCCGAGGCGAGCGCCGACAGACGAACATCCAGTCGGTATGCGGCGAGATTGGCGAGGGCAGGTGACGTAGGTGCGCCCTGGGCGAGGTGCCGGGACTCGAGCCTTCGTGCCAGTCGCCAGCGAGCGGTGAGCGCTTCTCCATCCGCCGCCCGACGGGCCTGCTCCAGCACTCCGCTGGGCGTTCGGGTCGTGCAAAGCCCCGCGAGGGTCGTGGCCACGTCGTCGGGATAACCCGCGGCGCGGAACATCCCCCAGACGCGCGCTGGCTTCACGGAGAGGAAGAAGTCCTCCAGGTCCACGCGCACCACGACGGCCTGCCCCACGTGGGGCTCGGCGAAGCCGCGGACGCCTCGGCCCGCGACGAACCCGTATGCGGCCTCATGGGGCGGAATGACATCCAGGATGCCGTGCAGCACCTTGCGTTGGAGCCGCGAGAGGTCCAGCCCGGGTTGTTCCAGGAGGCGCTCACCGCCGCTGCGCTTCGGAATCCAGGTGTAGCGGTAGCGCCGCCACTGCCCTGGCGGGGTCATGCGTTCGAGTCCGCGAGCATCCGCCAGCCACCCCAATTGCGCGTCGGTCATCCCGAGCCAGTCTGTGAGCTCCGCCTGGGTTGGGAGTGACGGAACGGGCCACGGTTGGCGGCCCATTTCCGGCTCGGTGGCGACCCAGTGGAGAATCTTCACGGGAGCGTGGGGATTGCCGCAGGCCCGCTGAAGGGCGGGACGCGTGGCGAGAATCTCCGCGAGCAGTTCGAAGCGGGCGTGCGGTGGCCGAGGGAAGAACCGTCGTGTGCTCCGTACGACCGAGAGGAGCCACGGCGTCCGGCCACCGATGACTTCGGCTCCGCGTTCGACGAGTCCCGCGGTCGTCCAGGGCCCGGAGAGGAAGGCGGATGCGAGCGCATTCGCCACGGCGATCCGTTTGCTCATGCCTCACTCGTGCGCCATGCGGCGGTTGGGACCCACCTGTCCCGTCTGGCGTGGCCCGCACTGCGGCTCGCCGCAGTCCCGGCCTCGCGTGGGGCTGTGCTCCTCGAAATCATTCCCCGGGGGTACCCCGGAGAGGCAGCGGACCGTGTCACCACGGACCGTCTACCCGCTGGGTATCCAAGCCGCCGCATGGCAGATGGCACCCTACAAGTCCCAGTGGTGCGGGGGAAGCGCGTTATCGCGCAGCTTTCCAACCCGAATGCATCACTTGGGTGGTGGCGTGCTCGGCGCGACAGTCCTGGGCAGGGGTGCCTGGGCCGAAGCGAGGGTGGCGTCCATCATGGCAACTCCTCTCATCCGAAGGAGTCGCACATGCGCATGTCTCGCCTTGCCATCGCGGTGACCACGTTTTCTTTCCTGTCCCTCGCGGCCTGTGGAGATGTGGAGGCCGCCGCCGATGCACCGGACAGCACGGCGCCTGTGAGTGTGGAGCAGGGCATTGGCATTCCACCCAACTGTCCGAACAATGACCTCGTGTACTGGCTGGAGAACGTCCAGGCCTGTGTCGCGAAGTGCGGCACGACTCGGAAGAACGGGCAGCCCGCCACGCTGTACGCGGGTTGCCAGTCGAATCTGACGCAGACGCGCACCCTCATCGATGTCAGGTACTGCGTCCCAGATTGCGAACTGGCGTGACAGACACTGTCCGGTCAAGCGCTGCAAGCACTCGAGTCACTCAACGGGTCTCTTGCAAGGAACTGGAGCGGCGTGGACGGCAATTTTGATATTCTTGCAATGCAGTAACTGTAGTCGTGACCGCTCCGGAGGGGCGCGAGCCCAGGACGTTCGAGGAACGAGGGACTCGCACTTTTGTGCGAGTCCCTTCCTGCGGTCATCCCGAGATGTCAGCCGCAGGTGCCCATGCCACGGCGCTGACAATCCGCCGTGTTGATGCAGAACGAACCGTCGACCGAACATCTGCCAATCAATCCCGCCTGCTCGCCTGACGTCAGCGTGGCGGGGTCCTCGGCAAACGCGCCGCCTACGGAAGGCGGTGGAGACTGCATGGACGTGGTGGCGAACAGGCCCGTGGTGAGGGCCATCATCATCGCTCCTCCAGCAACCAGCTTTCGCATCATCAGTCACTCCTGGGGTGTGAGGCGGCGGGAATGATGCGCCCGAAGGGCGTCAATCCAAGACAGGAAGCTTCCAGGGACTGTCGCTCGACCGACAGCGCATGAAGGGATTGCTGGAGGGTTGTGTGTGGGTGTGATCCGAAACTGCTGGCTCCTGGAAACATTTGCACCTGAGTTGTAGTGGTCTCCTTGGTTTCGAGCGGTCGACTTTCGCCATGGGTTCGGGTTGTGCAGACTCAAGGAGGATTCAGGCGCTCATCGAGGGAGAACACCATGCGGCTTGGAGTGATTGCGCTGTCCATCGCGATGTGGACCGTCGCCTGCGGAGGCGGCGTCGAGGATGAAGGGACTGAACAGTGGGGTGCGCAGTCCGCGAGGCTCGTCATCACGACCGAGGACCAGGTCGTGGCGCGACTGCCCGCGAGCACAGGGGCGATTTATGGCTACGCCGAGTACCTGCCGCCCGGCTACCTGACCTCCCCCAACACTTCGTATCCGGTCATCATCCACTTGAATGGCCTGACGGAGTTCGGCACCTCCACCACGGAGGCAAACCTGCTGGAGGTCGTCTCCCGGCATGGGGCGCTGAAGAAGATTCGGACCACGAGCGAGGGCAAGGCGTACTTCGGCCAGAAGCAGGTGATGGTCTTCTCGCCTCGCGCCCCGACGAACTGGGTGCCAGCGGACCTGAACGCCTTCGTCGACTTCCTGGTGGCCAACTACCGAGTGGATCCGACGCGCATCTACCTCACGGGCCTCAGCTATGGTGGCTACGGAAGCTGGAAGTATGCGTATGAGTACGGCCACCGGCTGGCGGCGCTCGCGCCCATGGCCACCAACATCGGAGCTCCGGGCCCCACCATCACCAAGTTGTTGAACGTGCCCGTGTGGGCGGTGCATTCGTATGCGGACGGCTCGTCGCTGTCCGCCGAGCGCTCCTGGATGCAGGGCGTGACGAAGAACTACGGACAGTTCCAACTGGTGGCGGTGGCTCAGTCGACCACGACGCAGACGTACCTGTTCCCCGGCGCATCCAGCCCCACGTGGACGTCACAGGCCGGGGTGGTGGCGACCGGAACGGCCATCGGTCGCCTCACCGTGCTGCCGGGCTCAGCCCACGACTGCTGGACGCAGCAGTACAACAACTACGCGTTCTGGGATTGGCTCCTCGCGCAGCAGCGCGCTCCGGTGCCCTGAGTCCGTGAAGCTCAAGCGGCTGACTGCGCGCGCTGGACCTGTCCCAGCATCAGGGTGGACAGCTCGCGCAGGGAGGGGCCGCTCACCACTTCCATCGTGGAGACCTTCACGCCCAGCTCGCCTTCGATGGCCGTGACGATTTCCAGGGCCATGATGGAGTCCATTCCCAGTTCACGCAGTGGCTGGGCCGTGTTCAGCGCCCCGTCCTGCGTGCGCATGACCCTCGCGACGATCCGAGACAGCGTCCGGGTGATGAACTCGCGGCGGGCCTCGTCATCGAGCCCTCCCAGGGCGCGCTCGATGAGCCCGCCACTCCGCTCCGCGCCTGCAGACGGCTCCGGCGTCTCCAGCAGTCCGACGAGCCGGCGTGAGCCGCTCCAGGGAACGAGCGCCGCGCCCAGGCGATTCCAGTCCACGTCCGCGATGGCCAGTTGCACGGGAGGGGTGTCCAGGACGCGTCCGAGCGCCTGGAGCGCGGCATGGGTGGACAAGCCTCGCAAGCCCAGGTGCTCCAGGTGCTGCGCCACGTGGGCATTGCGCGCGACGAGCCCGGCTTCACCCAGCGCACCCCACTGAATCGCCGTCGCCGCCAGTCCTTGCTTGCGGCGGTACACCGCGAGTTGGTCCAGGAAGCTGTTGGCCGCGACGTAGCTCCCCTGTCCCGCGTTGCCGATGAGCGAAGAGATGGAGGAGAAGAGAATCAGGTGGTCGAGTGGCAACGCTCGGGTCATGAGGTGCAGGTTCCAGGCTCCCTGTGCCTTGGCGGCCATCACCCGTTCCAGCGAGGCCCGGTCCAATCGCTCCAGGGGCTTGTCGTCCAGTGCGACCGCGCAATGGAAGACACCTCGCAGCGGCGGCAGCTCGGCATGGAGCCGCGCGAAGATCTGCTCCAGGTCCGCATACCGGGCCACGTCCGCCGCGAGCGCATGGACCACCACTCCCTGAGCACTCCATGCGGCAAGGGCCTCACGTGCTTCTTCGGACTGGGCCCCCCTGCGGCTCACCAGCACCAGGTGCCGCGCTCCTTGCTCCACGAGCCAGCGCGCCACCTCCAGGCCAAACCCTCCGAGGCCGCCGGTGACGAGGTAGGTGGCGTCCGGTGCGAGTCGCTCGCGCCGCGCGGGCTGACGCACACGCAGCGCCGGGTCCTTCAGGGAGATGCACACCTTGCCGATGTGCTTGCCGCGCGCCATGGCCCGAAAGGCTTCTTCCACCTGACTCGCCGGAAAGGAGCGCGAGGGCAGGGGACGGAAGCTCCCCTCCTCGAAGCGTTGCATCACCTCCTGGTACAGCTCGCGCACTTCTTCGGGTCGGCTCTCCAGGAGTCGGTCGAAGTCCACGGCCGCGTACATCAGGTTCTCGTTGAACGGGCGCAGACGGAGCAGCTCATCCTGCTCGAAGCTGGCCTTGCCCAGCTCGATGAACCGGCCGAACGGCGCCAGACAGTCGAGGCTTCGCGTCATGACTTCGCCGGGCATGAAGTTCAGCACCACGTCGACTCCGCGCCCGCCCGTCCAGGCGCGCACGTCCTCCGCGAAGCTCACGTCCCGGGAGTTGCTGATGTAGGTGAGGCCTTGGTCTCGCAGGTACTGACGCTTCTCTTCGCTGCCGGCCGTCGCGATGATTTCCGCGCCACACCACCGGGCCACCTCGATGGCCGCCAGACCCACGCCACCGGTGGCGCCATGGATGAGGATTCGCTCGCCCCGGCGCAGCCGGGCCACGCGCACCAGTGAGTGATACACGGTCAGGAAGACGATGAGGTTGGCGCCCTGTTCGAACGACAGGTGCTCGGGGAGCTTCACCACGTGGCCGGCGGGCAGCACCACGTGTGACGCGACGAAGCGCGGGGCGACGCCGTAGACGCGGTCTCCGACGGCGAAGTCCGTCACTCCCGCACCCACGGCGCTGATGCGTCCTGCGCCCTCCATGCCGATGGCGTCGCCGATATAGGTGTTCTGCTTCACACGCGCCGAGAGCAGGCCCAGGGCCTTCATGATGTCCTTGAAGCCCAGGGCGGTGGTCTCCACCTCGATTTCGACTTCACCGGCATCGGGAGCGCGGCGCGCTCTCGCGACGAAGCCGAGTGTGTCGAGTCGGCCTTCCTCTCCCAGTACCAGCTCATGGCCCATCCCCGCGGGAACCGGCTCCAGCGGCTGGGTTCGCGAGAGGGCGGGGGACGACGTCATGAGAGAGCCGCGCACGAGGCGCGAGGCGTGGAACAGCCCACCGCGCTCGGCGACCTCCTGCTCCGTGCCCAGCCCGCTCAGGCGGACCAGCAAGGCCTCCACGCTCGACGGAGTCGCGTCCAGGTCCACCCAGGTGAGGCGAAGGTCCGGCCGCTCCGTCATGGCGGTACGGGCCAGCCCGAGCAGTGGTGCGTGTTCCAGCGAGGGGAGGTCCGACGGTGTCGGCGCAAAGGGGCGAGGTGTTGCGCCGAGCGCCATGCCTGCCGCCGAGCCGAACTCCGGCCGCTCCGTCATGGCGGTACGGGCAAGACCGAGCAGTGGCGCGTGCTCCAGCGAAGGGACGTCTGGCTGTGTCGGCGCGACGGAGTGGATTTCGGAAACCCGTGAGGCTGCCTCCGCTTCGTCGAGCACGGACTCGGCGCGCGTCGTGACCAGGTAGTAGCGCTCGACCCGCCCTGGGCGCAGCGATTGGACCATGCGCAGGAGGGCATCCGCAGCATCCGTTCCGCGCGTCACCGGAGCCTCGCTCTCGGGCGCTGAGTCCAGCCAGCGCAAGTCCACGAGCCGCACCCGCTCTTGCTCCATCCGCGCACCGAGAACGGTCTCCAGTGCCGAGGTGTCAGAGGCATGGTGCCAGCCACGCGCCCCTGACTCGGGCAGGGAGCCGCCGAGCACCACCCACGTGACCTCTTCACGCACCTCCGGCTCCGAGGGCTCGATTCGCTCCCACCGCCGCAGGTACACCGAGCGCTCCAGGAGCGTCTCTTCGTCCGAAGCGGCGCGGGGCAACAGGCGGCAGGTGAAGCCGGTGACTTCGGCCACGACGGTGCCGTCCTCGTGCATCAGCGTGATGTCACCGCGCAGGGTTCCTCCGCTCACGGACAGGAGTCGCCCGTGGGCAATCAGCTTCCGACCCGGGAGTGCGAGCAACTGGATGCGCTCGATGCCCGTGGGAACGATGTCGTGGTGCGCATCCTCCGTCGCTCCCGCGATGAGGCTGTGGAACGCCGCATCGAGCAACACGGGGTGCAGGTGGTATCCGCGCTCGTCCACGGAGTCGGGGAGGGCAAGTCGTGCGAGCACCTCCCCCGGCGCGCGGTGCAATGCCACCACGGCGCGGAAGGCGGGGCCGTAGCGCAGCCCTCGGCGCTCCAGTGACGCGTACAGCGCCTCGGGTGTCGTCAGGTCCGACAGCCTGGCCTGGAGCGTCACCACGTCCACGGTGCGGCTTCCCCGCCCCGAGGAGACCAGCTTGCCTCGCGCGCAGACCACGGGCTGCTGTTCCTCGTCCTGTCGCTGGACGAGGAAGCGGGAGGTCTCCGAGGAGAAGCTCAGGCGCACTCGCGGGCTCGCGGCTTCCCGGAGCAGCACCGCCGACGCGAGCTCCAGCTCCTCGATGCAGCAGCGCGCATCTCCCGTGAGCGCGTGCCGTGCCGCCAGCGCCAGCTCGACATGCCCCGCGCCCGGAAAAAGCAGGCTCCCGGCCACCTGGTGGTCCGCGAGATAGGGCAGCGCCGCGAGGCTCAGCTCCGACGTCCACGTGGGTGACGGGCCAGGCTCGGAGTCCACCAGCATTGGATGTCCCGCGAAGGCGCGCCGCCGACGCGAGGAGCGGAGGCTCTCCTCCCAGTAGACCTTGCGCTGCCAGGGCGTGCGCGGGGCGCCCGCGAAGGCTCCTGCTCCGAAGTAGCCCTGCCACGAGACACCCGCGCCCAGCACATGGAGCCTCCCCAGCGCGGCGGTCATCGTCTCCTGCTCGGGAGTCTCTCGCACGAGCGACGCGAGGACCTCTCCGCGGGCCTTCGACGCGCTCAGCACATCCCGGATGGACGAGGCCAGGACAGGGTGCGGTCCCACCTCGACGAACGTTCCATGCCCGTCCACCACGGCCTGCTGGAGCGCCTCCGCGAAGCGCACGGAGCCTCGGACATTGTTCCACCAGTACGTCGCGTCATGGCGCTCGGTCTCCACCATGAGTCGCCCCGACACCGTCGAGTAGATGGGGATGCGCGGCGCGCGGGGGCGCAGCGGAGTCAGGGCGGTGAGCAGCTCGCCCTGAAGCGGGTCCATGAGGGGGCTGTGATACGGCACCTCCACCTGGAGGAAGCGGTGGAAGCGCTGGGTGGAAGCCAGCTCCGCGGCCACGCGTTCCAGCGGTGCTCGCTCTCCCGCGAGCGTGACGGAGCGCGCGCTGTTGATGGCCGCGACGGCGATGCCAGGACCATGGCGCTGGACCTGGTCGAGCGCTTCATCCGGACCGAGTCCAACGGCCAGCATCGCCCCCTGTCCCGCCATCCGCTGCTGGAGCCTGCTGCGGTGAAACGCGGTGAGCAGCGCATCCCTCAAGTCCAACGCCCCGGATGCCCAGGCCGCGCCGACCTCTCCAATGCTGTGTCCCACCACGGCGTCGGGAATGATTCCCCACGAGGCCCACAGTCGCGTGAGCGCCACCTGCAGCACGGCGTTGGCGGGCTGGGCCACCTCCGTGCGGGTGATGCGCGAAGACGCCGCGTCCCGCGTCAGCTCCTCCGCGATGGACCAGCCGGAGAGCTCGCGAAAGAGGGCGTCGCATTCCTCCACGGCGTCACGGAAGACACGCTCGGTGGTCAGGAGCTGCCGCCCCATCGCCCACCACTGCGGGCCCATCCCCGTGTACACGAAGAGGAGCTTGCGTCCCTCGGGCGGCTCCGCGACGAAGTCCAATCCGGGCACATCGCGCTGGCCGTTCGCGAAGGCGCGCAGTGTGGCCACCAGGGCTTCCCGGTTCGTGCCTCGGACGGCCAGGCGATGGCGCGGGTGCGTGCGGTGCACGGCCGCGTCGCGGCAGAGTTGTTCCGGTGTGCCGCGTCCCGCCTCCAGCCAGCCGGCGTAGCGGCCCGCGAGCTCGGCCAGCGCCTCGGGCGACTTCGCGCCCAGTGGAACCAGGTGAGGGCGTCCCTCGGCGCGCCGGGGTGTCAGGGTGGCCACGCGCGGGGGCGGCTCGGCCAGGACGACGTGGGCGTTGGTGCCTCCGTAGCCAAAGGAGTTCACGCCCGCGACACGCGGCTCCGTCCCGCGAGGCAAGGACTCCGGACGCGTGGGGATGTGCAGCCCGAGTGCATCGAGCGGAATCCGAGGGTTCACCTTCTCCAGATGCAGGTGGGGTGGGACGGTGCCGTGCTTGAGGACGAGGGCCGCCTTGATGACGCCCGCCACTCCCGCCGCCGCTTCCAGATGGCCCAGGTTCGTCTTGACCGAGCCCATCCGGCAGCGCTCTCCATCCGTGCGACCCACGCCTGTCACCGTGCCGATGGCGCTCGCCTCGATGGGGTCTCCCACGGGCGTGCCCGTGCCATGTGCTTCGACATACGAGACACGCAGCGGGTCGACGCCGGCCTTCGCGTACGCCTCGCGCATCACCGCCACCTGGGCTTCCGCGTTGGGCACGGTGATGCCCGGAGTCCGTCCGTCCTGATTCACGGCCGTGCCGAGGATGAGTGAATGGATGGGATTGCCATCGCGCAGCGCGGCGGACAGGGGCTTGATGACCAGCACCGCGGCGCCCTCGGCACGCACGTAGCCGTCCGCCTGGTCACTGAAGGCGTGGCAGCGTCCACGCGGGGACAGGAACTTCCCCTTGGACATGGTGACCTGCGTCTCCGGAAGGAGGAGCACGTTGACGCCGCCCACGAGCGCCGCGTCGCTCTCCTTCGCCCACAGGCTCTGACATGCCATGTGCAGCGCGACGAGCGAGGACGAGCAGGCCGTGTCCATGGAGACGCTGGGGCCTCGCAAGTCATAGAAGTACGACAGCCGATTGGAGAGCATCGTCAGCGTGCTCGCCGTCGCCGAGTGGCTGTCGAGCCGCTCCCGGTTGTCCGGGCTCGCGTGCAGGATGAGGTTGTCCATCATGAAGCCACCGACGAAGACGCCGGTGCGGCTGCCCGCCAGGGCGCTCGGGGGAACACCCGCGTCCTCGAGCGCCTCCCAGGAGACCTCCAGCATCAAACGCTGCTGTGGGTCCAGGGCGTTGGCTTCGCGCGGGGTGATGCCGAAGAAGCCGGGCTCGAACTCGCGAAGGTCCTGCTGGAGCAGGCCCGCGCGCTGGACATGGCTGCGCCCGGGGGCCCGGCCCGAGGCATCGTGGAACTTCTTCGGGTCCCATCGCTCCTCGGGGATGTCGACGATGCACTCGCGCCCCTCCATCAACACCTTCCAGAAGCTGTCCGTGTCCTCGATGCCTCCGGGAAGCCGGCAGCCGATGCCGACGATGGCCAGGGGCTCGCGCGCGGCGCCGGGCATGACGGCGGCACTGGCGCGAGGCGGGTTCAAACCGAAGCGGCGGCGCAGCTCCTCGGTGGGCTCCGGGCTGCGGGCTTCATGTCCCAGCACACCCTGGATGATGCGGGAGGGAGGGACGGTGCCCTTCGCGTCGCGGACGACGGCGCGTACCTGGGCGGTGGCCACCGGACGCTCGGGCTCCGAGGGACGTCGGAACTCCTGCTGGAAGTAGAGCCATTGCTCGTCCCACGCCACCAGTCGCGTGCCCAGTTCGTACTTCTCGAACAGGCGCAGCGAGCCCCGGAACTGGAGCGACGTCTCTCCGACGGGGACGACCCAGCGGTGTTGAAGCAGGTCCGACAGGAGGCCCGCGCGCACGAGCAGGTCCACGCGGCCCAGGTCCATCATCGCCAGATAGCGGCTGTTGTTCATGTGGCCGAAGAGGTCCAGGTCCGTGGGCAGGACGCGCCACTGCGTGACGCTTTCCTCCAGGGGGCCCAGCCGTCCTCGGGTCTGTCCGCGCAGGAGGGTCTGGAGCAATCGGAGCGAGGGCTTCATGGTGAGTCCTTTCGGGCGAGGCAGGGGCGTCCGGACATGCGCCGGCGCGGCGGTCACCCGGTTCGCGGGCGCCGTCAGAAGAGGTGGAGGAAGGAGGCGTCGCGACCGTCAGGCCGCGCGGAGCGAAGAAGACTGGCGGACGATGTCGCCCAGGACGTTGCGTCGCAGGATGACGGAGGCGGCGAGGACGCCGGACATGAGCGATGCGCCCACGCCGACGGAGACGGCGTCCTGTCCCACGAGGAGCAGGTCGCGGATGGGAAGTCGCGAGCGGAGCCACGGTTGCCGGAAGCGCTCCGGGCTGTGCTCCAGTCCGTAGATGGAGCCCTGCAAGCGATTGGAGAAGTGCGCGGTGCTGAGCGGCGTGGACAACTCCTGGTGCTCCACCCTCCCGCGCAGCCGAGGGAACTGGGCGAAGACGACGGAGAGCAGTCGCTCGGAGAGCTGGGCCTTGAGGGCCTCGTACTCGGGCCCTCGCCGATGCCAGCGCGTGCCCTCCCATTTCTCGAACCAGGAGTAGGGCACGGGACACAGGGCGGTGAGCGTGGAGCGCCCCGGGTGGCGCTGAGCCCACGAGGGGTCCCTCGCGGAGGAGGAGCTCAGGTAGACGACGGGAAGCGGCGCCGAGGCGTCAGCCCTGAACGCGCGCAGGTTCGCGTCGTGGTCATAGCCGGCGTGGACCCACACGTTGGTGGCGGGCAGGCCCACCTCCTCGGGTGTGCCTCGGAGGCCCAGGTACAGGCCGAGGTGTCCGATGGACTGGGGAATCCGTTGGAGGGCTCGCACGGCCTCGGGAGGTCGCCAGGCCTCCGGGAGCAACACCCCCAGCGTCTGCGCCGCGCCCGCGCCGCTGACGACATGCCGGGCAAGGAGTTCTTCGCCGCTGACGAGGCGCACGCCCAGGGCACGACCGTCTCGTACGAGGATCTCCTTCACCTCGGCACGGACGCGAACCTGTCCCCCGGCGCGGGTGATGACCGGGGCGATGTGGCCCAGGATGCTTGCGGCGCCACCCACGGGATAGCAGCCGCCCTCCAGGTAGTACTCGGCCATGAGGGCGTGCATGGCGAAGCTGCTGTCTCCGGGAGGAAGGGCGTAGTTGCCCCACTGGCCGGTGAGGACACCCAGCAGGCGCGAGTCCGACGTGAGCGAGCGCAACACGTCCCGCGTCGTCCGGTTCGAGTGGCGGCGGAAGGGCCAGCCGAGCGCGGGATAGGTGAGCGGCGTCAGCCAGCGGGGGAGGACGTGCTGGATGAAGTAGCGCTGGGATGCTCGCTCCACGCCGCGCAGCAGCTTCAGGTACGTGGCGATGGCCTTGCGCTCGGCGGGGAAGGCGCGGCCCAGCTCGGCCTCGAACGCCTCCGCGCCGGTGACGAAGTCGTAGCGCTGGTCGTCGAAGACGAGCCGGTCATAGACGCGGTCCATCCGCGCCCAGCCGAGCGCTCCGTCGGTGACGAAGTCGAACACGCGTCGCAGCGGGGCGTCGGGGTCATGCAGCTTGCCCAGGCAGTGCACGCCGACATCCCACTCGTAGCCCTTGCGTTGGAAGGTGTGGGTCATTCCTCCGGCGACGGAGTGGCGCTCCAGCACGAGCACCTTCAGGCCGTGCCGCGCGAGCACCGCCGCCGCGCCCAGTGAGCCGATTCCCGAGCCGATGAAGATGGCGTCGAAGGGCGCACCCCTCGCGGGCGCGTCAGCGCGTTGAGAAGGAAGTGTCATGGAGTGAACCTTTCAGTCCCGGGCCGGCGCGGGAGGTGTCGCGGTGGCCAGACGCCAGAGCAGCGCGGGGAGGCCGACGACAGGCCTCAGGAAGAAGTGACGCCGCTGCTCCGGGGTCAACAGGCGGCGCAGGAAGAAGTGCAGGCGAAGCTGCTGGTACCAGGGCAGCGCGGGCGCCAGGTGATGCGCCAGATGACACGGCTGTCCCCAGGGCCCGCCTCCGAGGAGCAGCCCCCAGAACCCCAGGCCCAGCTCTCGCGTTCCATTCACCCGGTCCAGGGGCATGAAGAGGTGCTCGGTGCTCTCGCGGAGCCGGTCCAGGACGAAGCTGAGCCAGCTGCCGACGAGGAACAGCGCCACCCCGGTGAAGAGAAAGCCATGCAGCCAGGTGGCCAGCACCGCGCAGAGCGCGAGGTACGCGTTGGTCAGCGCGACGGAGAGCCGGCGGCTGCGAGTGTGTTCCTGGGGCCGCCACGGGAAGTAGTCCGAGTGGCTGAGCATGGGCGCCAGCGGGAGCAGGCTGCCCAGGAGCCGACGGAAGCGGACGAAGTGGGTGAAGGAGCCGTCGTCGGGCGTCCCCAGGCTCCGGTGATGACTCGCGTGGGCCTCCGCGTAATGGAGCGGGTCCGCGAGGAAGAGCCGACAGGCATTGTTCGCGAGCACCCGCAGCCCCCGCGCCACGCGGCCCCTGCCGAGGATGAGGAGGTTGTGCGCGGCGCCCTCGTGGACGCTGAAGGTGACGATGCCGCACACCAGAAAGCCATGCACCGCGCCCGACACCACCCCCGCCAGCACCGTGCCGCCTGGGGTCGACAGGGGCCACGGCAGGAGGGAGGGCAGCAACGTCAGGGATAGCAGGTCCGCCGCGAACAGCCCCAGGAGCAGGAGCACGTTGACGGTGTCGTGAAGCGCGGGGTGCGCGCGGAACTGTGATTGATAGTCGCGGGCCCGGTTCCGGATGGCGTCGAGCTGCGGCTGGGTGAGGACGGGAAAGGCTCCGAGCGCGAGCTGCTGGTACGCGGCGGCCCGCTGCTGGTCATCGGGATTCAGATTCATGGAGTGGAGAGCCGTGGCGACAAGCGCTGGAGGTGCAATCAGGATGTATTTGATTGCACCCCGGCTCAACTCGCATGGCTGCTCACATTCCCGTCTCCGAGGGGAACGGGGGCCTCGGAGCGTGCTCCACGGGCCTATTGCTCATATTTCTGTCGAGGCGCGGTGGACGTGTGCGGCGGGTGGCTGAGTGCCGCGGGCTCCAGGCGGAGGTAGCCGAGCACGAGCGCGCACAGCTCCTCCGGGAACGCTTCGTTCGTGAGGTAGTCGGGACGGTCCATGCCCGCGGAATGGCAGAGCGCCTCCAGCGTGTGGACGATGATGAAGACGGCCATGTCCAGCTCACGCGGACGGATATCCTCCAGTCGCGCCGCGAGGAAGGTTCTCACGAGACGGGAGAGCTGTTGCTCGAAGGTGTCCACGTAGCCCAGCGGACGCAGCACCGGCAGCAGGACATGCCGGAGCGGATCAAGCTGGGAGCGCAGCCGCTTGCTGGAGAGGATCTGCTGGATGATGGCGCGGACCGCGATGTTCAGCGGCGCCGAGGCGAAGTCGCGCAGCGCCGTCTCGAGCTCCGCGAGCCACCGCGTGCCGTGGTGCTCCAGCACGGCGAACACCAGCCCCTCCTTGTTCGGGTAGTACTGGTAGAGCGAGCCGATGCTGACGCCGGCCTCCTGCGCGATGTGGTTGGTGGTCGTGGCCTCGTAGCCGTCACGGATGAGGAGGCGGGCGGTGGCGGTGAGGATGGCATCGCACGTGGCCTGGGCCCGCTGCTGGCGAGGGTGCTTCCGACGAGAAGAGGGGGTGCGCGGCATCACGGCTCCTTGAGCTGTCCCCAAGCATTTCAAGGAGCGGTGCTCACGGTCCAATCGGGATTTCCAGCGCCTTGTCAGACTACCGGGGGCACTTTCGTAAGTGTCCAGCGATTTTCGCCCCGTGGGGTTCGCTCCAATGTTCGTCAGGTTTTGGTGGCAGGAACCCACGCTTTCGATAGAGGAAGGGGCGCGCTGATGGCTGGCGCCCTGTTCCCATCCCCGCTCCCGAGGTTTTCATGTGGTCTCGCTCGCGCTCGCTCCGGCTGGCGCTCGTTGGAATGTCGTCCTGCGCCGCGCTGCTGGCCGCCTGTCAGAAGGCAGCCCCGCCGCAGGAGTCCTATGGGCCTTCCCAGGTCACCGTCGTCACCCTGAAGGCGGAGTCCGTACTCCTGACCCGGGAGCTGCCGGGTCGTACCAATGCCTTCCTCGTCGCCGAGGTGCGGCCCCAGGTCAACGGGCTGGTCCAGCGCCGGCTGTTCACCGAAGGGGGCGTGGTCAAGGCAGGCCAGCCGCTCTACGAGCTTGAGGACGCGACCTACCGCGCGGACTACGGCAGCGCCAGGGCCGCGCTCGAGCGTGCCCAGGCGACCTTGACGTCGGCTGCCCTGACCGCCAAGAGGTCGGCCGAGCTGACCCGGCTGGAGGCCGTCACCGCGGCGGACAACGAGAAGGCGATTGCCGCCCTGGGCCAGGCGGAGGCGGACGTGAAGGCCGCCCAGGCCGCGTTGCAGCGAGCGAGCGTGACGCTGAACTACGCCCGCATCACCTCACCCATCGCCGGGCGCATCGGCAAGTCGTCGGTCACCCAGGGCGCGCTCGTCACGGCCAATCAGCCGACGGCGCTCGCGGTGGTGCAGCAGTTGGATCCTCTCTACGTCGACGTGAGCCAGTCCAGCGGCGAGCTGCTGCGGCTGCGCAAGGAGCTGAGCGCTGGGACGCTCAAGAGCACCGACAGCACGCCGGTGACCATCCTCCTCGAGGACGGCAGCCGCTACGAACACCCGGGCTCTCTGACGTTCTCCGACGTGACGGTGGACCCGGGCACGGGCAGCTTCGCGCTGCGCGTGACGGTGCCCAACCCCGACCAGTCCCTGTTGCCCGGGATGTACGTCCGCGCCCTCGTGGGCAACGGGCTGCGCCAGCAGGGGCTCCTCGTGCCTCAGCAGGGCATCGCCAGGGACCCGAAGGGAAACGCCACCGCCCTGGTGGTGGGCAAGGACGGCAAGGTCGAGCCGCGCGTCGTCCAGGCCAATCGGACGGTGGGCGACCGGTGGTTGGTCGACAGCGGCCTGGTCGAGGGTGACCGGGTCATCATCGAAGGCCTCCAGAAAATCCAACCGGGGATGCCGGTCCAGGCGACCGAAGCCCCCTCGACTGTCGCGAAGCCAGGGGAAGCCGAACCCCTGGTCCCCGCGAAGTCCCAAGAGTGACCGGACCTTCACATGGCACGATTCTTCATTGATCGACCGATCTTCGCCTGGGTTCTGGCGATCATCATCATGATGGCCGGCGCGCTGTCCATCACCCAGCTTTCCATCGCGCAGTACCCGGCCATCGCGCCCCCCACGGTGACGGTGAACGCCGTCTATCCCGGTGCCTCCGCGAAGGCCATCGAGGACTCCGTCACGCAGGTCATCGAGCAGAGCATGAAGGGGCTCGATGGGTTGCTCTACATGTCGGCGACGAGCGAGTCGAACGGCTCGGCCAACATCATCCTGACGTTCCGCAACGGCACCGACCCGGACATCGCGCAGGTGCAGGTGCAGAACAAGCTGCAGCTGGCGACGCCGTTGTTGCCGCAGACCGTGCAGCAGCAGGGCATCTCCGTGAGCAAGGCGAGCACGGGCTTCCTGCAGGTGATTGGCTTCGTCTCCGAAGACGGCAGCATGTCGGGCGACGACATCCAGGACTTCGTCGCCACGAACATGGTGGACCCCATCTCCCGCGTTCCCGGAGTGGGCGCCACCCAGGTGTTCGGCACGAAGTACGCGATGCGCATCTGGCTGGACCCGAACAAGCTGGACACCTACACGCTGACGCCGACCGACGTCATCGGCGCCATCCGGGCCCAGAACCAGCAAGTGGTGGTGGGGCAGTTGGGTGGAACGCCCGCGGTGCAGGGCCAGCAGCTCAACGCGACGGTGACGGCGCAGGACCGCCTCCAGACGGCGGAGCAGTTCCGGAACATCATCGTGCGCGGCAATTCGGAAGGCTCCCTGCTGCGGCTCGGGGATGTGGCCCGGGTGGAGCTGGGCTCCGAGGACTACAGCGTCATCAGCCGCTACAACGGCAAGCCCGCCACCGGCGTGGCCGTGTCGCTGGCCACCGGCGCCAACGCGCTGGAGACGGCGCAGGGCATCACCGCCGCGCTGGAGGAGCTCAAGCCGCTGCTGCCGAAGGGAATGAAGGCGGTGGTGCCGTTCGACACGACTCCGTTCGTGCGAGTGGCCATCATGGGCGTCGTCTCGACGCTGCTCGAGGCCATCCTCCTGGTGTTCCTGGTGATGTACCTGTTCCTCCAGAACTTCCGCGCGACGCTGATTCCGACCATCGCGGTGCCCGTGGTGCTGCTGGGGACACTGGGGGTGCTCACCGCGTTGGGGTACTCGGCGAACATGCTGACGATGTTCGCGATGGTGCTCGCCATCGGTCTGCTCGTCGATGACGCCATCGTCGTCGTCGAGAACGTCGAGCGACTGATGAGCGAGGAGGGCCTGTCTCCCCTGGAGGCCACCCGCAAGTCGATGGATCAGATCACCAGCGCGCTGGTGGGCATTGGCGTCGTGCTGTCCGCGGTGTTCGTGCCGATGGCGTTCCTCGCGGGCTCCACGGGTGTCATCTACCGACAGTTCTCGGTGACCATCGTGACGTCCATGGCGCTCTCGGTGCTGGTCGCCATCGTGCTCACGCCGGCGCTCTGCGCGACGCTGCTCAAGCCGATTGCGAAGGGACACCACGCGAAGGAGACGGGGTTCTTCGGGGCGTTCAATCGCGGGTTCGACAAGAGCAATGCGCAGTACCAGCGGGCGGTGCGCGGAATCCTGTCGCGGAGCAAGCGCTTCATGCTCGCCTTCGTCGCGATGGTGGCGGTGATGGTGGTGTTGTTCCTTCGCCTGCCGAGCTCCTTCCTTCCTTCGGAGGACCAGGGCTTCCTGTTCGCGATGGTGCAGACGCCCGTGGGTGCGACGCAGGAGCGCACCATGAAGGTGATTGAGCGGGTGGAGCGGCACTTCCTCGAGAGCGAGAAGGACACCGTCAACGCGATGTTCAGCGTGCAGGGCTTCAGCTTCGGCGGCAGCGGTCAGAACGCTGGCGTCGCCTTCATCAGCCTCAAGGACTGGGCCGAGCGGAAGGCGCCCAATCTCGGCGTCAACGCCGTGGCGGGCCGGGCCATGGGAGAGCTGGCGCAGATTCAAGATGCGCTCGCCTTCGCCTTCCCGCCTCCCGCGGTGGCGGAGCTGAGCACCTCCGCGGGCTTCTCCTTCTTCCTGAAGGACAACGTCGGTCTGGGCCACGAGGCGCTGACCGCCGCGCGCAACCAGTTCCTCGGCGCGGCGTCGCAGAGCAGCCTGCTCGCGAACGTGCGTCCGAACGGACAGGAGGACACGCCCCAGTTCCGCGTCGACGTCGATGTCGCGAAGGCCTCCGCGCTGGGGCTCGCGACCGCGGAGATCAACAACACGCTCTCCGTGGCGTGGGGTGGGCAGTACATCGACGACTTCATCGACCGGGGTCGCGTCAAGCGGGTGTTCATCCAGGCCGATGCGCCTTTCCGGATGGCCCCCGAGGACTTCAACCGCTGGTCGGTGCGCAACATGAAGGGTGAGATGGTTCCGTTCTCGGCCTTCGCGAGTCCGCGCTGGGGTTCGGGTTCGCCTCGGCTCGAGCGCTTCAACGGCGTGTCGGCAATGGAGATGAACGGCGAGGCCGCTCCGGGCGTCAGCTCCGGCGTGGCGATGGCCGAAGTGGAGCGGCTGGTCTCCCAGCTTCCGCCCGGCGTGGGCCTGGAGTGGACGGGGCAGTCGTACCAGGAGCGCGCGGCGGGCGCGCAGACCCCGTTGCTCTACACGCTCTCGCTGCTGCTGGTCTTCCTCTGCCTGGCGGCGATGTACGAGAGCTGGACGATTCCCACCGCCGTGCTGCTCGTGGCGCCGCTGGGAATTCTCGGGACGGTGCTGGGAAGCACGCTGCGGGGCATGGACCGCGACGTCTACTTCCAGGTCGCGATGCTGACGACCGTGGGACTCTCCAGCAAGAACGCCATCCTCATCGTCGAGTTCGCGAAGGAGAACCTCGACAAGGGCATGGAGTTGATTGAGGCGACGTTGAGCGCGGTGCGCTCGCGTCTGCGGCCCATCCTGATGACGTCGCTGGCGTTCGGCTTCGGCGTGACGCCGCTGGCGATTGCGTCCGGCGCGGGCTCGGGTGCGCAGCGAGCCATTGGCACCGGTGTGCTCGGTGGCATGATTGTCGGCACGTTGCTGGGCATCTTCTTCGTGCCGCTGTTCTTCGTCGTCGTGCAGCGGTTGTTCAACCGACGCAAGCCCGTGTTGGACACGCCTCCCGAGGCCTGAGTCGAAAGGCTTCCAGGCTGGAGTCCGCCTTCGTGGCGGGCTCCGGCCTCGGGAATCGAAACAGGACCTCCGCAACTCTCTTGAGTGTCGTGGGTTGAGAGGGAATGCGCTCCCTCCTCCTGCTGCTCCCCGTCGTCCTGACCTGTGCCGCCTGTGGTGGGGCGGAACCTCGCCATGCGCCCCTCTCCGAAGTGGGCGCCACGGGCCCATCGCTCGAAGCCGTGGCGACGGCGTGTGTGCCTGGCGCCTCGGTATCCTGCTCCTCGCTTGCGTCCGCCTGGTCCGGGGGAACGGCCACCTGTCGGCCCTCGGGCAATGGCTACAACGTGACCGCGTGTACTCGCGCCGGCAATCCCATGCGCCGGTTGACGGAGACGGTGCGCCCGGCGCTTCGGGACGTCCGCTGGACGGATGCCCGGTGCAACCTGGGCGACGAGTTCGTCCTGGAGGTCACCTTCCCCCCAGTTCCTCCGGGAGGGGCTCTTCCGACGCAGTGGGTGCTGCGCCTCGAAGGCGGTGGCTTCTGCGCGTTCGACAGCGAGAGTCCGCTGGGGGGCTGCGGCAATCGGGCCATCGACCTGGTGTCGTCGGTGAACCTGCCGGCGGACCGGGCGCTGCGTGAGCGCGATCCCGCGAGCCCCGACGACTTCAGTGGCGCCATCGATGTGCTTGGCCATTACTGCTCGAGTGACTTGTGGACGGGTACGGCACTGGATGCGCCCGACATCACCTACAAGGGGACGCAGCGGGATTGGCGCTTCACGGGGGCCTACAACGTGGAGGCGATGCTCGCCGTGCTCGTCGAGCGGTATGGCCTGGACGACAACAAGCCGCTGCGCGTGTTGTGGCGGGGTGGCTCGGCGGGAGGCTTTGGCGCCTTCAACAACACGCATCGCGTCGTGAATCGACTCCCCAAGGCCGCGAAGGCGGGACGGCTGCTTGTCTTTCCGGGCGCCGGGTACCTGCCGCTCGACTGGAATCATCCAGACTATCCCGTGCTGGGGATTGGCTCGGGGCTGGAGGCCTTCGAGCAGTTGACGAGCATCTGGAAGTCTTCGCTCACTCCGTCCTGTGTGGCCGCGCGGACGCCGGGGGACCCCGTACATCCTCCGCACGAGTGCATCAGTGGTCCGGTGCTCTACGACATCATCACCGCACCCGTGTCGGAAGGGGGCTTCGACCTGCCCACGCTTGTCTGGCAGAACCGCCAGGACCAGCTCTACATGTCGAACACCGGGCTGCCGTTCCAATCGACGACCAACACCCCGGCGGAGCGCGCGGCCCGTGCCACCTGGGTGGAGTCCATGAATCGGGCCATGGGAATCACTGGAGACAACACATCGTCGCGCATGAAGTGGCTCTTCGCGCCGAGCGACCCCGTCGTGCTCCGCGCCAACGGCACCACCGAGCCGAACGTGCATGCGGCGCTGCTCTACAACAGCGACCCGCCGACGGGGCCCGCCAACTCGCTCACCTCGGTGCTCTCGCGGTTCTGGAACACGATGCTCGACTCGGCTCCTGGGCGGGGTCGTGCCACTGGCGAGGTGCACACCTTCGATTGCAACTGGGTGCCCTCTCGCGACGCCACGGGCTGCGACTGACGCTGGTGAGCGTCACGGGCTGAGAGGAGAGGCATTGGCACGAGCCAGTGCCAGTGCCTCGCGAATCTCCCACTCGTAGACGCTGAGTCCCTCGCGCTGCAGGCCGGGCAGCAGGTCGCCGAAGGCGTTCGCCTCCACCACTCGGTGCCCGGTGAAGTGCTCCTCGAACATCAGGTCGATGCCCACGTGAAGGCAGTCATGGGCCCGCGCCACCACGCGGCAGCTCTCCATCGCGGCCTTCCATTCGTTGCGCGGCACCGCTGCTTCCAGCTCCTCCGGCTCGCCACGCCAGCCGCCCAGGTGCAGGTTGGTGATGGGGCCTCGGCTCTGGCGCACCACCGTGAAGGCGGGCTCCCCACCCACGGTGAGCACCCGACAGTCGAAAGTGTCGCCGCCCAGTCGCGCCTTGGGAATCGAGCGCTCCACCTGTGAGCCCTCGCGCAGCAGGAAGCCCAGCACGTCCTCCACGCGCTCCGGCTCCGTGATTCGACGCACCTTGAGCGAGTTGTACCAACCCGTCGGTGCCTGCTCGATGGTGGTGACCAGCGACTCCCGCTCGCGGTGTCTGCGGAAGATGGCCAGACACGACGCCGACGAGCCGCAGGACACCTTCACGAAGACCTCGCGCCAGTCCTCGTCGTCCATCCGCTCGCGCAGCGAGGCCACGTCCGTCACTCCGTCCAAGGGCTCCGGCACGGGCACCCCCAACGCCGCGTACCTCCGCGAGGTGATGCGCTTGTCGAACAGGTCCGCGATGCTCGCGGGCGATTGGAGCACCCTCCAGCGAGGCCGCTCCCGGAACACCGCCTCCAGCTCGGAGAGGACTCGCAGGAAGCCCAGGTGCCCCTGTCGTGGAGCCAGGATTCGCCCGTGGTCCTCGACGAGCGCGTCCACGTCCTCCGGCGCGAGCACCTGACAGCCGTGCTCCAGCGCGTCTTCATGGCCGCGCTTGAGCAGCGCCTTCTCCACCTCCCAGCTCTCCCCCGCGGCGTCGATGCGGACAAAGGCGTCCGTGTCGGGCAGCCGCGCGAGGAGGGCGGGGTGCTTCACCAGCTCCCGCCAGGGCACCACCGTCGCGGGAGGAAGGCCCTGGCGGGCCAGCGCGTCCTGGAACAACGTGACGCGCCGGTTCTCGGCGTTGCCGATGAGGATGAAGTCAGGCACCGCCGTCATGGAGTGCTACTCGCCCACCGCCGCGTAACGGTATTCCTCGTCGTAGTCGCGCTGGCTGCCCGCCGCCACCGTCGCGGCCAGTTTCGCCACCAGCTTCTCGCCGGCCTTGGTGAGCGTGTTCTCCGTCACGTCCAGGTGCTTGAGGTGCTTGAACGCCGCGGCGTTGTCCGCGAGCGTCTGCGCGCCCGTGTCCGACAGACAGCCCATGGACAGGTCCAGCTTCTCGAGCTGGGGGAGGATCTTCGCGGTGGGCAGCGCCTTCGCCAGTTCGTCCGTGAACTCCGAGTTGCGCAGGCCCAGCACCTTGACGTTCGACAGTCCCTTGCCGTCGAGGATGGGCTGGATGTCCTCCACGCCGCCCTCCGCGCCGTAGTTCTCCGAGCCGAACCAGACCTCCAGCTTCTCCAGCTTCGGCCAGTTCGCGCTGGCGATGGACTTCACCGCGCCCAAGGGCAGGCCGCCCGTCTCCATCGAGAACTCACGCAGCTCCGGCAGGTCAATCTTGCCCAGGTCCGCGTCCGCGCCGCGCAGCCGCAGCGAGCGCAGGTTGGGCAGCACCTTGTAGAGCCCCGTGACGTCGTTGATGTACGACCAGGAGATCTCCGTCTCGTCCGGGTACTCGAAGTCGCCGAGGAACAGGCTGCGCAGCGTCGGCATGCCCTTCGTCTTGACGATGGCCTCGACGACGCCGGCGTAATAGTTCTCGCCCTCCATATCCACCATGCCGATGGTGAGCGACTGGAGGAACTTCGCGGAAGGATGCGCGAGCAGCTTCACCAGCGTCTCGGGGACCTCCAGTTCGGAGTCGTAGTCCTTCTTGCCCAGCCGCGCGTCGCGGATGAAGCCCAGGTGCCACTCCACCTTGAGCTCCTCTTCGGACCAGGCCTTGGCCAGTCCACCGAGCAGCAGCGCCTTGTGCTTCTTGATGTGCGCGGTGATCTGCCGCTTGAGGGTGGAGGCCTCCGTGCCCTCGGCCTTCGACACCGCGTGCTGGAGCGCGACCAGCTCGCCGCGCGGGTCGCCCTGGCTCTGGAGCCAGTCGCCGTAGACCAGGTACGCGTCCACGTTGGCCGGGTCCTTCTGGATGGCGGCCTCGAGTTCCGGGTTGGACTTGCCCTCGACGCTCGGCGACTCGTCGTCCCCGTCCTCGCCCCCTTCACCGTCGCCCACCAGCTCGTAGCCCTTCTTCTCCTTCTCGCGGACGAGCTTGTCGTACTCCTTCTGCGCCGCCTCGGGAGAGTCGAAGGACTGCGTCTTCTCCTGGCCGTCGGTATCGATGCGGCCCCATCGCGTCGTGAAGGACTTTCCTTCGAACGTGATCTCCCAGAACTTGTTGGAGCTGCCTTCCTTGAACTCGTACCGCGGCATGGCCCGTCCTCTCCTGCGCCAAGCGTGGCGCTTCCCGGACCGGACGCTAGAGAAGCCCTCGCGCAAGCTCAAGCGTCGTTCCGGTCCAGGCCTCCCATGGCGTCTCGGGAGAGCCTCCCTCGGCGCCAACTTCCGGGATTTCACGCGCGGGTGAAGAAGTTCCCCGGCCCGGCACATGGAGCCTCGGGCTCGGCTCGCTCAAGTCCAGGTGATGCACCCCCACGCGGGCGGGCACCTTCGTCGTGTCGAGCCGCGTTTGACGGGTCGCGTCGAGCAACAGCACGTCCACCCGGGCCCGCTTCGCCTGCACTGCCGCGTTCGCCAGCACCTCGTCGGAGTCTCGTGGGGTGAGAATCTCCGCGGTCCCCCGGGCTCGCCACTCGCGCAGCAGCAGCTCGCACAGGCCGCGCTCCGCCTCCAGCGGGTGGGGCCCGTCGCCATCCCAGGGGAAGGCGACCTGGAAGCGCAGCTCCTGGTCTCCCAGCCACACGGACAGCCGGCGCACCAGGCACAACACCAGTCCCATGGCCACCACTGCGCGCTGCCACCGCACGCCGGTGTCCTTCACCCGCGCGTCCGCGAGGCTCGGCGGGAGGACGAAGGTCACCACGCGGCGACGACGCACGGCGAGGCTTTCGTCGCGGGTGTAGTAGAGCAGCTCGCCCTCGACGTAGCGCACGTCGAACAAGTCGAGCGTGGGCTCATCCTCCATGTAGACGAGCTCGGAGGTGACCAGGTTCTCCAGGCTGCCCACGTTGGAGACGGAGGAGAACCCGCCCTGCGGAAACGCGGCGTCATCCTCCAGCGCGGTGGGCGCGGGGCCGGTGGACACGGGGCGTGCGCGGAGGCGGGGCGGAAGGGCGCGCGAGAGGGCCTCGGCGGCTTCCACCGCCTGTTCCAGCGCCAGCCGCTGCGCCTTGCCCTGGAGGTGCTCCAGGTTCTCCAGCGTGAAGGCTTCCGCGTCACCCAGCAGGGCACTCGCGCGCCGGGCCCCGGTGCTGAGGGACTCGTAGCCCTGGGCCAGCTGCTCCAACGCGGGGCCGGGCTCGCGCAGGGAGGTGTATCCGGATGACAACAGTTCCCCAGGTGGACGTTCCAGGACGCGCCGCGCGAGGGCGGGGCTCACGGAGGTGCCGGCGGTGAAGCCCATGCGGGAGAGGAGGCGGGCCACGAGGAAGGCCACGCCTCGGGGCCGCAGCGGCTCCGGCAGGCGGGCGAGCGCGGCGGACACGGCCTCCAGGTGAGGCTCGGCGGCGAGCCTCGCGAGGACATGGTCGTCGTAAGCGCGCACCGCGGCGCGAAGGCGGGGCAGGGTGTCGGGGATGGGCAGGGATGGGGCCAGGGG
>NZ_VIFM01000111.1 GCF_006636215.1 Myxococcus llanfairpwllgwyngyllgogerychwyrndrobwllllantysiliogogogochensis | reverse complement strand
CCGCCGCTCCTCCCGCGCCCGCCGTGGCGGCGACGCCCGCGGCTCCTCCAGCGCCCCCGGCGCCCCTGGCTCAGGAGACGGACACGGAGTCGGGACACTCCGAGGAGGGCATCGGCTCCGACGCGGAGGGGATGGAAGAGGTGCGGGATCAGATCCGCGAGCAGATCCACCGCACGCGGGACGAGCTGAAGCGCTCGCGCCGCTCCGGTGGCCGCAATGTCGTGGCGCGCGGACAGTCGCTCGAGGTGAAGGAAGCCCAGAACGTCCAGAGCGCGGTGGTGTACGGCGGCAACCTCGTCGTGAAGGGCCACGTGGAGAACGACGCGGTCGCCTTCGGCGGCAACCTGGTCATCCACGGCCACGTGGAGGGAGACGCGCACGCCTTCGGCGGCAACGTCGTCCTCAAGCCCGGCGCCAAGGTGGAAGGCGACGTGTCCTCCTTCGGCGGCAACGTGGAGCGCGAGGACGGCGCGGACGTGGAGGGCAGCATCAACACCTTCGGCGGCGCGAACATCGGCCGCATCGTCGCCGGCGAGCTCAAGGAAGGCCTCAAGGAGTCGCGCAACCCGCGCCACGAGCACGAGGAGCGAGACTCGGACGACGACAACAACAACGAGGGCGGGCTGGCCACCTTCATCCTGACCTTCGCGGTGCTCTTCGGACTGGGCTTCCTGGGACAGATGTTCTTCCCGGCGCGGATGAAGCAGGTGGGTGACGAGATTCGCGCCCGTCCGGTGCAGAGCGGACTCACCGGCCTCTTCGGAGTCGTGGCGATGATTCCCCTCACGGTGGTGCTGGCCATCACCATCATCGGAATCCCCGCCGCGCTGGTGCTGTGGATGGCGGCCCCGCTGGCCGCGGCGCTCGGCTTCGCGGCGGTGGCGAGCGAGCTGGGCACGCGGCTGCCGGTGATGCGCGGTCGCAAGACGCAGGCGGTGGTGCTGGCGCTGGGCTTGTTGGTGTTGATGGTGGTGGGCGCCATCCCGGTGCTCGGGGCCATCGTCTCCACCCTGGTCGTCCTGGTCGCCCTGGGCGCGGTCATCCGCACCCGCTTCGGCTACCGGCCGCGTGGCAGTGGGATGCCGGAGCCCATCCACCCGCACACCGAGCAGCCGGTCTAACGCACCGCCGCCGGGGATTGCCCGGCGCGTCAAAGGAGGCGGACAGCGCACCGTCCGCTCTCCCGAGAGACACCCACCGGGGATCGCCACGAGCCCAGACGGCCCGTGACGGTCCCCGGTGTCGTTTCAGCGGCAGTCTTAGAGAAGTTCCATCGCGCCATCACCGCGACTGTCGGATGGCCCCCATGACCGGGGTGCGTCATGCCTCGACAGGCTTTGACCACCCGGTCCGGGTACGCCATTTTGCGCGGCACCCATGCGACGCCTCCCAGACGCCTCGTTGCGCGGCAGGGCCATCACCGTGGACCTCGAGGGCGAGAGCATCCCCGCCATCGAAGGCGAGCCGGTGGCGTGCTCCCTGGTCGCCGCCGGCGAGCCCATGCTTGCCCGCTCCGTGAAGTACCACCGCCCTCGCGGGCCCTACTGCTTCGCCGCCGCGTGCTCGCACTGCCTGATGCGCGTGGATGGCCTGCCCAACGTCTACACGTGCCGCACGCCCGCCAGGGAGGGCATGAAGCTGGAGCGGCAGAACGCGTACCCCTCCGCGAAGGTGGACGTGTTCGAGACCATCGACTGGTTCTTTCCCAAGGGCCTGGACCACCACGAGATGTTCGCCGGCGTGCCCGTCGCCGAGCAGGTGATGGCCAAGGTCGCCCGCCAGCTCGCCGGCCTGGGCCTGTTGCCCAAGGAGGCCGCCCCCACGCCGCCCGAGTCGCGCACGGTGCGCACCCGCGTGGCCGTGGTGGGCGCGGGCGCCGCGGGCCTCGCCGCCGCTCGGGAACTGACCGAGCGCGGCATCCCCTTCCTCCTCTTCGAGCGCGAAGACCACGTGGGTGGACGGCTCGCGCACGGCGCGCCCGAGCGGGACGCGCCCGAAATCACGGACGTGGCCACGCTCGCGCCGGCAAGCCTCACCACGCGCGCCACCGTGCTGGGCCTGTATGACGACGAGGCGGGGCGCTTCCTCGCGGTGGGCGTCTGGGAGCCCACGGGCACGCGGCTCCTGAAGGTCTACGCGGAGCGCTTCCTGCTGACGCCCGGCGGCCACCCGCCCATGGTGCCTTTCGAGAACAACGACCTGCCCGGCGTCTACGCGGGGCGCGCGGCCAGTCTGTTGCTGCGCCGGCACGACGTGGCGCCCAAGGTCGCCGCGCTGGTGGGCTGGGGCGACGAGCTGTACGGCCTGGCCAGGCTCCTGGAAGAGCGCGGTGTGAAGCTCTCCGCGGTGGTGGACCTGAAGGGCCCGCCGCCCTCGGGGGCCCACGCGCTGGCGGTGGAAGGCTCCGAGCCCAAGGCCCACGGCATGCGCTCCGTGAGCGCGTTCAGCTTCACGCCTCGCGAGGGCAGCAGGCGCAAGGTGCACTGTGACGCGGTGCTGGTGTCCGTGCCGGTGAGCCCCAGCTTCGAGCTGGCGCGACAGGGGGGCGCGAAGGTGTCGTTCGACGCCGGACGCGGGCTGTTCCGGGTGGAGGCGGACGCGGATGGACGCACCGAGGCCCCGGACATCTTCGCGGCGGGCGACCTCACCGGTGGAGGCAGTGCGAAGGACGCCGCTGCCGCGGGACGCCGCGCGGCGCAGACGCTGGTGGGAGGACTGTCATGAGCAAGTCGATGATCTGCTCGTGCGAGGACGTCACCGCGGATGACGTGCGGCACGCTGTCTCGCGCGGCTATTGCGATGTGGAGTCGGTGAAGCGCTACACCGGCTTTGGTACCGGCATCTGCCAGGGCAAGAGCTGCCTGTCGGCGGTGGCAGCGCTGCTGGAGAAGGAGAAGGCCCTCAAGCCCGACGCGGTGGTGCCCTTCACGCCGCGCCCTCCCCTGTTCCCCACCGAGCTGCGCCTCTTGGCTTCCGCTCCGGTGGACGAGTCCCAACCTCCCGTGGGCGGCCTGCCCCAGGACGTGGACGCGTTCGCCAGCGCGCTGCGGCCCGAGGGGCCCCTGCCCGCCAAGGCCAAGGTGGTCATCATCGGCGGCGGCATCATGGGGCTCGCGCTCGCGTACAATCTGGCGCGCGAGGGTGAGACGGACGTCGTCGTGCTGGAGCGCGGCTACCTGTGCGCGGGCGCGTCCGGCCGCAACGGCGGCGGCGTGCGCATGCAGTGGGGCACTCCGGCGCTGGTGGAGTTGGCCAAGCGCTCCATCGACCTGATGAAGGGCTTCGCCCGGGATTTGGGCATCAACGTCTGGCTGCGCCAGGGCGGCTACCTGTTCCTGGCCCGGACGGACGCGGTGGCCAAGCGGCTGGAGCGCAACGTCACGCTGCACAACCGCTACGGAGTGCCCACGCGGCTGGTCACCCCGGACGCGGCGCGCGACATCGTCCCCGGCCTGACGATGAAGGGCTGCGTGGCGGCCTCCTTCAATCCCGAGGACGGCGTCATCTTCCCCTGGCCCTTCCTGTGGGGCTACGCCCAGGGCTGCAAGAAGAAGGGCGTCCGCGTGGAGACGTACACGGACGTCACCGGCTTCGAGGTCAGCGGCGGCCAGGTGCGCAAGGTGAAGACGGACCGGGGCGACATCGCCTGTGACACCGTCGTCCTCGCGTCGGGCGCGTGGAGCCCCGAGGTCGCGAAGCTCGTCGACGTGCAGCTCCCCAACGAGCCGCACCGTCACGAAATCCTCAGCACCGAGCCCCTCAAGCCCTTCCTGGGGCCGCTGGTGTCCGTGCTCGACTCGGGCCTGTACTTCAGCCAGTCCATGCGCGGCGAAATCGTGGGCGGCATGGGAGACCCGAAGGAGCCCGCGGGGCTCAACATGGGCAGCACCCTGCGCTTCGTGTCCCGCTTCGCCCGCGCGCTGATGGAGCAGATGCCCCACGTGGGCCACGTCAAGGTGCTGCGCCAGTGGGCCGGCTGCTACGACGTGACGCCGGACAACAACCCCATCCTCGGCCGCACCCCCGGCCTGGACAACCTCCTCCAGATGTCCGGCTTCGTCGGCCACGGCTTCATGATGGCCCCCGCCGTCGCCGAGCGGATGGCGAAGTGGATGGTCACCGGTGAGTCCGACGAACTCTTCACCCGCTTCAACCTGCGCCGCTTCGCCGAAGGCAGCCTGGAGCGAGAAGACATGATCATCGGCTGAGCGCCCCAGGCCTCCGCCTCTCGTCGTCGACGGGCCGCGTCCCCTCCTGCGTGGAGCGGAGCGCGGCCCGTGGATTTTTCCGTCGCTGTCCTGGCACGGGACACCGGGCTCCTCGACTGCCCACAAAAGCGACACTCCAAGAAAAACAAGTAAATCACGACAATCACTGAGGTTTGTCCCGAGGGGCGCGAAGGGCCTTTACATGGCCTCTCGTCAAACCGGAGCACGCGCGCACCACCTGGGCGCGCGCGGGTGAGTGACTCCCGAGTGAGCGTGTCCCGTGGATGACGCTGGCACGGGGTGTGCCAGGGCCCACGCGGCGCGCAATCCCGCGCGTGGTGGAGGAGTCCCCCGATGATCGCGAAGAGCATGCGTGCGTTGTTCCTGGTGGGTGCCCTGTCGGCATGCGGTACCGAGCAGGCTCCCGACGTTCCCGATGTGGAGGCGAACGAGCCGCTCCAGTCCCAGGAGTCCACGGTCATCGTCGGCTCGGTGAACTGGGTGGGCGCCACCACGCTGACGGGCACGCAGCGCACGCGCTCGAAGGCGGTGGGCTACCTGTCCATCCCCGCGGTGGGCAGCCGCTGCACGGCGTGGCTCGTCTCCGCCGACGTCATCATCACCAACAACCACTGCATCGGCAGCGCGTCCCAGGCCGTGGGCGCGCGCGTGTCCTTCAACTACGAGGACGGCGTCGCCTCGGCGGATCGCATCTGGTACAACTGCGCCACGTTCATCAAGACGTGGTCCGGTGATGACATGACGGCGGTGCGCTGCTCGGCCACGAACGGCCAGCTGCCCGGCAACGTGTACGGCTGGCTGACGGTGTCGACCACCAACGCCGCCACCAACGCGAGCGTCTACGTCGTGCACCAGAACTGCGACTACTACACGACGTCCGGCTGCGCCCCGACGAAGAAGTCCTCGCCGGGCGTGGTGAAGAACGCGAACTACTCCACCACGGACCTGTCCTATGACGCGGACACGCTGGGCGGCTCCTCGGGCTCGCCGGTGTTCTCGTCCTCCACGCACCAGGTGGTCGGCCTGCACCACATCGGTCTGGGCGGCAACTCGTCCGGCCGCGGCACGGCCAACACCGGCGTGAAGGCCACCCGCGTGAAGGCGCGCCTGACGGAGATCGGCCTCTAGTCCGTCACGTCATGCCGGAGTGGGCTCGCGCGCCAGCAGCACCGGTGACGCGAGCCCCACCGGCAGCGCCTCGGGCGCGGTCAGGGCCTCCCGCCGCACGCCTCGCAGCGCCAGCCGTCCCAGGCCCCGCTTCACCATGCGCGGCAGCAGGGGCAACAACCGCATCACCCACCGGTGGCCCCAGCCTGGATACACCAGGGCCTCACCCCGCTCGAAGGCCGCCAGGGCGACGCGCGCGCAGTGCTCCAGCGAAATCTGGAAGAAGGGCGCCACGCCCGCGCCCACCGCCTGGGAGCCCGCGTCTCCCAGCGGACCCGGCGCCACGCGGGTGATGACCACGCCGCGCCCCTCCACCTCCAACCGCAGCGACTCCGTGAAGCCGTCGAGGAAGCGCTGCGTGGCGGCGAACATCGTCGAGCCGGGCAGGAAGAGCTGGGCTGCGCCCGAGCCGATGTTCAGCACCCCGCCCCTCCCCCGCTCCAGCATGGGGGCGAGCAGCCGGTGGGTCAGCAGCGCGGGCACCCAGACATTCGCGCGCAGCAGCTCCTCGAGCCCTCCCCAGCGCGCTTCGGCGTACAAGCCCTGGCGCCCCAGGGCGGCGGTGTTCACCAGCACATCCACCCGGACGAAGTGCGACTCCAGCGAGGCGACGAGCGCGTCGATGTCGCGCGACTCGCAGACGTCGCACTGCTCGAGCAGCACGCCCAGGGTGGGATAGAGGGACAGCAGCTCCTCGCGCAACGGCTTCAGCCGCGCCACGTCTCGGTCCACGAGGACCAACGTGCGAACGCGCCGCGACAGCAGCCGGGCAAGCTCCCGGCCGATGCCCTCGGACGCTCCGGTGATGAGGACCGTGCCCTGGTCAATGGGAGGACGCATGGGAGAGAGGCACCTCGTCTTCGTTCAGGTGGCCATCCTGCGCACGAATCGCGGAGCGCGCTCGCCTCCCCGCAAGCTCTGCGCGCGCACGGGTACGAGCAGGCGGGCAAGCCCTGGCATGGAACTTCCACTGAGCGTCTTCCGGCCCCATTCCCCTAGTAGGGGCCTTTCCAACCACCGAGGAGCCGCCGATGGCCGCACCGTCCCGCATTCTCGTTCCCATCGATTTGAGCGAGGGCTCTCGCACCATCATCGACTACGCCCTGCACCTGGCGAGGCCCTTCAACGCCTCCGTGGAGGTGGTTCACGCCTGGGAGCCCCCTCAATACGTCGCGCCGGACCTGCTGGTGGCCGCGCCGGGCTGGAATGCCCTCTCGCTGGAGCAGGTCGCCATGGACACGGCGCGCAAGGAGCTGGCGACCCTCCTCCAGCAGATGGAGCCCCCGCAGGTGACGCTGAAGCACCGGGTGCTGGTGGGCGAGGCGGCCTCCACCATCCTCGAGCTCGCGGAGCAGGAGGGCTTCGACCTCATCATCATGGGCACCCACGGCCGCCGGGGACTCCCCCGACTCCTGCTGGGCAGCGTGGCGCAGAAGATCGTCTCCCGCGCGCCGTGCCCGGTGCTCACGCTGCACGTCGCGCCGGACAAGAAGTAGCGAGCACCGCCCCTAGCGCCCGAGCGCCGCCCGCGTGGCGGCCTCCCGCCGTCGGGCCGCGAGCACCGTGGGCACCGCGAGCACCGACATGGCCACCATGACGAGCGCGGCGCCGAGCAATTCGCGCGTCCCAACGCCGGGCAGCCCCAGGAACAGCGACAGCCCCACCGTGGCCACCACGCCAGAGAGCACGCTGGACGCGCGATTCACCGGCACGGAGAAGGCATTCTCCCTCGCGTCCAGGAGGATGAGCCCGCCGAAGATGCCGGTCCCCTGGGACAGCAGGCCCACCAGCACCTCCTCCAACAGCCGCCCCCGGGCGAACATGCCGGTGAAGCCCTCGCGGATGTCCAGCGCCGCGGCGGAGCCACCCCAGAGCGCCACCCCGGCGAGCACGAGCACGAGGAAGGGCGTGGCCACCATCTGCTCCTCAACGAAGTAGCGCGTGGACAGCGACTTGTCCTCGGACTTGGCCAGCCGGCTCATGGCGCGCAGCCGGATGAAGTAGCTGAGCAGGTACACGCCTACGTCCACCATGGCCACCACCGTCATGGTGGCCCGCGCATCCGTTCCCGACGCGACGACCACCGCCGAAAAGCTCAAGCCCAGCGCCACCCACGAGGGCCAGCGCACACGCCTGCGGCTCAGGACGTCCACCACGGGCGCCAGCACCAGCACGCCGCCGCGCATCAGCAGCATCATGAAGACGATGGAGGTGCCCTCCAGCGTGTACGCCAGCGTCGTGGTGCCGATGATGGCCGCCGAGCACATCCCGGACAGGAAGGTCCACGGCCCCGGCGAGGGCACCCGCAGGCCCAGCACCTTCCGGTGCCCCGCGAAGCGCCACCAGCGCTTGAGCGTGAGGAAGATGAACATGCCCACCATCGACGTCGCCGCGCTCACCGGCAGCAACGTGAAGCCGACGATGCCCTCCTCCATGCCCGGCAGGGAGCCGCTCGACAACGCCTTCGTCAGCGCGCTGTAGGGGGCATAGGCCGCGAAGTACCCGAAGGCATAGACCCAGATGGTGAGGTCGGTGGAGTCGTCGTGCTGCGTCGAAGGAGCGGCCAGTGCGGACCTCGGGACAGGGCCAGATGGACACCGTACAGCAAGGCGCGTGCCCTGGCCCGCACCGGCTGGAACAACCGCCCCATGCAATCAGTGCGAGCCCTCGTCCGTAGGCCTCTCAACTCGGATGTCTCAGGAGCCCGCCCATGCGCTCATCGCTGCTGCCGACCCTGGCCCTCGCCGCCACCCTCACCTTCCCGGCCTTCGCGGCGGATGACGCGGCGAAGAAGCCCAACGACATCAAGGTCGTCTGCGCCACCACGTCCAAGGATGGCAGCCGCGCCGTGCAGGGCACGGACCTGGTCATCGAGGCCGGGGACAAGGTGACGGACGCGGTCGCCGTGGATGGCAACGTCATCATCCGCAAGGGCGCCAGGGTCGACGACGCCGTCGCCATCCGGGGCCGCGTCATCGTCGAGGCCGGCGCCCGCGTGACGGGCGACGCCGTCTCCATGGGTGGGGAGGTCCGCATCCAGAACGGCGCGCGCGTGGACGGCAGCGCCATCGCCCTCGGCGGCAAGCTCACCGTGGACAAGGACGGCGTCATCGGCGGCGACCGGGTCAGCCTGTCCTTCGAGATTGGCGGCAAGGACCTGCTGCGCGGCTTCATCGAGGAAGCGCTCGAGGAAGAGACGGGCTGTCACATCATCGACGAGGACGACGAGGACAAGGGCGAAGACAAGGACGTCTGAACGACGTCCCCTCCCAGCCCGCGTGGGGTGCTACGCGGCGCTGACGGTATCCGGGGCGGAGTCGGCGTCCCGGGTCAACGGCTGGAGCGAGGCGCGCAGCGAGAGGATCTGCTCGCGCGCCAGCGTCTTGAGCTTCTCCAGGTCATCCATCGTCATGCCCTTGGTGGAGATGGGCGTGCCCACCGTCACCATGCCGCGCGAGGTGGAGAAGCGCCACGAGTGCTTCGGCAGCGCTTTGCGCGTCCCGCTCACCGCCAGCGGCAGCACGTCCGCCTGACGCTCGATGGCCAGCCGGAACGCGCCGTCCTTGAAGGGCAACAGCTCGTCCGTCTTCGAGCGCGTGCCCTCCGGGAAGATCATCACCGGCATCCCCTTCTCCATCCACTCCTTGCAGCGCGCCATCGCGCCCGTGGCGGACTCGCGGTCTCCCCGGTGCACGGGGATGTCGCCAGCGAGGCTCATCATCCATCCCACCACGGGAATCTTGAAGAGGTTGGCCTTGCCCAGCCACTTCATCTCCCAGGGCAGATGGGAGATGAGGAACGGGTCCGCGTTGGACTCGTGGTTGCTCACCACCACCGTGTTGGGGGCCACCCGTTCCGGCACCGCGCCGTGCACCCGGAAGCGCCAGTACGGCGTCAGCTTCGCCGCGGTGACGCCCACCATCCGGAAGCACCGGCCCGTGGCATAGCGCGTCTTGTCGAACGGCAACGTGAAGATGGCGATGACGAGCTGAACGAAGAAACCGACCAGCGCGACGATTCCAATCTCGACCCAGGTCCAGATGGAGAGCAGTGCGTTCATGAGAGAGCCTCGAGCAATCGTCAGCGGACAGCGGAGTCCAGGTCCACGCTCACCGGGCAGTGGTCCGAACCCGACACGTCGGGGTGGATGGCGGCGCGCTTGACGTAGGCCATGGCTCCGGGAGACGCCAGGACGTAGTCGATACGCCAGCCGATGTTCTTCTCCCGCACCCCGAAGCGCTGGCTCCACCACGAGTAGTGGCCGCCGCCCTTGTGGAAGTGTCGGAAGCTGTCGACCCAGCCCGCCCGGAGCCACCGGTCCAGCTCCTCGCGCTCCTCCGGACGGAAGCCGCTCGTCTCGCGGTTCTCCCGGGGACGCGCCAGGTCGATGTCTTGATGCGCCGTGTTGAAGTCGCCCACCACGAGCACCCGCCCACCATCGCGCAGCGGCTTCTCCAGCTCCGCGAAGAGGCGTCGGTAGAAGGACAGCTTGAAGGGGATGCGGCTCAGGTCCCGGTCCTTCCCGTTGCCGTTGGGGAAGTACACGTTGGCCACCGTGAGCTTGCCGAAGCGGGCGAGCTGGAGCCGGCCCTCCACGTCCATCTCCGGGATGCCCAGACGGGTCTCCACCGCGTCGGGTTCATCTCGGGAGAACAGGCCCACGCCGCTGTAACCTGGGCGCTCCGCGGACGAGAAGTGCGTCTTCCATCGAGGCGGGGTGCGGACCTCGTTGGGCAGCTGGTCGGCGCGCGCACGCACCTCCTGCAGCGCCACCACCTGCGCCCTCGCGCCCGACAACCACGGCAAGAAGCCCTTGCCGTGGGCCGAACGCAGTCCATTCACGTTCCATGAGACGACTCGCACGGAACGCTTATGACCCGGCCGGGCCGGGTTTTCCAGCCCCTACCGGTTCAGAGACCGGTAGGGGCCGGGGATGCCCGTCAACTACTCCGTGGCGCTGGAGGAGTTCTGGGGCTGACGCGTCGTCCGGAGAATGAAGTCGGACGCGTTGTCCTGCGAGTCATACCCGTTGCCAGCCGTCGCATCCGAGCCGTTCTCCATGGTCGCCGCCGTGGAGGAGATGGACGCCTTGCGCTCGAAGCTCCCCGCCGCCGCCGGCATGGACGAGAAGGTCGTGCCCTCGGGGGCATCGCCGGTGCCGTAGGCGACCGCATCCACCGTGGCCGGGTCGTTCACGTTCACGCCCAGCCCCGGCGGGCCGATGCGCAGGTTGCCTCCGCCCGACGCGCTGGCCTGCATGGAGAAGACCGTGCCCCAGCTCGCATCGCCGCTCACGGCGCCCGCGTACTGCCCGTGCACCACGAGGTAGAAGCCGCGAGGCTGGATGATGGCACCCGCCGGAAGCGTGGTGGACAGGTACGTGCCGCCAATCGCTCTCTTGTACTGGACCTTCCAGCCGGACAGGTCCACCGCGGTGGCGGTGGGGTTGAACAGCTCGATGAACTCGTCGTTCGCATTGCCCGCGCCCGCCGGAGCCGCCTCGCTGATGACGATGTGGTCCGCGCCCGTGGGCGCGTCCGTCACGCGAAGCTGCGCCGACACCGTCTGGCCATCCAGCGTGGCCACGACCAGGCCCTCACCGCTGGCGTTGGCCGCGACCAGGTCGAACTTGGCGGACAACGTGTCGGCCCGCACAATCACCTCGGCCGGCACGGCGCCCAGGCTGGCCGGCTGCACCTCCAGGTACACCGTCGTGTCCACCGCCGGAGGCACATCCAGCGTCACCGTGAAGGCGAACGCGGAGCCTCCGGTAACCACGGCGACCTCGGGCGAGAGCTGCGCCAGCGCCGCCGGCTGATCCGCGGCCAGCACCTGCACCAGGGCATCGCGAGTCACGCCGCCCAGGCTGGCCGTCAGCGTGGCCTTCTGCACGTCCGGATCCTGCGACGCGTCAGCGCTCAGGATGACGACCGCGAAACGCTGGCCCGCGGGGATCATCACCTGCCCACCCTCCACGGTGACAGCGGGGCTGGACGACGCCACCGTCACCACCGTGTCCTGGAGCGCCGGGCCGCTGAGCGTCACCGTCAGCGGCTCCGGGAACGTCGGGCCGCTGGAGCCCGAGCGCACGAACACGCCCGTGGGGGCCAGCGAGGCCAGCGTCGCCTCACCCGTCCCCGCGGGCACCAGGTCCGCGGCGGAGCGCGGCTCGATCTTCGAGTGGTCATTGCGCAGCTCCAGCACGCCGGTGATGGAGAAGAACCGGTCTCCCAGCGCCGGCATCGGGTACGCGTACAGGTAGTCGTTGATGCGCAGCGAGCCGTTCACCTCGAACTCACTGGTGGGCGCGGATTCGCCGCCACCCGGCGCGGGCGCGATGTTCGTCACGTCCACCTGAGACACCCGCACCAGCACGCCTTCCAGCGGACCGGCGCGCAGGCCGCCCGTGGCGATCTCCGCGGGCGTCACCACCTGCGGAGCCGGCAGCGTGCTGCCCTGGCTGACGATGGTCGCCGTGGGCGTGGCGATCTGCAGCTGACCGAAGTAGTTGGCCACCGTGCCGTCGACGTTCACTCGCACGCCCGCCACCACGTTGCTCGGGGGCGCCGTGCGGGTGAAGACGAAGACGCCGGAGTAGTCCGCGCCCTGGTAGCCCTGATCCAACGGGTTGACCTGGACGAAGTAGCCCGTGCTGCCCACGCCGGTGACGGTGACGTTGGACAGGCCCACTCGCTGGCCCACCCACGCCGAGCCTCCACCCGGAGCCGGCTCCTTCACCTGGTAGATGGACAGCGGGCACGCCGTGTCGCCCGGGTTGGGAGACGCGCAGATGTCACACACGTCGCCACGTCCGTCGCCATCCGCGTCGGACTGGTCGGCGTTGGGCACACCCGGGCAGTTGTCCACGGCGTTGATGACGCCGTCGGCATCCGAGTCGTTCGGGTTGGGCCGCGCGCACAGCGTGGTGTTCGCGTTCAGCGGGCACACGTCGCACGCGTCACCGACGTTGTCGCCGTCCTCGTCCCGCTGGAGGCCCTGATCCATCGGGCGCACGGGGTTGAAGACCGCCGGGCAGTTGTCCTGCGCATCGGAGATGCCGTCGCCGTCCACGTCGGTGCCGGTGGGGTCACCGGAGTAGACGGTGGAGCCCGTCACGGAGGCCGGGTAGCGGGAGTCCGTGGAGGCGCGGCGCGGCTCACACACCGGCTCGCTCGCCGGCACGGTGCAGGAGAACAGCGGGTAGGCGCCGTTGTTGCGCGATCTCAGCGTGTCCAGCGACGTGCTGATCTCCGACTGGAGGCACACCGAGCGCATCGCGCCGCACACGTCCAGCGTGTCGCAGCTCGCGCCACCCAGGGCGGTGACCACCGCCGCCTCACCGTAGAGCGGCGTGCCGCCGCGCATCGTCAGCACCACGTCCGCGGGCTCCGCCATGATGACGGCGCGGTACGGCGAGTCCACATGGCCGTTGAGCCGGAAGATGGCCACGTCCGCCAGCTTGCCCGGAGCCAGCGCGCCCGTGTTCGTGGCCTGGAACGCGTGGGCCGCGTTGCCAGTCACCATCGCCCACGTCTCCGCGTCGGTCAGCGAGTTGTTGAAGTAATCGCTGTCCAACGAGTCCGCGCAGCGCAGCTCACGCAGGACGTTCATGGAGCCGGAGCGCAGCCAGTCGGTGCCCAGCGCGATGTTCACGCCCAGGGACTTGTAGAGCGGGACGGCGGCGGTATCGCCATACAGGCCGATGTTGGATCGCGGCGACCAGACGAGGCTGCTGCCCTTGCCCGAAATCATGGAGATGTCGGCGGCGCGCAGCCCGATGCCATGGACGATGGCCGTACGCGGGCTGAGGATGTCCTGGCCACCGGACTGCTGACCGGAGAGGCAGAGGAACTCGTTGCGCGCGGTGCCCTCGATGCCCTCGGCGATGTGCGGCAGATAGGCCGAGGCGGCCGGAATGTCCGACGGCGTGTCGATGCCCGCGTAGCCACAGCCGCTCGCCACTTCGCGACCGTCGCTGTCGCTCAACGGGAACGTCTGGTAGTTCGCGCCCGAGCCCGCCCCCAGACCTTCCTGGTTGCTGCCCGTCTCGGAGAGGTTCGGCGCATCCAGGTTGCGCAGCAACCCCTTGGCGCCACCCGAACCGGCGATGGACGTGGTGCCCGCGATGACCTGGCGCAGCTCGCCCCAGCGAATCCCATCCGCGTTCGTCGTGCCGCCCGCGGAGATGCGCGTGTGGCCGTTGTTGCCTTCACGCCAGTCGTGGCGGTGCTCGTAGCGCTCTTCCACCGTCGAGCCGGTCGCCACGTAGGGCGCCGCCTGGAACGTGATGTGGTCATGCGAGTTGATGAGACCCGGCGACACCACCGCCTGCGGGCACGTCACGCGAGTGGCCGTGGACGCGCCTGGCGTCTGCGAGCAATCACAGCTCACGCACTGGATGATGCCCGCGGAGTCCACGAGCATCTGCCCGCCCTGGTAGACCTTGTCCGGCGCCAGGATGATGCCCGTGAACAGTCGCGCCGCGCCGCCCGACTCCACCGAGCAGGACCCCGTCGGAGGAGGCGGCAGGTTCGCCGCCGGGCACATCACGACGGTCTCACCCGAGCCAGCGTCCGTGCCGGCATCGCTCCCCGAGCCCGCATCCGGCTCGCCAGTACCGGCGTCCGTCCCCGCATCCGTCTCCACCGGGCCGGCATCCGTGCCCGCGTCCGTCTCCACCGGGCCGGCATCCGTGCCCGCGTCCGTCTCCACCGGGCCGGCATCCGTGCCCGCGTCCGTCTCCACCGGGCCGGCATCCGTGCCCGCGTCCGTCTCCACAGGACCGGCGTCCGTGCCCGCGTCCGTCTCCACCGGACCCGCATCCGTCTCCCCGGGGCCTGCGTCGATGCCGGCGTCCGTCTCGACAGGACCGGCGTCCGTCTCCACCTGGCCCGCATCCGTGCCCGCATCCGTCTCCACCGGGCCAGCGTCCGTGCCCGAATCCGTGCCCGCGTCCGTCTCTACGGGACCGGCATCCGGCTCACCGGCATCCGGCTCACCCGCGTCAGGTACCGTGGGACCGGCATCCGTGCCCGCGTCAGGCGTCGGCTGACAGCTTCTTTCACAGCCATCCCCATTGGTGGTGTTGCCGTCGTCACAGCGCTCGCCACTTTCGACGACACCATTTCCACAGACAGGGTTGGAAGGAGGGTCGTCACCATCACAAGCTGAGACGACCAGGAGCAGCGCCGTGAGAGGCGCCAGCAGTTGGCGGAAAGACCAGGACATGTAGGGGACGCTCCGGAGTGGCAAACCTGCGGGGGGCTGAATCCTACAACCGTCATGCATCTTTCAATCAGCAAAATTTCAACAACACCGTAGCAAAATGCAACTCCGGGGGTGCTTTCCACCCCAGGAAAACTCGGGCAATTCCCGTGTTTTAGAGACTCTAAGGGTTAACCACCACATCCCTGTTCCTTTGAATCCTCTCAGACAACCTCCCAGTGCGGGCACGAAGTGTCGCGAGTCCGGACGCTTACGCGGAGTGTTTACTTCCCGTCGGCGACGCCCATAGTGAGACATCGGAAACACGGACTGGATGTCTGTGTTTCTTGAGAAGTCTCTCAGAAACACAAAGGTCGTGCCTCACGGCTTAATCATGAAATCGCTCTCAGCGAGGGCGGTTCAGGGGGATGTGTGTCTTCAACCAAGAATCGACAACACCCGGGGGGGAGACCCCTACCCGGAGGCCGGGTCGCGCCCACGCTCGGGCGATCCTTCCTGGCGGCCGCGCTGGTCTCCAGCCTCGCCTGCCAACCGGACGGAACCGACGCGTCCCCGCGGGCCGCGCCAGGCCACCAGCCCATGGCGCCCACGCAGGAGAAGCTGGTGGGGTCCTCTCCACAGGCGGTCGCGGAGCCCACGTGCACGCGGACGATCTTCGCGGACGTGGTGGCGCTGGACCAGGTCTACACCTACAACCGGCTGGGCTCCTTCAACCCCACGGGCATGATCTACGCCCTCCGTGAGGACGTGGAGGCCATCAGCCCGAGCAAGCCCGCGGGGCCCGGCAACGCGCGCCTGAAGACGAACAAGCGCCCCCGCCCGCTCACGCTGCGCGCCAACGTGGGGGACTGCCTCCACGTGAAGTTCACCAACTGGCTGGCCCCCACCCGCTCGGCGATTCCCAGCGCGGAGGAGTCCCAGCCCGGCCCGAGCAAGGCGGGCGGCTCCACCACGCAGAGCTTCCTGCGCAAGCTCTTGCCGCTCTGGGTGTGGACGCCCTCGTATGACGCCGTCCTCTCGCTCATCAAGGGCGAGGCGGTGGGCGGCCGGTGGTTCTGGCTCGGCGAGGACAAGGAGGCGGACAGCGACCACCGCGACAACTCCCCCGCCACGCGCCACGCCTCCATCCACGTGCAGGGCCTGCAGTACCGGAACATCCTCTCCGACGGCGCCAACGTCGGCTACAACCCCAGCAGCCTCGTGCCCTCCGGAGGCTCGCTCGACTACGAGTGGTACGCCGACCACGAGGGCGTCTTCTTCTTCCACAGCATGGGAGCCTCGTTCGGCGGCGAGGGCGACGGAGGCTCCACCGCGCAGGGCCTCTTCGGCGCCGTCAACGTGGAGCCCGCGGGCAGCAGCTGGTACCGCTCCAAGGTGAGCGCGACCGTGCTCAAGTCCGTCACCACGGGCACCAACCCGGACGGCACGCCGCTCATCCAGTACGAGAAGCTGGATGACTCCAACCGTCCGTACCTGGCCATCCTGGACGCCAATCGGCAGATCCGTCACGGCGACCTGGAGGCCATCATCACCGGCTACAAGGGCACGTCGGTGGGCACCCGGACGTCCATCGACCAGGGCCACTTCCGCGAACTCACGGCCATCTACCACGATGAAATCAAGGCGGTTCAGGCCTTCGACGAGCTGGAGTGGAACCCGACGTTCCACAGTGTCCGCGACGGCTTCGGGGTGAACTACGGCGTGGCGGGCCTGGGCGCGGAGCTCATCGCCAACCGCGCGAAGATTGGCCCCACCAAGGACTGCGTCACCTGCGAGTACGAGGAGTTCTTCCTCGAGTCCTGGGCCAATGGCGACCCGGCGATGAACGTGGAGAAGGACGCCTCAGGCAAGGCCGTGGCGGCGCTCTATCCGGACGACCCGACCAACGTGCACCACAGCTACCTGGGCGACCCGGTGCGCATCCGCAACATCCACGCGGGCCCCGCGGAGACCCACGTCTTCCACCTCCACGCCCACCAGTGGAAGTACTCCCCCGGCGCCCAGGACTCCAACTACCTGGACTCGCAGACGGTCAGCCCCGGCTCGGCCTTCACCTACGACATCAACTTCGGAGGCTCCGGCAACCGCAACCTCACCGTGGGCGACTCCATCCACCACTGCCACCTGTATCCGCACTTCGCCCAGGGCATGTGGGCGCTGTGGCGCGTGCATGACGTGTTCGAGGCCGGCACCAAGGACCGCGTGCTGCCCGACGCGGAGATCAAGAACGGCACGCCCAACCCGGCCGTCATCCCCATCCCCAGCCGGGCCATGCCGCCCATGCCCACGTATGTCGCCACCACGGTGAGCACACCGTCGGGCCCGATGACGCGGCCCGCGTTCCCCGGCTACCCCTTCTACATCCCGGGCATGCCCGGCCGCCGGACGCCCCAGGCGCCCCTGGACCTGGAGTTCGACGGCGGTCTGCCGCGCCACATCGTCACCAACGCGGTGGGCCCGGTGGCCTATGGCAACTCGGGGCGCTTCGACGTGGACCCGACGGCGCTCAACATCAAGCTGCTGCCCCAGGCTGGCACCCCGACGGAGAAGGCCGCCATGGCCTTCCACTCCGGCGACTTCCCCAGCTCCGTCGGAGCCACCGCGCCGTCCATCGTGCCGCTGCACAACGACCCCGTCTTCGCGGAGACGGTGAAGTACTACCCCGGCTACACCGCGCTGGGGGGCACCGGGAAGTTCCTCGTCAACGGCCGGCAGCCCGTCGCCGGTGCGCCCTTCGCGGACCCGTGTCCGGCGCGCACGACGAAGCGCAACTACCGCGCGACCTATCTCCAAATCGCCATGCAGCGGGTGAACCGCGCCGGCTGGCATGACCCGCAGGCGCGACTGATGGTGCTCAACGAGGACGTGCCGGCCACCCAGGACGGCAAGCGGCCTCCAGAGCCCTTCTTCTTCCGCGCCGAGTCGGGCGAGTGCATCAACTTCTACGCCACCAACCTCATCCCCGCGCACCTGGCGCCGGATGACTTCCAGATCTACACGCCCACGGACATCATCGGTCAGCACATCCACCTGGTGAAGTTCGACGTGACGGCGGCGGACGGCGCCGGCAACGGCTGGAACTACGAGGACGGCACGCTGTCCTCGGACACGGTGGCGCACCGCATCCACCTGGCCAACGCGGCGGGCGGCGCCTTCGTGGCGGATGGCAACGTGGGCGAGACGGGAGCGCGCGTGTACCTCACCGCGCCCGCGTCGCACCCGCGCATCCCCCGCGCGCCGGGCACCGCGCAGACCAGCGTGCAGCGATGGTGGGCGGACCCGCTGCTCAGCGACTCGGGCAAGGAGCACCCGCTGGAGACCGTGTTCACCCACGACCACTTCGGCCCGTCGTCACATCAGCAGCACGGCTTCTACGGCGCGCTGATCGTCGAACCGAAGGGCTCCAAGTGGAGGGACCCTCGCACGGGCATCTTCTACGGCTCACGCGTCGCGGACGGTGGCCCGACGAGCTGGAACGCGGACATCATCACCCCGAACCCGGCGAACAGCTTCCGCGAGTTCGCCATCGCCTTCGCGGACTACGTGCCCCTCTACGACGAGTGCGGCAAGCCGGTGAACCCGCCCAACTACAAGGAGGAGAAGCTGCCGTGGGCGGTCGGCTTCGAGTCCACACCCATGCCGGAGGCCATCAGCGCCGCCGACCCGGGCGGGATGACCATCAACTACCACAACGAGCCCATCCCCCACCGCATCTCCACTCGCCTCAGTTGCAGCGATCGGGTGCAGCGCAGCGGGACGCGCGGAGACATGGCCAACGTCTTCCGCTCGGACATCCACGGCGACCCGTACACGCCGGTGATGTACGGCAACCCGGGCGACAACATCCGCATCCGCCTCATCCAGGGCTCACAGGAGGAGCAGCACTCCTTCACCCTCCACGGCAACAAATGGCTCAAGGAGCTGTATGACACGGACAGCGGCTTCTACAACGCGCAGCCCATCGGCATCTCGGAGAAGTTCGAGTTCAACCTGACCGGCGGCCTGCCGCAGATCATCGGCCCGTACGAGACGGCGGACTACATGTACATGAGCGCTTCCACGGGCGACCTGTGGAACGGCATGTGGGGCATCCTCCGAACGACGAAGAACCGGCTGCGAAACACCCGCACCCTGGCGGACGTGGCCCTGCTGGCCGCGGACGAGAACCCGAAGCTCCAGTCCGTCGCCACCCGGGGCGCGGCGAACGGAGAGGTGCAGCCCTACCCGCCGTTCACCCTGCTGGACCTGCCCGACGAGGCGGGCCTGGAGGTGTTGGACCCGGAGAAGGAACGCGACTCCGTGGAGGACTCCTACGAGGTGGACGAGACGGGCAAGCCGGTGAAGCAGCGCACCGTCGAGCACCTCATGGCGGACCGCGAGGGGATGATGCGAATCGACAAGGACCTGGTGCTCCAGTACGAGGCGCTCCAGTGGTTCGGCATCAAGCCCATCAAGACGGACTCGTGTCCGAAGGGCTCGCCGGTGCGGCTGTACCGGGTCTCCGCCATCGACGCGAAGAACCACATCGCCGGCAAGCGGCTCGTCTACAACGACGCGCACAAGATCTACGACCCGGACGCCATCATCTTCGCGCAGGACGCGCACCTGGCCGGGCTGAAGGCCGGCACGCGCAAGCCGGAGCCGCTCATCCTCAGGGCCCGCGCGGGTGAGTGCATCCAGGTCATCCTGACCAACCGGCTGCCATCCACCACCCTGCCGAAGTCGTACGTCTGGGCGCACCACTCGGCCATCACTCCGCGCTTCAACGTCAACCAGGTGAGGATGTCGAACCACGTGTCGCTGCATCCGCAGCTCGTCAACTACGACGTCAACGTGGACGACGGCGCCAACGTGGGCCTCAACGCGGTGCAGACGGTTCCGCCCGGCGGCTCGCGCGCGTACCGGTGGTTCGCCGGTGAGTTCAAGAGCTCGCCGTTCGGCACCCCGTTCCCCTGGGGCCGCAGGACGCCCATGGAGTTCGGCATCGTCAACCTGCGCAACATGGCGGACGTGGTGAACCACGGCATGCACGGCGCCATCGGCGCGCTCGTCATCGAGCCCGCTGACGCCGCATGGACGGCCGACCCCGGCACCGAGGCCCAGGCCTACGTCTCGTACACCCGGGCCGACGGCAAGCCGGAGACGTTCCGCGAGTTCGTCGCCCTCTTCCAGGACGACCTGGGCCTGCACAGTGATGACTCCACCTTCTGGGACACGGATGGCCTGGAGAGCGGCACGGCGCTGCGCAACACGGCGGGAATCGACGACTCGCAGGACACCGGACAGAAGGGCTTCAACTACCGCACCGAGCCCCTGTGGGCCCGCCTGGGCGTGCCGCCCCAGACGGACATGGAGACGCTCAACGATTATGACCTGCGCGACATCTTGAGCTCCACCGCGCATGGCGACCCGGCCACGCCCGTGTTCGAGGTCCAGGTGAACGACCCGGTGCGCTGGCGCTTCGGCCATCCCTCCGGTCACTCACGGCAGCACGCCATCTCCATGCATGGCGCGGAGTGGCGCCGCAACCCGTGGCTCGCGGGCAGCCAGTCGCGCGTCATGGGCCCCAACGCCACGTCACCCATCATCTCCACCCAGGGCGGAGCGTCGGTGATGCAGTCGTACACGATGATCCCCGAGTACGGCGCGGGCGGTGCCTCCAGCGTCAAGGGCGACTACCTCTACCGGGACCACGCCAGCTTCCTGTGGAGCGCTGGCGGCCTGTGGGGCGTGTACCGGGTGAAGTAGCGGTTGCTCTCTGTCGGTTCCGGGCGACGCGGTCCACCTCTGACCGCGTCGCCCCCCCTTCTCTCTCTTCGGTGTCCCTGGAAGTCCCCGCACCATGCGCAAGAGCCTTGTCTTCACCACCCTCGGCCTGCTGTCCGTGGGCGCACTCAGCGCCGCCGGATGGAATCTCCGCGTTCGAGCACCGCCGGACGTCCCCGCGACCGCGCCACCCCTCCCCGCCCCGGAACCCGTCTTGGCCGAGCGCGAGGGTGTCTCGGTGCGGTTCGATTTATCGCTGACCCCTCGTCCCCGGGAGGCCGCCGCCGGCGCGCCGCTCCAGGGCACCGCGCGCTTCGTCCTCCAGGACGCGAAGTCCCACGCACCGCTCCAGGGCCGGCGTGTGCTCGGCTGGATGTCGCTGCGGGAGAAGGGCGCCGCGCCCCTGGACGACGCGGCCTGCACGGCGCGCGTGAAGACCTATCTGGGCGGGCTGCTCTCCGCGCGCGCGGACGTGGACCTGAACGCCTACTGGTTCCTCACCCTCAACCATGACCACACGGTGTCGGTCATCAACCCGCAGATCGCCTTCGAGCGCACCAAGCTGCACAGCCTCGTGTCCGTGGGCGGCGAGGCGGCCGACTGGGCGATGTTGAACGACCGCTCCGCGCTCTACGTGACGGTGGCCTCCGGCAACAGCGTGTCCGTGGTGGACATGGAGCGCTTCCTCGCGACGCGGACGGTGCGCGTGGGACAGCAGCCGGGCCGCATCGCGGTGGCGCCGGATGGCCGCACCGCGTGGGTGAGCAACGATGGGGACGGCACCGTGAGCGTCCTCGACACCGCGGCCCACGCGGAGGTGGAGACCCTGCGCGTGGGCGCGGGCCGCCACGAGTTCGCCTTCTCCGACGAGGGCCGCACCGCCTGGGTCACCAGCACCGAGGCGGACGTGCTGACCGCCGTCGACGTGGCCTCTCGCGAGGTACTGGGCACCGTGAAGGTGGGCGTGGGCGCGGGTGACGTGGCCTGGAGCCCCGTGGCTCGAGCCCTCTTCGTGGTCCAGCCCCGCTCCAGCGAGGTGCTGGTGGTGGACCCCGAGAAGCGCGAGGTGTCGCGGCGCATCGCCGTGAAGTCCGGGCCGGGCGCGCTGCGGTTCGACCGCTCCGCCCGCTGGGCCTTCCTGCTGTACCCGGAAGCGGGCGCGGTGGACGTCCTCGACGCCGCGCGCAGCCAGGTGGCCCACGCGCTCACCGGCTTCTCCGCGCCGGACTCCGTCGTGTTCACCGAGTCCTTCGGGTACGTGCGCAACACCACCAGCGGGCGCGTGTCCCTGGTGGACCTGAACACGTTGGAGGGCACCGGCACGCCCTCCGTGGTGAACGTCACCATGGGTCAGCGCGCGCCCGAGGAGTCTCGTGGGTTGGGCCGCTCGGACCCCATCGCCGCGCTGCCCGAAGGCAACGGCGTCATCGTCGCCGGCACCGCGGACCGGGCCCTCTTCCTCTACCAGGAGGGAATGATGGCGCCGCGAGGCACCCACCTGAACTACGGCCGAGAGCCCCGCGCCGTGCGAGTCCTGGACCGCTCACTGCGCGAGGTGGAGGCAGGCGTCTACTCCGCCACGGCCACGGTGCGGGAGAACGGCACCTACGACGTGCAACTGCTCCTGGACAACCCCCGCGCCATCGTCTGCATGCAGTGGCAGGTAGGCGGAGTCCCCGAGGACGCGGCGCTCGCGAAGAAGCTCCCGCTGACCCTCACTCCCGCGTTCGACCCGAAGACGCTGCTCACCGCCGGCACCACCACGCCGCTGCGCTTCAAGCTGGAGCCCACCCCGGGCATGACGGGCATGCCCCCGGTACAGCCCGAGGAGATTCGCGTCCTCCTGTTCAAGACGCCCGGCACCTGGCAGTGGCGCACGGAGCCCCGGCGCACCGCCGACGGCGGCTTCGAGGTGGACTTCACCCCGCCGACACCGGGCCAGTACAAGCTCGTGGTGGGCGTCGAGAGTCGGAGCATCGACCTGGGCCGGCTGCCTCACTTCACCTTTGGCGTTGTCGAGGCTCCCGCCGCGACGACCGCGTCCGCTTCCGAGGTCCACCGATGATGCCGCGCCTGGTGTCTCCCCTGAAAATCAGCAGCCTTACGCTGGCCCTGGTGTGGGCCCCTCTCGTGCTCGCGCAGGAGGTCGCGGTGCCGACTCCCAGGGCCGCTTCCTCGGCCCCGTCGCTGGACGTGGAGGTGCCTGACGTGGCGCTGGTGGACCAGACGGGCCGCGAGGTGAAGCTGTGGACGGACCTGGTCCGAGGCCACACGGTGGCCATCAACTTCATCTTCACGCGATGCAAGACCATCTGCTCGCCGATGACGGCGACGGTGGCACGGGTGCAGAAGGAGCTGGGCCCGCGGAGCAACGTGCGCTTCATCTCCATCACGCTGGACGTGGCCAACGACACGCCCGAGCGCATGGCCAGGTTCGCCGAGCCCTTCAAGCCAGGCCCTGGCTGGTCCTTCCTCACGGGCGAACCGGCGAAGGTGAAGGAGGCTCTGGTGGCGCTCGGCGGCTATGTGCCGGACAAGGAGGCGCACCGTCCCACCGTCCTGGTGGGCAACGCGGTGTCGAACACGTGGACGCGTGTGGACGGGCTGGGCAGTCCGAGCGCCATCCTCTCCGCCATCCGTGAAGTCCAGGCCGCCTCCGCCGGCCCCACGGAGTTGGGGCCCCAGGCCCGTGACGCCGCAGCCCAGGACGCCGCCGCCGCGAAGTACTTCACCAACACGGAGCTGGTGGACCAGCACGGCAAGACGCACCGCTTCTACGAGGACTTGGTGCGTGGCCGGAAGGTGCTCATCAACTTCGCCTTCACGGCGTGCAAGGGCGCGTGCTCGCCCATCACGAAGCACCTGACGCAGGTGCAGGAGAAGCTCGGCGGGCGCGTGGGCAAGGACATCACGATGATCACCCTCTCGGTGGATCCCGCCAACGACACGCCGAAGAGCCTGGGCACCTTCACGAAGAAGCTCGGCGTCCAACCCGGCTGGTACTTCCTCACGGGCGCGAGGGAGAACATCACCCTCGTGCTCAAGAAGCTGGGGGGCTACGTCGATGACCCGGATGCGCACAACACCACGCTGCTCATCGGCGATTCGGCCACGGGGATGTGGGTGAAGTCTCCGGCGATGGCCCGCGTGGAGAACATCGTCTACGCCGTCGAGCACTTGAACGACCCGAGGTAGTGGCATGCCGACGACGTATGACGGCCCCCGCGCACTCGGAGTCTCGCGAGGGGCGCGTGACGCAAGGTGGGTCCTCGCGGTCCTGGCATCGGTATGGCTGGGATGCAAACAGCCGGTCCCGGCTCCCTTGGACCCGCTGGCAGCGAAGCGAGGGCGAAGCCTCTTCCAGCGCGGCCAGAGCGTCCGAGGAGCGCCTCTCATGGGCTTCCTCGCGCCCGAGCGAGTGGAGCTGAGTGGTGAGGTGGCCGCATGCGCCCGTTGTCATGGACCTTCGGGTCGTGGCAGCCGCGAAGGCGGCGTGGAGGTGCCCGACATCACACCCGGCGCCCTCGGACATTCGCGCATGCGGGCGGTGGGCGAGGTCGAGGACCGTGCCCGCCCCGCGTACTCGCGCGCCACGTTGCTGCGTGCCATCACCGAGGGCCGCTCCGCGAGTGGACGCGAGCTGGGGATGACCATGCCTCGCTACGTGCTGGATGATGCGGAGCGAGAAGAGCTGCTCGCGTACCTGGAGCAGCTTGGTGAGCATCCAGACCCGGGAGTCTCCCCCACTACTCTCACGGTGGGCGCGGCGCTGCCCCTCACGGGAAGGCTGGGGCCGCTGGGACAGGAGGCGGCAGCCGTGGTGCGCGCGGTGTTCGCGGATGTGAACGCCAGTGGTGGCATCTTCCGAAGGAAGCTGGAGCTGATCGTCGAAGACGACGCCGCGCTCCATGAACCACGCAGCGTGACTCGTTCGAACGCTGAGACCACCACGGGGTTGCTGGCACGTGAGAACCCGACCCGGGTGGAGACAGAAGGTCCCCACCGCATCGCTACACCGCCCCCCTCGGACACAACCACGAGGTTGCTGGCGCGTGCGAACCCAACATTGGTGGAGACAGAAAGTTCCCAGCGCATCGCGACGCCTCCTCCCCCGGACGCCACCATCGCGTCGAAAGGGCGCGGGAATCCGTCGAGGATGGTGGAAGACGCCGCCGCGATCATCGCCGCACCGAGCGCGACGCCGCCTCCCCTGAACGCCACGACTACGTCCGAGGAGCGTGGGAGTCCGTCGCGGGTGGTGGAAGCTGCCGCCGCGCCGATCGTGACGCCGCCTCGCCCGGACGCAACCACGCGGCTACTGGACCGAGGCGTACTCGCGCTCGTGGCCAGCATGCGCCGGGGTCCACTTCCTTCGGACACAAGGCTCGCCGCGGAAGGTGCGCCCCTCGTGCTGCCACTGGCCTTGACCGGAGGCACTTCCGAGGAGGACAGCCCCGTGTTCTTCCTGTACCCGGATGAGCCCTCACTCGCGCGGCTGGCGGTGCAGTCCCTCGCGAGCACACGCGAGTCCGAGCTGCGACGAAAGCCCCTCGTCATCGTCCACACCGGAGGAGAAGCGGGACAGGCCTGGGCACAGGCCGTGCGCGCCGAGACGACACGTCGGGAGTTCCTCTCCCCTGTGGAGCTGACACTCCCGGATGGGACTCTCCCAGTGGAGCGCTGGGCCTCCGCGCCTCCGCCCGTCGTGTTGTACGCGGGAACCCCCAAGGGGCTGGCCACCTTGCTGCGCGCCCTGGAGGCCAGTGCCCCCACGGTGCGAGTCCTCGCGCCCGCGAGTCTCGCCATCCCCGAGGTGGTGGGCGCATCGACAGCGCGCATCCACTTCCTCTACCCCGCGGGACTCGGAGAACGCGCCCCCGAGCTGAAGGACTTCGTCGCGTTCATGAAGCGCCACGGCCTGGCTCCAGGGCACTCCTCGTTTCAATTCGGCGCCTACGCCGCCGCACGTGTGCTGGTGGAAGCCCTCACCCGTACGGGCGCGGAGGTCACTCGCGCCAGCCTGACGCAGCAACTGGAAGCCCTGCGCGACTTCGACACCGGCGTCTCCCCTCCCGTCACCTTCGGCGTCAATCGCCGCGTGGGCATCCAGGGAGGGCAGCTCGCTGCGTTGGACCCCACCACGAACCAGCTCGTCGCCGCGTCCGACTGGATGCCGCTGACACCCTAGCGAAGGGTGTGCGGGCATCCGGCCCATGTCCCCGCCTGATGCACGTCAAGGAGCACCAGCAGCCCCTCACGCCGCCGCATGCAGCGCTACCGGCACCTCGATGACCATCTCCGTCCCGGAGTCCCTCGGCTCCGGAGCGACGTAGGCGCGGCCACCGTGTTGCTCCGCCACTTCGCGGACGATGGCCAGCCCCAGGCCGGTGCCTGACGTGTGCACGTCATCCAGCACGCGATGGAACGGCTCGAACACGGCCTCGCGCTCGGCCTGAGGGATGCCCGGTCCCAGGTCCGCCACGCGCACCTGATAGCGCCCTCCCTCCCGCATCAGCCGCACGTGAATCTCTCCTCCCTCGGGCGAGAACTTCAGGGCATTGGAGAGCAGGTTGTCCACGGCCTGCCGCAAGCCCCCCGCATCGAAGCTCGCTTCGGCGGGACCGGGCGCATCCAATCGAATCAGCATCCCCCGCCGCTCCGCTTCCGCACGGGCGCCCTCCACCGCCTGCATGACGAGCTGAGACAGGTCTCCCCGCTTCCGGTCCCACGCCCCCCGCCCCGCCACCGCGAGGTCCAGGAGGTTGCCCGCGAGCACCGCCAACCGGTCCACCTCTCGCCGCGAGTCGAGCATGCTGGCGCGCAGCTCCTCCGGTGTCCTCTCTCGCCGCAGCGCCAGGTCCATGCTGGTGCGCATCAGCGTGAGCGGAGTGCGCAGCTCGTGCGCCGCGCCCGCGATGAGTCGCTCCTGCGTCTCGCGCGCGCCGCGCAGCCGCTCCGTCGCTTCCGCCAGCACCGCTCGCAACTGGCCAATCTCGTCCCGCTCCTGGTCCTCCACGGGAGCACGAGAGAAGTCGCCTTCACGCAACTGGCCCAGGTGCCGGGTGATGGCCGCCAGCCTTCGCGCCAACGTCCTCGCCTGTGTCGTCTGCAGTACCAACAACGCCAGCCCCAGCATCGCCGACAGCGAGAAGGCCATCCGGTAGTACGTCACCACCGAGCCATCCACCTGCCCCAGCGACGCCGACAACCGCAGCGCATAGCGCTCACCATGCGGAGAGCGCACATTCACGCGCACCTCGCGCCACCGCTCTCCATCCGGGGCGACCTGCGTCACCAGCTGGGGCTCGCCCCCGGGCGCCCCTGGAACGAGTCGCTCCTCCAGCCCCGTCACACCCGCCGGACCTTGCGGATACCTCACCACGAGCGTTCCATCCGGCCCGTAGAGATAGCCATGGGGCGCGAAGGGCCGCACCTGGTCGAGCAACGGAGACACCGCCATGTGCAGGTGGACCTTCTGCCCGGGACCATCGAAGAGGCTTACGCTCTCCACCGCCGCCTGCGCCAGCAGCGCACGGTCCAACGAGCGCTCCAGGTCATAGCGGAAGAGCTGTCCCGCCAGCCCCAGCGCGACGAGCATCGCCAGCGCGGGGACCAGGGCCCCCAGCAACCAGAGGCGCCGCGTGAGTGTCACGAGGCTTCGTCCGTCGTGGACACCGTCAGTTTGTAGCCCACGCCGCGCACGGAGCGGATGGTGACGTCGGAGGCCTGCAAGCGCTCCAGCTTCGCGCGCAGATAGCCCACGTACACATCCAGCACATTGCCATGCCCCTCGAAGTCCGGGCCCCAGGCCTGGGTCATCAACCGGGCGCGCACCTGCGCTTCACCCGGGTGTTTCGCCAGCGCGGAGAAGAGCGCGAACTCCCGGGCCGTCAGCGGCTCCTCGCGTCCACCCCGGCACAGCACCCGGCGGCGAGGGTCCATCACCACGCCGCCCAGTCGCACGGGGCCATCTTCTGATTCACCCCGCCGAGCCAACGCCTCCAACCGCGCCAGCAGTTCCTCGAAGTCGAAGGGCTTCACCAGGTAATCGTCCGCGCCCGAGCGCAGCCCCATCACCTTCTCCGGCGTGGTGCCACGCGCGGTGAGCATCAGCACCGGCGTGCGAACCCCCACGCTCCTCCAGTGCTTGAGCAGGGTGACGCCATCGACCTCCGGAAGCGCCCAGTCCAGGACGATGACTTCGTATCCATCCCGGGTGCCGAGCTCCAACGCCTCGCGTCCTCGGGTGCAGACCTCGACGGTGTGGCCCTCCTCCGTCAATCCCCGCTGGAGCAGGGCCACCATCTTCTCTTCGTCCTCGACGAGCAAAAGTCTCAAGTACACGCCCCCCTGCGTGCCCAGCTTTTCACGCCCCGTGGGCGCGTTGCCAGTGCCATCCAGGTGACGGCCGCGCCCTGGGGCTCACGACGGAGAGGAGGGCCGTGACTCGCGAGACGACGGGGACGCGTCGGGCCGCATCCCATGTTCGATGAGGAAGGAGCGCACGGCGTCGGAGATCTCCGTCCCCGCTTCCAGCAGCCCCGCGTGGCCCGCGTCATCCACCTGCATCCAGTGGGCATGCGGCAGTGCATCGCGCATGCGGATCATCTCCCGCAGGGGCACCAGGGTATCGTCGCGCGCGGCGATGATGAGCGTGGGTATCTTCACGGAGGGCAGCACGTCCCACGCGTGGCCTTCCGCCAGCCCGCGCAGGGTGTACCAGTAGGCTCGCGGACTCATCGTTCGCAGCGCCCGCAGGAATTCACTGATGTCGTCCCGAGGCGCGCGAGGCCGCAAGGCCCCCACCGCGCGCGCCAGGGGATAGGCGAAGCGGCTGCCCAGCACCGCGCGCACCACCGGGGTGGCCAGCGGCACCGCGGGGGTCGCCATCCGGAAGACCTCGCGGACGGTGGACAGGGCGGCGCGCGCGGCCAGTCGCGGGTCCCCCGAGCCCGGAGCCCCGGGTGTGCCGGCGATGAGCGTCATCGCGGGCACCAGGTCCGGCCGTCGCCGATACAGCTCCAGCAGGACGCGCACGCCCATGGAGAAGGCCACCTGGTGCGGAGGCCGGCCGTCTCCGCGAGCCATCACCTCCTCTGTGATTCGCTCCAGGTCTCCCACGTGCACGGAGACGTCGTAGTCGCCGCCGCGCGACTCCTCGCTGCCACCGTGCCCCCGGTAGTTCCAGTGCACCACCCGGTGGTCCTGCTCCAGGCTGGTGACGATGTGCCGCCAGAAGTTCTCCGACGTGCCAATGCCGTTGCTCAGCAACACCGTGGCACGCGACCTCAGGATGCCTTCCGAGGCCTGCTCGTGCAGGTCACCGAAATGGGTGTGCCAGGCCACCCGGGTCCCATCCGGAGCGACGACGTAACGCGTGGTGCGACGATAGGGCATGCCCCTTCACCATGGTGCGGGGACGGCGGGCGCGCAAGCGGTCCGTCCCCGTGTCCGCGGTGCGGAACACCGTCCCGTGACACTCCCACCCATGGAGCGTCCGGGGTATGAGGGCGCCATGCTTCGTGAGGATGCGGAGGACGTCGATATCGAGAGGGCGCTCGCGCACTACGCCGAGCACGGCTATGCCCGGTTGGGTCGTGTCCTGGACGAGTCGGGACTGGAGGCCCTGCGCGAGCGTGCGGACGACCTCATGCTCGGCCGGGTGACCTACCCCGGCATGTTCTTCCAGCCGGATGCGTCCACCGGTCGATACGAGGATGCCCCCCTGGGCCTGGGCTGGCAGGGCCCCTCGCTGGACTACCGCAAGCTGGAGAAGCTGGAGAAGGACCCGCGCTTCCTCGCGTGGATGGAGAACCCGCTGTTCGAGCGCGTCGTCCGCGCGCGCATCCCCGGCGATATCGTCCTCTATCGCGCCATCCTCTTTCACAAGGGTCAGGCCGGCGGCAGCAACCTGCCCTGGCACCAGGATGGCGGTCGGCTGTGGGGCCTCACCCGAGAGCCGGAGCTCCAGCTCTGGACGGCCCTGGATGACGCCCCAGAGGACGGTGGCTGTCTGGAAGTGGTGCCCGGCAGCCACCAGACCGGACTGGTGACGGAGCTCGGCGGAGTCATTCCTCCGGACGCCGTGGCCGCCCGGGACGCGGAGCGCCGCGCCCTGCCCCTCCCCGCGCTCGCGGGCGAGGTCATCCTCATCCACAACCACCTGTGGCACCGCTCCGGCAGAGGCCGCCCCGGCCTGCGCCGCCGCGCCTTCTCCGCCTGCTACATGAGCGCGGACACCCGCTGTTTGCGCAAGAAGAAGGCCCCGCGCGTCTTCCCGCCCATGTTCCGCCACCAGGCCCCGTGACGGCGCGGGCCGCGCGACGGCTCAGCCCACCAGGTGCAGCCGCGACGTCGGAGGCCCCAGCTCCCGCGCGCGCTGGCCCACGGGCAGCGACACCCGGAAGATGCTGCCCCGGCCCACCTCGCTCTCCACCGAGATGTCCCCGCCGAAGCCGGTGACGATGCCGTGGCAGATGGACAGGCCCAGGCCGGTGCCCTCGCCCACGGGCTTGGTGGTGAAGAACGGGTCGAAGATGCGCGCGCACACCTCCGGCGTCATGCCCACGCCGGTGTCGTGCACTTCGACGATGACCCGATCTCCCAACGGACGCAGGATGACGCGCACCTCGTTGTGCTCCGGCTTGCCTTCGGGAATGGATTGCGCGGCGTTGATGAGCAGGTTGAGGAACACCTGCCCGAAGCGCCCCTCGTTGCCCTCCACCGAAGGCACGTCGCGGTAGTCGCGGATGATCTGCGCGCGCATCTTCAGCTCGCCGCGCGCCATGGTGATGGCGGACTCCAGCACCGCCTGGAGGTTGACGGCGGTGGCCACCTCGTCGTCCCCGCGCGAGAAGGTCCTCAAGTCGCGGACGATCTGCCGCACCCGGTGCGCGCCATCCACCGCCTCGCGCAGCACCTCCTCCATCTCGGACGTGCGCCCCAGCGGCAGCTCGCGCGCCACGGACTGGAGCTCCACGGACAGGAAGGACAGGTTGGAGAGCACGAAGGCGAGCGGGTTGTTGATTTCGTGCGCCACCCCCGCCGCCAGCGTGCCCACCGCCGCCAGCCGGTCCGACACCACGAGCTGCGCCTGCATCGCCTTGCGGTCCGTCACGTCCAGCGCCACGCCACCCAGGAGCCTGCGCCCCGAGTGCTCCTTCACGATGAAGCGATACGTGAGCCAGAACCGCTCGGACCCGTCCGGCGAGGGCACCATGCCTTCCGTCGCGCTGGGCTGCCCCGACTCGAGCACCGCCTGGTCCTCGCGGCGCACGTGCTCCGCCGACGCGGGCGGCATCAGGTTCATGTCATCCAGGCGATCCAGGCTCGCGGTCTCCGACAGGCCGAAGAAGCGACGGTACGGCTCGTTGACCCAGATGCGGCGGCCCTGCTCGTCCTTCATGTAGGCCACCGCCGGACTGTGGTTCATGAAGGCCGCGAACAGCGCCTGCGACTCCTGCAGGGCCGCGAGCGCCGCGGCGCGCTCCTCCATCAAGGCATGACGTGCCTCGGCCTCGGCCGCGTTGCCCATGGCCGCGCCCAACAGACCCGCCATCAGCTCCAGCGTGCGCACGTCCCGGTCATCGAAGGCATTCGGATGACGGGAGATGAGGTTCAACGCGCCCACCGGCCGCGCCTCACGCCACAGCGGGACACACACCATGGAGCGAGCGCCCACCTGTCGCGTGGCGCGCACGTTGACGCGCACGTCGTCCTCGGTGTCGTCGGTGCGCATCACCTCGCCACGCAGCAGGCTGGTGCCGGTGAGGCTCCCCTCCACCGGGAGGCGGAAGCCCATATGCGCCAACAGACTGCCCGTGGCCACGCGGTACTGCGCGTACCCATCCTCCAGCAGGGCCACCGCCGCGCCGTCCGCACCGCAGAGCTCACGCGCGCGCTCGCACAAGAGGCGCATCACCCCGGACAGGTCCAGCCCCGCCAGCGCCACGTCCGCCTGCGTCTGGATGATGGAGGCCAGCCGCTCCATCTCACCGCGCGCCGCCGCCTCCGTGCTCTGGTGGTGCCGGCGCTTCGCCGCGCGACGCTCCAGCAGGTGCCTGCGCGCGCGCACCTCCACCGAAGAGACGGGCACGACGAGCAGCTCGTCCACGCCCGCCGCCAGCAGGGGCGCCAGGACCTCCTCCGTCGCGGAGCGGGACACGCCCAGCACCAGGGGCTCCTCGGGCCGCGCCCGCGCTCGCAGCGCGTCCAGCCAGCGCGCGTCCTCCGCGAGCGACTCGGCCTCGACGATGAGCACGTCCACCCGGCCGTGCACCAGCTCCGCGCCGGCCTCCGAGGCGTCCGCGCGGACGAGCACCTCCTGCCCCTGGCGCTGAAGCTCCTCCGCCACGGGGTGCCTCGGGTCAGCGCTGATGCACAGGTACTTCATCCGTTCCTTCCCGCCGCGGCGAAGGTCCCTGGCCGTCTTTGGAATGTTACAGTCTAGCAGCAGGCTGAATCCACCGCGCCGGTCCAGAGTGAGGGGCCGACCCAACCCAGGACGTCTCAGCAGAAGAGAGGCCGTGAGTGTCGGGCAGTCCAGGAGTCGTCGTCGCCGAGCAACCCCACTACCTGCCCTGGGTGGACTTCTACGAGCAGGTGGCGCGCGCGGGCACGTTGTTGGTGCTCGACAATGTGCAATGGCTGCGGCGCGGTTGGCAACGCAGGACGCGTGTGGCCTTGCCAGCGAATGTGCCCACACCTCCGCCCACCGAGCCGGGCTTCCAATGGCTGTCCATTCCGCTGGAGGACCCACACCGCGACACGCTCATCGGCGAGCTGGCCGTGGACACCCGACAGCCCTGGGCACGCAAGCACCTGAGCAGGCTGGTGACGCTGTATGGGCAAAGGCCCCATTTCGCCACCCAGGTACTTCCGTTGCTGGAGCCCTTCTACGACAGTGTGGCACGTGAAGCCGGTCCGGGCTCGCTGCTGCGGGTCCTCCTGGGGAGCACCGCGCTCTTCCACGAATCGCTGGGGATGAAGCCAGACATCCTCCTGGCGTCCACGCTGGAGCGCCAGGGCGACGAGAAGTCCGCGCGACTGGTGGAGTACTGCCGGCAACTGAAGGCCCACACGTACTACTCCGGGCTGGGTTCCTCGCTGTACCTCCAGGTGAGCCTGTTCCGGGACGCGGACGTGCGCGTGTTATGGCAGCGCTTCCGGCACCCGCCCTACGCGCAGGGACGCGAGGGGAGATTCGTGCAGGGCCTGTCGATTGTCGACGTGCTGTCCAACGTCCCGGTGGAGGAGGTGCGCCGGTGGTTGGAGCCCTCGCCGTGGGGCCCCTTCGCACCGGCGCCAACCGGAAGCTGACGGCTCAGGTCGCGGAGGCCGCGGTGGTCCCCGAGGGCTTGTCGAAGCGCACGAAGTAGCTGCGCACGGCGGCGTCCAGCAAGGCGGGGTCCAGCTTCGGCTCCTGTCCCAGGTAGTGGGACATGTCGATGACCTGGTCCAGGAGGTCTCGAGGCTGGCAGGCCGCGAAGGGGCGTTCCGTCGGCCGGTAGTGCGAGTCGATGAGGTAGTCGATGGCGTTGGCGTTGTAGGCCACGCCCCGCTTGCGGCACATGATTTCGAAGATCTGGTGGAACTGCTCTTCGTCCGGCCGTTGCACCTCCAGCTTGTAGCGGACGCGGCGCAGGAAGGCGTCGTCCACGAGGGCGCTGGGGTCCAGGTTGGTGGAGAAGGCGGCGAACACGTCGAAGGGCACCTGCAGCTTCTTGCCCGTGTGCAGGGTGAGCATGTCGATGTCGCTCTCCAGCGGGACGATCCACCGGTTGAGCAGATCTTTCGGCGACACCTTCTGCCGGCCGAAGTCGTCGATGAGGAGCATCCCGTTGCTGGCCTTCATCTGGAACGGGGCCTCGTAGTACTTCACCTCCGGCGAGTAGACGAGGTCGAGCATGTCCAGCGTCAGCTCACCGCCCACGACGACGAGCGGCCGACGGCAGCGCACCCAGCGCCGGTCATACGAGGCGCCCCCTTCATCCTCCACGGGCTTGTGGATGTTGGCGTCGAAGACCTTCACGACGAAGTCGTCGATGAGGATGGCGTGGGGGATGAAGATGTCCCCCTCGAAGCAGTTCACCATGCCCTGGCAGATGGCTGTCTTGCCATTGCCGGGGGGGCCGTAGAAGAAGATGGCGCGGCCGGAGTTCATCGCCGGGCCGATGCCGTCGTAGATGTAGTCGCGGATGACCAGGTCGCCGAACTTGTCCTGCATCCGCGCGCGGGTGATGCGATTGCCGCGCACCGTCTGCTTCTTCACCGCCGCGACGTACTCCTGGAAGGAGACGGGCGCGGGGCCGTTGTAACGGTTGCGGTCGGTGATCTGCCGCAGCATGTCCGTCACGAACGTCGTCAGCTGGTAGATCATCGTGGACTTGCCGACACCGGACGCACCGCCGCCTCGGATGTCCACGTACTTCTGGCGGCGCAGGCCCTCGATGATGTCGTCGATGACGGACGAGGGGAGCTGGATACGGCTGGCCAGGTCCATGCCGCGCATCTCACCGGCGAAGAAGAGCGCCTTGAGGATGAGCTCCTCCACGAAGGTCGCCGTGAGGCCGGTCTCCTCCAGGGTGCGAGGCTGGCTGGGCCAGAAGCGCTCCTGGGACCCCGCGTTCGGGTCCAACGCTCGCCGGGAGCTGGTGCCAGGGGTACGCCGCTCGGGGCCCGCATAGGACGCTGGAGGCGGAATGGTCCGCCGCTCCTGTCCGCTGGGGGGCGGCGCCGCGGGGGC
>NZ_VIFM01000110.1 GCF_006636215.1 Myxococcus llanfairpwllgwyngyllgogerychwyrndrobwllllantysiliogogogochensis | reverse complement strand
AGATGGGTATAAGAGACAGGGGGTGAAGTGGCGGTTCTGGCCGGCAAGACTTGCCGGGGTCCGGCGAGGGTTGCCGTTTCAGGGGCGCGGCGTGGCGCAGACGCGCAGGCCGATGAGGGCCTCGCGCTGCGTGGGCTCCACTCGGTCCCGGTTGGCGGAGTGCGCGGTGAGGTCGCTCTGGTACCAACTGCCGCCCTGCGCGGACGGCTTGGTGGGGTCCACGCTGGAGCGGGTCCACTCCCAGACATTGCCCGCGAGGTCGTCCACGCCGAAGGGGCTGCGCGAGCGCGGGTGGCTGCCGACCTCGTCGGGTCCGAAGCCTCCGGGCTCTCGGCCATACGTCACGTCGTGGTTGGCGTCGTCCGGGGACAGCCAGTCACCCCCCGGGTAGCGTCGTCCGTCGGCGCCCCGGGCGGCGCGTTCCCACTCGTGCTCCGTGCAGATGCGCGCTCCGGGGACCTGGCCGGTGTGGTCCAGCCAGGCCACGTAGGCCTCCGCGTCCACGAAGGAGATGGCCGACACGGGGAAGCGCAGCCAGTCCTGTTCGAGACGTCGGTCTCGCTTGCCGTAGCGCAGGCGCTCTCCGTCGAGCACGCTGTAGCTGGCGGAGGCCGGCCGCAGGTTGAGGCGCCACCGTCCGTCCGGCTCCTGGGCCAGGTCCACCACCGTGAGGCGCCGCCGCGAGCCCGGCATGCGCGCGGTGCGCTCCTCGGGCGAGAGGGTCTCCAGGAAGGTGATGTACTGGCCGAACGTCACCTCGTGCCGGGCGATGAGATAGGCGCCGGTCTCCAGCTCGTGCAGCGGGGGCGAGAAGAAGAAGGCCCGGCGCAGGAATTCGCTCTCGGATGCGCCTTGGAGGAAGCGGCCGGGGGGCACGTACACGAAGCCCTCGGGGACGGCGGAGGCTTCGGGCAGCGCGAGGTCCAGGGCGAGGGTCTCGCCCGGTCGCACCAGGATGGGGGCTCGCACGGGGAAGCGACCCGGTGCCTCCACCAGAATCAGATGAGAGCCCGCGGGAAGCTCCAGCTCACGCAGCGGCGTCTGTCCCAGGTCTTGTCCGGAGGATGCCGGTGGCGCAGGTGAGTCCGAGGGCCGCGCCGTGTCGCTCGTTGGAGAGATGTCGGGGGTGGCCTTCAGCAGCCGCACCCGTGCACCCGGAGGCGAGGTGATGATGGAGACGCGCGCGGGTGCCACCAGCTTCCGCTGTCGCAGGCCCGATGTGTCGTAGGCGGCGAGGCGCGTGAGCAGTTGAGTGCGCAGCTCGGGCTGTCGCTGTCGGTCGGCACGCTCCGCGCGCTCCGCGAGCAGGTCCGCGAGGGGCTCGTTCACCCGAGGGCTTCCCGGGTCCAGGCCCCAGGCCGTCTCCAGCGCGGCCTGGGCTCGCAGCGAGAGGGTTTCGACCGCCTGCTCCTCGTCTCGGACGCGCGCCCACAGCGTCTCGGCGGCTTCGCGGCGCTCGGGGCCCGGCGTGTCGAAGAGGGCGAGGGATTCCTGGCGCAGTCGCCGCGCCGTCGCGTCCTTCTCGCGGGCATCGTCGTGGTGCCTTCGTGCTTCGTCGAGGTGCTGCGCGATGCGGGCTTCCAGTTGCGCGCGCGACTGCACGCGAGTCACCGCCACCACCGCCAGCAGCGCGAGCGGCGCCGCGATGGCCACCGTCCAGCGTGCGGCCCGGCGACGACGGGCCGTCTGATGCGAGCGGGCGAGGAAGTCCTCCTGGCCTGCTCCCTCGGGAAGCACTCCGGCGGCGCGCGCCTCGGTGAGCTGTCGCTCCGCGTAGAGCAGCTCGGAAGGTTGGCCCAGTCGTGCCCATTCGGTGGCGGCGCGAGCGAGGCGGTGCCGTATGGCGCGGCGCTGCTCATCCTGACCCAGCCAGCCGCGCAGCGTGTCCCAGCCCGTGAGCAGGCTTTCGTGCGCGAGCGTGTAGACACCCTCGCCGCTCTCGGCCTCGCCCGCCGTAAGCAGGCGACCGCGCACGAGGCCATCCAGCACCGCGCGGCCGTTGTCATCGTCGGGCCCTCGCAGCAACTCCTCGCGAGTGCGGCGCAGTCGCGTGCCCTCGGGAGTGACCAACTCCAGCAGCAGCTCCCGTGCGCGGGGACGCTGTTCCGGTCGGAGCTTCTCCACCACCGCGTCCGCATGACGGGCCAGCGCGCCCTCCACGCCGCCGAGTGACGCCAGCGCCTCGGCGGGAATGGTGCCTCGCGCGACGTCGCGTGCCTCCCACAGCGCTTCCAGCGCGAACTGCAACAGCGGAAGTCCGCCATCGGCGCGCGCGGCGGAAGTCACGAGTGTGTCGACCAACGCGGGAGACTCGAAGCGAACGCCGAGTGCGCGGGCGGGACCTTCCACGGCCTCGCGCAGTCCTCGCTCGGAAAGGGCGCGGACGAGGTACAGCGCGCGAGGAAGCTCGTCTCCCAGGCCCGGCAAGGCGACCAGGCGGGTGAGGCAGTCACTGCGCGCGGTGGCCAGCACGCGGATGCGCGGAACCCGGTGCAGCGCCAGGGCCAGCTCCTCGGCGAGCCGCGTGGCCTGGGTGGGCTCGGAGAAGGTGACGAGCTCCTCGAGCTGGTCGATGAAGAGGAGCACCGGTGGGGCGCCCGAGGGACGACGGCGCAGGGCTCGGGCGAGGGCGCCGGGTTCCTCGGTGGCCACCTGTGCGAGGAGCGCATCGGGGCCTTCCTCGAGCACGGGCGCCAGGGCTTCGGCCAGCGCCTCCAGTGGGTGCCTTCCGGGAGTCCACGAGACGATGGTCCACGCGGGGTTGTCGTCGCCACGTCCGGCGCTGGCGATGGCGGGCAGCACTCCGGCGCGACACAGCGACGACTTGCCGACGCCCGAGTCTCCCGCGAGCAGGACGAAGCGCTCGCCGCGCAGCCGGTCCAGGACCTCACCCAGCTCCGCCTTGCGGCCGAAGAAGACGCCCCGGTGCTCGGCCTCGAAGGTGCGAAGTCCCCGGTAGGGATTGCCGGAGGGCAGGGGAGAGGTGTGAGCGGACTGGGCCAGGGCCTCCAGGGCCTCGCGCAGCGCGTCTCCGGATTCGAAGCGTTGCTCGGGGGCCAGGGCGAGGCAGCGGTCCACCACGGCGGCCAGTCCGGGAGGAATGTCGAGGTCCTGCTCCACGAGCAGGCGAGGGCGCTGCTCCAGCACTGCGCGCCCGAGGTCGGACAGGGGCACGTCTTCGTGGGGCGCGGTGCCAGTGCATAGCTCGTGGAGGAGCACGCCCATCGCGTAGATGTCGCTGGCCCGGCTGGCCTGCTCACCGCGCCAGAGTTCGGGTGCGAGATAGAGCGGCGTGCCGGGCACGGTGAGCGGGAGGGGCGAGGGTCCTCGGTGCGCGGGGGGCACTCCGTCCCAGGGCCCACCGGGAGACGAGTCGTCGCGAGGGCTCGCGACCTCGCGATGGTCCGTCGTCGGCCGAGGTGCTCCGCTTTGTGCTCCGTGCGCCGAGGGAGCCGAGTCTTGCGACGTGCTTGATGGATGCTCGTTCGCGAGAGCATCTTGTGAATGCGGCGCTGACGGAACGGCGAGCCGCGGGCGCGTCTCCGATGGCTGCCCATGCGCGACGTTCTCGCGAGGAGGCCCTACTGGACGCGTCTCCGCTGGCTGTCCTGGCGCGAAGTCCTCTCCAGGAGGCGCCATAGGACGCGTCTCCGCTGGTTGCCCTGGCGCGGCGTCCTCGCCAGGGGGCGCCACGGGACGACTCTGCGCTGGCTGCCCAGGCGCGATGTTCTCGCCAAGAGGTGCTACTGGCCGCGTCTCTGCTGGCTGCCCTAGCGCGACGTTCTCGCGAGGAGGCGCCATGGGACGCATCTCCGCTGGCTGTCCTGGCGCGGCGTTCTCGCCAAGAGGCGCCATGGGACGCGTCTCCACCCGCGACGCTGGCGAGGTGGCGTCGCCAGGAGGCGTCATGGGCCAGGGCTGCACCAGCGCGTTGAGCGGGGTGGCGTCGCCAGGTGGCGTCATGGGACGCGTTTGCACCTGTGCCTTCGGCGTGGTGCCCCCGCCAACATGTGACACCAGGCGCGTTTCCACATCGGGCTCCGTGCCCCCACGCGCGTCCTCCCCGCCAGCTCCCCGTCCCGTGTCGAGCGTCTCGCGCGGTGCCTCTCGCTGTCCCGTGTCGCGCGTCGCGCGCGGTGCCTCTCTCCGTCCCGTGTCGAGCGGCGCCTCTCGCCCCGCGTCACGCGCGTCTCGAAGACCCGCTGTGCTCGTTCCCCCCGTCCACACCAGCGCGCGAGGACCGTCCTCGCCCGTCCACGACTCCGCGAGCCCGAAGTCGAGCAGCTTCACCTCACCTTCTTCGGAGAGGATGGCGTTGGCGGGCTTGATGTCGCGGTGCAGGACCCCGCAGCGGTGCGCCGCCGCGAGCCCGCGCGCGAGTCCAATCCCCAGCACCAGCACCTGCCGCCCGTCCATCGGACGCCGCAGCGTATCCAGCGGCTCGCCTCGGATGAGCTCCGACACGAGATACGGCTGGCCGCGCACCTCGCCCACGCGGTGGATGGCCACCACGTTGGGATGCTGGAGCCGGGCAATCGCCCGCGCCTCCTGGAAGAACCGCGCGCGTGCCACCGCGTCCGGCAGTCGCCCCGCGGGCGTCGCGATGAACTTCACCGCCACCAGCCGGTCCAACAAGGTGTCCCGCGCGAGAAAGACCTGTCCCATGGCGCCACGCCCCAGGGGGCGCAGCACCTGGTACTCCTCGAACTCGCGGGGGGGCTCCAGCAGCCCGGGTGGCGCGCTCATTCCGGCGAGGTGCCTCGGCGCGCGGAGCGAGGTTGCAGTCCCAGTTGCTTCAGCTTGAACGAGAAGGTCCGGATGGGCATTCCGATGAGCGCCGCCGCGCGCGTCTGCACGCCCTCCGCCGCCTCCAGCGCCTCCTGCATCCTGCGTCGCTCCAGCTCCCGAATCTCCTGCGCCAGCGGCAGCCGGGGCCGATGCGCCGGAGCCAGCGCATGCTCCGGTTCAGGCTCCACCACCTCCGCCTGCGCCGCCGTCCGCCCGCTCGACATGCGCGCCGGCAGGTGGTGCGGCTCCACCACGTCGCCCGTCACCGCCGCCGCCACGTAGTCCATCAGGTTGCGCAGCTCGCGCACGTTGCCCGGCCAGGTGTGCCGCGACAGCGCATGCAACGTGCCCGACGCCAGCTCCAACTCCCCACGCCCCAGCGCCACACAGGCCCGCTCCAGGAAGTCGCGCGCGAGCATGGGCACCTCGCGAGGCCGCTCCCGCAAAGGAGGCAGCAGCACCGTTGCCGCACCCAGCCGGAAGTACAGGTCCTGCCGGAAGCGCCCCGCCGCGACTTCCGCCTCCAAATCCCGATGCGTGGCGGCCACCACGCGGATGTCGATGGGCCGCTCCCGCGTATCTCCCACGCGCGTGATGCGACGCACCTCCAGCGCGCGCAGCAGCTTGGCCTGCGCGGACGCGGGCAGCTCGCCCACTTCATCCAGGAACACCGTGCCGCCCTGCGCGCTCTCCAGCAACCCCGCGCGCGACGTGGTGGCACCCGTGAACGCGCCGCGCTCGTGGCCGAACAGCTCGCTCTCCACCAGGCCTTCGGGAAGGGCCGCGCAGTTGACGGGCACGAAGGGACCGGAGGCGCGACGCGACCAGTGATGCACCGCGAACGCGGCGTTCTCCTTGCCCGCGCCCGTCTCTCCGCACACCAGCACCGGCAGCTCGCTCGCGGCCAGCCTGCGCAAAAGCGCGTAGAGCTGCGCCATCGCCGGGTCCGCCACCAGCACCGTGCGCTCGCCCAGCGACACCCGGGTGATGTCCTCCGCCGCCGAGGCGAAGCCCCCCGGCGCCGCTGTCCGCGCGGCCGTGCGCGCCGCGGCCACCAGCGTCTCCGCGTCACAGCCATCCGACGGACACGTGGCGGAGCCCAACCGCGCGCGAGGGCACGCACTCAAGAGCGCCTCCACGCGCTCCCCCATCCCCTCCTCGCCTGGATCTCCCGACACCTCGGGCAACAGCCACAGCAGGTGCTCACCGTCCAGCCAGCCCGCCGCCTCCGCGGGCCCCGCGTCCGAGCCCAGCACCGCCTCCACCGCCTCGCGCTCGGAGGAGCCCTGCTCGGCCAGCGCGAGCGTCAGCACCGTGAGCGGCCGGCCATAGCGCAGCGCGCGTTCCACCTCCTCGCGCAGCTGCCCCATCAACCGGTCCGCGTCGAGCGCCCTGCGCGCGGGCATGGGCCGGCGCTTCGCCCGCACCACCGCCACCACCGCGCCGAAGGAGAGCACATCTCCCGACAACAGCGGCCGCGCATCCTCGAGCTGGCGGCCGTTGATGGACGTCCCATTCTGGCTGCCCAGGTCCACCACCCGCGCGCCCTCGTCCGTCACCAGGATGCGCGCGTGACGGCGCGACACGCTCTCGTCCTTCAGCTTCAGGTCCGCCTTGTCGTCGCGGCCCACCAGCACCACGCCCTCGGCCGGCAGCGGGAAGCGCCACGACGACTCGCCCTCCAACACCAGCAGGTACGCCGCGCCCGTCCCGGAAGGCTCCGAGGGGGTGCCGATGGGGCGGGTGTCTCGAGCACTGGGAGGCGGAGCGGACATCGAGCGGTCGTCCATGCTGGCACGCCCGCGTCGAGTCGAGCAACCCAGGGGTACCCAGGAAACAAGGAGCCGCTTGGGACCCGAGCGAAGGATGCTCACTTGCGCAGCGTCATGGGCAGACGCTCTCCCGCCCGGGAGAGGTAGACGCGCGAGCTTCGGCGGCCCCCTTCGTTCTGGGGACGTACGACGGCCTGCCCCCGCAGGCCCTGTACGCGCAACAGCGAGGTCAACAACTCCGCCTGGGCATCCCCGTTGTCATGCTCCACCTCCAGCGTGCACAGGTGGGTGCGGCACTCCACGCGGGTGAGCCGCGAGCCCGTGAAGTCCGGGCCCTGAAAAGAGCGGGTGACGAGCGATTCGGTGGGGACCGCCCACTGCGTGTCCCGAGGCTCCGTGTTCGCGGCGGCCTCCAGCTCCGCGTCCAGCTCCATCACCCGCTCCCGCCGACGCTGCTCCTGCGCCGCCTGCTCGGCCTCCTTCGTGGGCGCGGTGTCCGGGCCCTCGGAGCCCTCCTCCTTCGCGGTGACGCTCCCCCCCGGAGGCGTCGCCGGCGCATGGGGCTGCTGCTCCAGGCGGCCCTGTGCGCGGCGCAGGGCCTCCAACTCCGCGCGCAGCGCGCGCACTTCCTGCTCCAGGTCCGCTGGAGGTCCGGTGTGAACTTCCGCGACGGCCGGAGGTGTCGCGCCCTGCATGGGCACATCCCCCCTCAGACTCCACACTCCGGCGACGGCCACGGTGGCTCCAGCCAACCCCAGGACTCCCCAGCGGACCTTGGACATGGTGGCTACTCCGAGATGTAGAAGCTGGAGAGCGTGGACTGGAAGCCGGAGTAGGGGCCCGGCAGCTCGCAGCGCAGGGCGATGTAGCCGTTCACGGACGCGAAGGCCGTCGCCAGGTTCAGCGAGATGGTCTTCGGGTTGGCGGTGTCGGCGCCGGCGGTGCAGCCGGAGTCAGCGGTGATGGCCGTCCCGTCGGGCTCGGTCAGCGTCGCGGTGCAGCAGACGTTCTCGGTGAGGTGCGGGTCTCGCGCGGTGATGAGGAAGGAGACGTTCTCGTTGAACGACGGGGCGACGACGTTGCGCTGCACGGGACAGACGACCTCGATGGCGCCGCCGGTCTGGTTGATGAGCCGGCCGCTGCGGAAGATGCTGGGCGCGGCGAAGCCCGACACGGACGTGCACAGCGCGCCCGCGTAGGTCGCGGGACCGGCGACCGCCGGCAGGGCACCGAGCAGCGCGAGCGCCGCCACCGACTTCTTGAACGTGTTCTTCGTCATGGGATTTTCCTTGTCCTGCGCGCCACCCCCGAGATGTCGCGTCATGCGCAAACCCGGGTGGCGTGCTGGGACAGGGAAGAGCAACGAAGATGCCAGCGCCTGTCGGCCCGCCTTTCGAGGGAGGGGACGCGCCCCCCCGGCAGGAGTTGCCGCACGGCGCGGTCTTCGGACCGGCAAGGCTTGCCGTCCCCGGCGAAGCTTGCCGGGGTGTGAATGACGAAGCCCCGGCCACCCTACGGGCACCGGGGCTCCAGGCTCACGACAGGGGTTGTCGCGGGCTACTTCGCGGCGTCGAGCTGTGCGACCTTGCTCTGTGTCTGCAGCGCCGGGGGCGAGGCATTCAGCGTGCCCAGGTACAGCCGCCCGTGGAAGCCGTCCGGCCGCGCGGCGTCGAAGAGCTGCACGCCCTCGTTCACCTTGGAGAGCTGCAGCGCCTGATTCGTCGGGCTGATGGCGAAGACGTTGCACTCCACGTCCTCCCAGACGCTGTAGCGACAGGCGAACTGGGTGCCGCGCTTGAAGCCCACATCCAGGGCGCGCACGGACGAGGGCAGGGCCCGGGCCACGCGCGCGCCGAACGGCTCGAAGTCGCCGTCCCAGCCCACCTTCGCGGTGCGCGCGTGCACGCTGCCGGTGAGCACCAGCGTCCAGGACTGGGCGCGCTTGGACTGGAAGGCGAGCAGGTGTTTGGCCATCTGCGCCTCGCGCTCGTTGCCCTGCACCTTCTCCCCGTCGATGGCGGCCAGGGCCACGTCCTTGCCGGAGACGCGCAGGCGGCGCACCTGCTCGACGAGCCAGAGCATGGCGCGGCTGCTGCGACCGTCCTGGTACACGCGGCGCCAGAAGGCGCTCTCCGACAGCAGCTCCTGCGCGTCCTCGGACGTGCCCTCACTGGCGAGGTAGCGCTCCAGCAGCGGCTGCTCGGAGATGGGCGCCGACAGGGCCAGCGTCACCGGCAGCCCCTTCGACGTGGCCTCGCACAACATCCGCAAGGCGGTGGACGGCACCTCCTGGGTGCCCAGCGGGTCCGCGACGAACAGCACCTGCCCCGCGGCCAGCAGGGGGCTTGCGCCCTCCACGGGCTCGCCGCACTCCGCCGCGCGGACCGTGCCCGCCTCGCCCGTCTCTCCCCAACCCTCCATCATCACCGAGCGCATGGGCACCGGCGCGTTGCCGCCCACCAGCTCCAGCGCCGGCACCATCTCCAGCCGCTCGAGGAGCTGCCGCTCGATGCCCAAATCGCGCACGCCGTGCACCATCCGGAAGCGCTCCATGCCCGGCGCGTTCGGGAACGGGTCCTCGAGCGCGACCTGCCGGCGGAAGCCCTGCGCGTTGGTCTCGGTCCGGAAGGCCTCCAGCCGCGCATCCAGGGGGTTCGAACTCTGGTCGGAGAGCAGGTCCCTGTTTATCGAGCCCGCCACGCGAGGCCCCTGCTCCACGACGTTCTCCATCTCGTTGTAGCTGAGCCGGAAGACGCGGACGAGCGTCTTGCGAGGCCCCAGCCGCTCGCCCTTGACGTAGTAGCGCTCGAGGGTGCGCAGGTTCTTGTTGTTCTTCCCGGGCTCGTGCGCGGAGGAGAACAGCTCCAGTCCGCCGTCCTTCTCCAGCACGTCGTAGCGCTCCGACTCCAGGATGCGCCGGGCCGTCATCATCGCGTCCTCGACGGGCACCAGGTACACCGTCTCCTCGACGGGGGTTTCGAACTGGCCTGTCTCCGGGTTGATGTTCGACCCGAGCGGACGGGTGAGCGACGCACACCCCGTGAGCATCAATCCCAGCAGCAGTCCGTACCGGCGCATCTTGGCTCCCTGTTCCAGGCGTGAGCTGCCCGGTGCGTCACTCCCACGCAAAACGCCCGGCGGCCGGCGAGTATATCGCGGCCTCCCGCACGGCTCAGTGCGTCGCCCGCGCGGGTGTGTCGACAGGGGCACGGGCCTGGGCGTGCAGTGCGGGCGGCGATGCACTCAACGCGCCCAGATACAGCCGGCCGTGGAATCCCTCCGGAAGGGGCGCGCCGAACAGCTCCAGGCTCGCGGGCTGGCCCACGGGGTGTCGCGTCTGTTTCGAGGGGCTGATGGCGAAGACGTCACACTCCACGTCCTCCCAGACGCTGTAGCGACAGGAGAACTGGGTGCCGCGCTGGAAGCCGATATCGAGCGCCTGGACGGAGGGCAGCTGACCTGCGAGCCGTGCGCCCAGCGGCTCGAAGTCGCTGTCCCAGCCGACCTTCTGCGTGCGCGTGTGTGTGCCTCCGGCGAGCACCAGCGTCCACGCGGGGGCGTGCTGGCGCTGGAAGTCGAGCACGTGCCGGGCCATCCACGCCTCGCGCTCGTTGCCGCTCGCCTTGTCGGCGTCGAAGGCCAGGAGCGACACGTCCTTGCCGCTGGCGCGCAGGCGGCGCACCTGTTCGATGAGCCACAGCATGGCGCGGCTGCTGCGGCCATCCTGATACACGCGTCGCCAGAAGGAGCCGTTGCCCAGGAGCGTCTGCGCGTCGCTCGCGAGTCCGGCGCTGGCCAGGTAGGCGTCGAGCAGGGCCTGCTCGGTGGAGGGAATCGACAGGCCGAGCACCACGGGAAGTCCCTTCGCCGTCGCGTCACAGACCAGCCGCAGCGCGGCAGAGGGCACCTCGCGCGTTCCCAGGGGGTCCGCGAGCAGCACCGTGGCGCCCGCCGTCATCACCACGTCCGTGCCGGCCAGGGGCGCGCCGCAATCGGGTTCGGGGACGGACGCCGGGGCTTCCTCCGCCCACTCCTCCATCATCACCGAGCGCACGGGCACGGAGGCGTTGCCGCCCACCAGCTCCAGGGAGGGCACCATCTCCAGCCGCTGGAGGAGCGTGCGCTCGATGCCCAAATCCCGGTTGCCGCGCGCCAGGCGATAGCCCTCCACCTGGGGCGCTCCGGCGAAGGGGTCTCTCTTGAAGGGATTGTCCACGCCGTCCGCGTTCCGGTGCGCTTCTTCCCGGACACCGGCGGCCAGGGGCGGCGTCTCCGCCACGGTGTCGATTTCGCTGTAGGAGAGTCTGAAGACGCGGACCAGCGTCCTGCGCTCGCCCAGCTTCTCGCCCTTCACGTAATAACGCTCGAAGTTGCGGGAGCCGGCGCTGCCCTTGCCGGGCTCATGGGCGGAGGTGAACAGCTCCAGCCCGCCTTCCTTCTCGAAGACGTCGTAGCGCTGCTCCTCGAGGATGTTGCGTGTCATCGCCATCGCATCGGCGAGGGGGACCAGGTAGACGGTCTCCTCTTTCGGCGCGGGCTCGCCCGCCTCGTCGATGGGGACGCCCAGGCCGCGCGAGAGGACCGCGCACCCCGAGCACACCAGCCCTAGCATCACCGCCATCCAGCGCATGGGAAGCCTCCATGGGCGCCCGGCCGCTCGCGACTCCCGGCCGCCCGCCTGTCACTCGACACGGAACGCTCCGGCGCTCCGGCTATATCGAGACGCGAGGGGGTGGGTTGGTGCCGGGGCCGTGGCTGTAGTGAACTGCGGTCCGTGCCCGCTCCCCTCGCTGTCTCCGCCGCGTCTCAGGAACGGACGGTCGGTCCGCTCCAGCTCCTCGCCCTGGGCGTCAACGGCATCGTCGGTGTCGGCATCTTCTTCGCGCCCGCGGAGGTCGCCGCGACCACGCCGGGCATGGGCGCGGTGCTGGCCTTCGCGCTCACGGGGCTCTCGCTGATTCCCGTGGCGCTGGCCTTCGCGGTGCTCGGTCGTCGCTTCGACGCGGATGGGGGGCCCGTCGTCTTCGCGCGGGCGGCCTTTGGCGAGCGAGTCGCCTTCCTCGTCGGCTGGGTGGCCTACGTCAGCGCGTTCCTGAGCACGGCCGCCGTGGTGGCGGGACTGTCGCAGGCGGTGGCTCCGTCGCTGGGGCTGGAGGGGCCGGTGGGGCAGCGCCTGCTTGCCTCCGCGCTGGTGACGGCGCTCGCGGCCATCGTCGCCTCGGGCATCCAGGTCTCCGCGCGGACGTGGACATCGCTCACGGTGCTGAAGCTGCTGCCGCTGGCCGCGCTGCTCATCGCGTTCTCACTCGCCTCGGGGCCCCGGCCCGTCATCGCGCCCACGTCGGGGCTCGCGGATGGCGCGTGGCTGCGCGCGGGGCTCACGGTGATGTTCGCGTACCAGGGCTTTGAAATCGTGCCGGTGATTGCCGGACAGGTGCGCTCGTCGGAGCGCAGCGTGCCGCTGGCCACGGTGGGCTCGCTCCTGGGCGCGGTGCTCTTGTACGTGGGGCTCGTCTGGGCGTGTGTCGCGGCGCTGCCGGAGCTCGCGACGAGCGCCGCGCCCCTGGCCGCGGCGGCGGGCGTGTGGGGCGGGACGGGCCTGTCGAGGGTCGTGTCGGCGGGCACCAGCGTGTCCGCGCTGGGCATCTGCGTGGGGATGATGGTGACGACGCCGCGCTACCTGTCCGCGCTCGCGTCGGGAGGCCGGTCGCTGTTGGGGCTGGAGGGCATGTCACCCCGGGGCGTGCCCCTGCGGGCGCTGGCCGTCACGTGGGGCGCGGTGCTGCTCTTCGTCAATCTGGGGAACCTGTCGGAGCTCTTCGCGCTCTCCAGCATCGCCGTGCTGATGCAGTACGGCGTCACGGCGGCGGCGCTGGCGTGGCTCTCGTGGAAGCGTCAGCGGGGCCTGCGGCCGGTGCACGCGATATTGGCGGTGCCCACGCTGGGGCTCGGCCTGACGCTGGTGGCGTTCGGCGCGAGCCTTCGGGAGGCCGCCACCACCGGAGTCGCGGTGGTGGCGGGCCTGGTGCTGCTGGGGCTGTCCAGGCCGAGGGCCTAGAACTGGCTCCAGAGGTACTGGTTGGTGATTTCGTGGTGGAACTGGATTTCGGACGTCTTCACGCGGGCGCCCAGCTGCTTGGGGCAGCGCTCGGCGGAGGCCGTCTTCAGCTCCGCGAACTTGGACTGCACGTTCTCACCCAGGATGTTGGCGATGAACGAGCTGCCCTTGAAGAGGCGGATGGCGTCGAAGATGTTGTCCGGCAGGAAGCGGGTGCGGCTGCGCTTGGACTCCGCGTCCTCCTGCGGCTGCGGGCCCTCCAGGCCGGTGCGGAGCAGGGAGTAGAGCACCAGGTAGGGGTTGGCGTCCGGGGCGACGGAGCGGCACTCGACGCGCGCCGAGCGCTCGTTGCCGTAGGGGATGCGCACCATGGCGCCGCGGTTGTTGGCGCTGGCCTTGATCTGATTCGGGGCCTCGTAGTGCGGGTCCAGGCGGCGGTACGCATTCACGCTGGAGTTGAGGACCAGGCAGATGTCGTTGGCGTTGGTGAGCAGCCGGTCGATGAACTCCCAGCCCATGGGGCTCAGGTTGTCCTGGCCGGCCTTGTCGTAGAACAGGTTCTTGTTGTTCTTCGACAGCGACATGTTCATGTGCATGCCGTTGCCGTTGACGCCCGTCACCGGCTTCGGGAGGAAGCTGGCGGTGGTGTCCATCTGGGCTGCGACCTGGCGGCACAAGAGCTTGTAGAGCTGAATCTGGTCCGCGGAGATGAGCGCCTCGCTGTACGAGAAGTTCATCTCGAACTGGCTGGGGGCGACCTCCGGGTGGTCCTTCTCGTTCTGGAAGCCCATGGCGCGCTGGGCCTCGGCGGCCTTGTCGATGAAGGCGCGCAGCGGGTCTCCGGGCAGCGAGTGGTAGTAGCCACCGGTGGAGATGAAGTCGAACTTGCCCGTCTCGTGGTAGTGGCGCTCGGCGTCACGGCCCTTGAAGAGGAAGCCTTCGACTTCGGGCGCGGCGTGGAAGACGGTGCCGTCCTTCTGGTACAGCGCCTCGGTGATGCGCTTGAGCTGGCCGCGCATGTCCGCGTGGTACGGGCTGCCGTCGCGCTCCAGCACTTCGCTGAACACCAGCACCTTGCCGGGCCCGAAGATGTCGGAGGGCAGCCAGTAGAAGGAGCCCCAGTCGATGTTCAGCCGCAGGTCGCTCTCCGACTGCTGGGAGAAGCCGCGGATGGAGGAGCCGTCGAAGGTGAGGTTGTCGGCGCTCTTGAGCAGGAACTTCTTGTCGTAGTCCAGCATGTGCAGCCGACCCTCGAGGTCGGTGAAGCACACGGTGACGGCCTTCAGGTTGCGCTCGTCGGTGAGGTACTTGATGCGCTCCTCGCGGACCTTGTCGGCGGCCACGTGCTGGACGCGCTGCTCCTTCACCTTGAGGTTGCGCTCCTCCAGCTCGTCGTAGGGAATCTCCAGGAAAGTCCGCAGCCCCTTCGTCTCCATGTGTCCGTGCCTCCAGGCCGGTGACCGCCGTCAAACGGCGGCAGCGAATCCGTGGGCGCAGGTATTTACATTTGGCGACGGGAAATCAAGCCTAAATTTGCGCGAGTGAAGGCTAAATCCTTGGTCTAAAAACGTTTAAAGCCCGTTTGGCAACACTTGGGAGGGCCTCCGGGAGGGTGGGAGTGACGTCCGAAGGACACTTGGACGCCCTGGGAGCTTGCCTGCCCGGGAGGGCCATGGACGGGCACGGCTTGTGAGGGCCCTGGCGCCTCTTGAAAATGCGGGCATGAGCTCGCTGTGGATTCTCGAGGAGGCGCCTCCCGCGCCGGATGCACGCATCAGCTATGGCCCGGGGCCGCACCACTTCGGGGAGCTGCGGCTTCCGTCGGGTCCGGGGCCTCATCCCGTCGTCGTGGCCCTCCACGGGGGCTTCTGGCGCGCGAAGTATGACCTCGCTCACCTGGGCCACCTGTGCGCCGCGCTCACCGCGAGCGGCTTCGCCACATGGAGCCTGGAGTTCCGACGCATCGGCCACGAAGGCGGTGGCTATCCCGGCACGTTGGAAGACGTCGCGCTCGGCGCGGACTTCCTGCGCACCCTCGCGCAAGCGCATCCCCTGGACCTCTCCCGCGTCGTCTTCCTGGGACACTCCGCGGGCGGCCACCTCGCGCTGTGGCTCGGGGCACGTCACCGGATGCCCGTGGGAAGCGCGCTGCGCCGCGAGGACCCGCTGCGCCCTCGCGGAATCGTCTCCCTCGCGGGCCTGGCTGATTTGACGCGCACCTACGAGCTGGGGCTGAGCGACCGCGCCGCGGAGCTCCTCCTCGGCGGCTCCCCCTTGGAAGTGCCCCTGCGCTACCAGCGCGCCTCGCCCGCCGCGCTCCAGCCCCTGGGTGTTCCCCAGGTCATCCTCCACGGCTCCGAGGACGACACCGTCCCCGTGGCGATGAGCGCGGACTACTGTGCCCGGGGCCGCGCACATGGCGACGATGTGCGCTGTGTCGTGCTGCCCGGCGCGGGCCACTTCGAGGTCGTCGACCCACGCTCACGCGAATGGCCCCAGGTGGTGGACGCCGTGCGCTCGCTGCTCTGAGCGCAGGCCCATCTGGAGTCGAGCGCGCCATCATCGCCTTGTCGGCATGCGCGGCGCGCCAGGCCCCGTCGCTAGTTCACGTCACCGAACACGAGGCCGTAGCCCACCGAGTTGGGCGTCCCACCGTCCGGGCCTCCGGTGCCCGCGGTCATGCATGTGAAGGTGCTGGTCGCATCGTCATACGCATACGTGTACGCGGTGGGGCACGCCTTCTTGAGGAACGCGAGCCACGGCTGGACGTTCTGCGCCCACGTGGTGTTGTTGTTGATGCACTGCCCCTGGGCCTGCTGGGCCGGGTTGTTGCCGGCCTCCAACGTGGTGGGCCAGAAGCCGCCCGCGGGGTTGCCGGGGAACGTCGGGCAGCCGCAGCAGGCGGGGGTGTTGCCCGCGCTCGAGTTGTAGCAGGACTGGCCGAAGTTCCCCGCGCACTGGAAGAGGTTGTTCAGCGTGTCCGTCACCGTGCCCGCGCTCATCGGCTGCGCGCAGTTGAGCGGGCCGTAGCTGAACGGAGGCATCGCCGCGCAGAGGTCCTCGTAGGACCACCAGCCGATGGACTGGCCACACGTCTGGATGAGCGGCGTCATGGTGTTGACGCCCGGAAGGAAGGCCGTGCCGCACGTTGGCGTGCCCCCGTCATCCAGGCCCGCGCAGTCGCTGTTCGACGCGCAGGTGCTGCAATAGCCGGCGGCGGGATTGTTGGGGTTGCTGCACACCGCGTTGCCCGCGCAGTACGGCTCGGTGAGGGCACACTTCGTCAGCGTGGGCTGGCACACGCCGCTGATGCAGGTGGTGCCCGCCCCGCAGTCGCTGTTCTGGCTGCACGTCGGCAGGGTGATGGCACGCAGCAGGGTGGAGTAGTCGGCCGAGAGCCCGGCCGTCGTGTCCGGAGTGAACTGCCACGAGCACGCCTCCAGCGTTCCCGCGTCGGGAACGCTCTGTGCGACGCGCGAGCCCGCGGTGCCACAGTTATAGGGCGACGGCTGGGACGCGGGCGCGAAGCCGCCGTCATTCGTGGGTCCCATCTGGATGCTGACGTTCGCGCCGTTGATGACGGTGACGTCGTAGAAGTCGGACGCATTGGGCTGGAGGGTGAACTCCGCCGCGGCGAAGGGATTGGTGCCGCCCTTGCCGAGCGGACACGGCATTCCGGGCCCGTTGCCGCAGTCCGCGCTCTGGCACTTCGTTCCGTCCGCCTGACATCCCGTGCGCCCGAAGATGCCGCCGCTCCAGCCGACGACGGGGCGACACAGGCACGCGGTGGAGCCCGCGTCCTGGGGACAGTCCGTGGGCGGGTTGGTGATGTCGGGGCCGCTGGCCACCAGGCAGCGGTTGCTCTGGCATTGCGAGTCCTGGGTGCAGGCCGTCAACTGGGGCTGGAGGTTGGCGTAGGCGGGCGGAAGCGAGGACGGCATGCACAGCGTGGCCGTCTCCTGGGGCGTCAGCTCCAGCGCATCCAGGGGCACGCCGCCATCCGTGCGCGAGTACTGGCACAGGCCCAACTCCACGTCGCACGTCTGTCCCGTCGGACACGTGGTGCTGCCCGAGCCGCAGGCCTGGTTCTCACCGGGGACCACCTGCTGGAAGTAGCAGGTGCCGCCGTTGGCGAGGCTGCACTCCTGCACGGTGTTGGCGCACGTCGTGCCCGTTGGGCACACGCCCTGGCCACCCGTCGCGCACTTGCACAGGCCCGTGGTGGAGTCACAGCCCTCGGAACCGCAGCCCGCGCAGGCCGCCACCTGTTTCGCACCCGTGCACTGCATGGAGGGAAGGTTGACGGTGACGATGGGCGCGCCACCGTTGCACGCGCTGCCAGTCGCCACCATGCACTGGCCCGTGTTCGTGTCACACATGTTGCCGGCGTTGCAGTCGGCGCTGCTGGTACAGCCCGGGTTGTTGCACTGCTGATTCGGACCACAGTCCGTGTCGGTGGTGCAGGCGAAGGGCGGAGGCGCGGCGCCCGCCGTCTGGCCAATCCACACCGTCTGGCTCGCCTGGTTCGTCAGCGTGAAGGGACGGAAGCCCGGAGGGCATGTCACGGGCGGCGAGGAGTCCGCGGTGGTGCGAAGTCCGGTGCCCGTCGTCCTGCAGCCATTGCCCACCGCGAGCACCAGCACGAGCGCGGACAAGCCGAGCGACACCACGGGTGCAACCAATCGACGCGAAACCATGAAGGGGGACTCCGAGGCAGGTTCGCCCAGGGACCGTACTGCGGGTGAAAACGCGCACCAAGGATTCGGCGCGTCGGATGCGCGCGTGCTCCAAGGCGTACCCGCCACGGGTGTGCTCCCGAGCTTCGTGCGGAGCGCTCGCGAAGTCCCTCGGCGCACGAGCACGCGGGCCCGTCGTCGCGGCCCCGCCGTGCGCGCGTTCTGTCGCGAGGGACTTGCGCGCGACAGCGTCCTTGATTATCACTGAACCATATGGTTCAGTTTAATTCGCAGCTCGATTTGGCCTTCGGAGCGCTGGCGGATGCCACGCGTCGGGGCGTGCTGGAGCGGCTGGGACGTGGCGAGGCGTCCATCAGCGAACTGGCCGGGTCCTTCGACATGACCCTGACGGGCATGAAGAAGCACGTGCACGTGCTGGAAGAGGCGGGGCTGGTCTCCACCGAGAAGGTGGGGCGGGTGAGGACCTGCAAATTGGGACCGCGTCGCCTGGAGGACGAGGCGGCGTGGATCGCCGGCTATCGGCGGATGCTGGACGCTCGGCTCGACAGGCTGGGCGAGTTCCTCGCGCGAACGAAAGATGAGGAGGAGTCATGAGCAAGTCTTCGCAGCAGACGTCCAGGGATGCCGTCGTCACGCAGCCGTCCGACCGGGAGATTCGCACCGAGCGCATCTTCGATGCCCCGCGCGAGCGCGTCTGGAGGGCGATGACGGACCCGAAGCAGGTGGCCCAGTGGTGGGGCCGTGGCAACAAGCTCGTCGTCGAACGGCTGGAGGTCGAGCGCGGAGGACACTGGCGCTTCGTCGAGCACGCCGAGGGCGACGCTCACGGCTTCGAGGGCCGGTTCCGCGAAGTCACGCCGCCCGAGCGGATGGTGCAGACCTTCGAGTGGGATGGCATGCCGGGCTACGTCATCCTGATTACGACGACGCTCGAGGACGTGGGTAACGGCCGCACGAAGCTGGTGGCGACGTCGCTCTTCTACACGACGGAGGAGCGCGACGGCATGGCGTCTTCCGGCATGGAAGGCGGCCTCAACGAGAGCTACCGCGCACTGGACGCGCTGCTCGCCCGAGAGGCGTAGTCGCCGTGACTTCCGAGGGGATGAGCGCTGCCCACTCATCTCCCTCGGAGCCTTCGTCGCTTCAGAACCCGCGCTGCGCGCCGCCGTCGACGACGATGGACTGGCCGGTGATGTACGAGGCCTGCTCGGAGGAGAGGAACGCCACCAGCGAGGCCAGCTCCTCGGGACGACCCAGGCGCCGCGCGGGAATCTGCGGGGCCACCTTCTCGTCCGTGAGGCCCAGCTGAGTCATCCGCTCGGTGGCGTGGAATCCCGGCAGCACCGCGTTCAGCGTGACGCCGTGCTGCGCCACTTCATTGCTCACCGTCTTCACCAACCCGAGCAACCCGGCGCGCAGGCCGTTGGAGATGGTGAGGTTGGGCATCGCCTCGCGCGCGGCCAGCGACGTCACCAGGACGATGCGGCCCCACTTGCGCTCCTTCATCCCCGGCAGCGACGCCTGGATGCCGTCCACCGCCGCCATCCACAGGCTCTGGAAGCCGAGCTGCCACTGCTCCGCCGTCAGCGACTCGAAACCGCCCGCCGGAGGCCCGCCCGTGTTCACCACGAGCACGTCCACGCCGCCCAGCTTCGCGACAACCTCGTCCACCAGTCGCTTCGCCGCGCCCGGCTGGTTCAAGTCACACGGCACCGCGAGCGCCGCGCCCAGCTCCTTCGCCGCGCGCTCCAACTTGTCGCCACCGCGCGAGCAGATGGCCACCGTGGCGCCTTCCTTCACCAGCGCCTGTGCCGTCGCGTAGCCCAGCCCCGCCGACGCGCCCATGACGAGCGCGCGCCTACCCTTGAGTCCGAAATCCATCCGCGTGCTCCTTCATGAATGGCACCAGCCGCTCCTGGATGAGCTGCTTCGCCCGCCCCAGGTCCACGTCCTCGGCGCGCGTCAGCCCCTCGGACAACTCGGAGACGATGCCACCGGCAATCGCCCCCACTTCATAGGCCAGCCGGTACGGCACTCGGCTGAAGCTCACCATCGAGTAACGACTGACGAACTCGCCCGGAAAGGCATTGAGCAGCGCCTTCTCCACGGCCTTCTCCAACAGGAAGCGCGGGCTGCCGGTGCTGTCGCGCATCTCCACGAAGTTCTCCACCGCCATGTCCGCGATGGCATCCGCGTTCGTCTTGCGCAGCCGCTCCAACGTCCCGAAGACGTCCGCCCACGTGCCGTGCTGCTCCAACAGCCCATCCAGCACCGTGCAGTCCTCGAAGCCGCAGTTCATCCCCTGGCCGAAGAAGGGGACGATGGCGTGCGCCGCGTCGCCCAGCACCAGGGCCTTGTCGCCCACGCGCCAGGGCGCGCACTTCACCGTCACCATGCCGCCCGTGGGCCGCGCGAAGAAGGCCTCCGTCAAATCCGGGATGAGCGCCTTCGCGTCGGGGAACTGCTCCTCGAAGAACGCCTCCAGCTTCGCGGGCGAGTCCAGCGACTCGAAGCTCACCGGCCCCTTCCACGGCAGGAACAGCGTGCACGTGAAGCTGCCGTCCTCATTGGGCAGCCCAATCAGCATGTACGTGCCACGCGGCCAGATGTGCAGCGCGTGCTTCTCCATCTGGAATGCGCCGCCCGGGCCCGCCGGAATCGTCAGCTCCTTGTAGCCGTGCCCGAGCTGCTCCTGTGTCGCCGCGAAGCCCGGCACCTGCTCCATCGCCTGCCGCACCGCCGAGCCGGAGCCGTCCGTGCCGAACAACACACGGCCCGCTTCCTGGCGCTCCTGCCCCGAGGCCTCGTCCAGCACCGTGAGCGAACCCGTCGCGAGGTCCGCCTGCGTCACCCGCTGATTGAAGCGGATGCGCACCTTGCCGGTGGCCTCCGCCGCCGACATCAGGAACTTGTTCAGCCACGCCCGCGCCAGCGAGTTGATGTGCTGCGAGTCGTCCTTGCCATAGGGCTGGTACGCCAGCGCCCCCTTCGGCGGGTGAATCATCCGCCCGCGCATCGGAATGGCATGCTTCAGCGCCTCCTCCTCCAGCCCCACCTGCCGCAGCGCGTACAGGCCGCGCGTGGAGATGGCGAGGTTGATGGAGCGGCCCGCGTCGATGACCTCGCGGCGCATGTCCGGACGGCGCTCCAGCACCTCCACGGAGTAGCCCCGGCGCGCCAGGAACACGGAGAGCAGCGAACCCACGAGGCCCGCGCCCACCACGGTGACGGCTTCGTTCCGCTCACCCACGGGCATGGCCCTCCAGCGTCTTCACGAAGCGGTAGACATCGGTGAAGTTGCAGTACAGCGGCGCGGGCGCCGCGCGGATGATGTCCGGCTTGCGGAAGTCGCAGACGATGCCCGCATCCGACAGGCGCTTGAGCATCCCCTGCGCCTCGCCCTTGAAGCGCAACGAGAGCTGCGCTCCGCGCTGCTTCGGGTCCCTCGGCGTGGTGATGCGCACGAAGGCCGGCGGCAGCTTGTCCAACAGGAACTCCAGATACCCCGTGAGCCGCTCGCTCTTCGCGCGCAGCGCCTCCATGCCCGCCTTGTCGAACAGCTCGAACGACGCGCGCAGCGCCGCGAGCTGGAGGATGGGCGGGTTGGACAACTGCCACCCCTCCGCGCCCGGAATCGGGTCGAAGTCGGGCCCCATCTGGAAGCGCGTCGTCTTGTCGTGCCCCCACCAGCCCTCGAAGCGGGGGATGTCCCGCGAGCGCGAGTGACGCTCGTGGACGAACACGCCGCCCAGGCTCCCCGGGCCCCCGTTGAGGTACTTGTACGAGCACCACACCGCGAAGTCCGGCCCGTCGTCGTGCAGCGACAGCTTCAAGTTCCCCGCGCCGTGCGCCAGGTCGAACCCGACGAGACACCCCTTCGAGTGCGCCGTGCGCGTAATCGCCGCCAGGTCGAACGCCTGGCCCGTGAGGTAGTTCACGCTGCCGAGCAACACGAGCGCCACCTCGTGCCCGTGCTGGTCCAACGTGGCGAGGATGTCCTCGGTGCGCAGCGTCTCCTCACCGGGGCGCGGCTTGAGCTCCAGCACCGCCTCGCGCGGGTCATACCCGTGGAAGCGCGCCTGGGACGCCACCGCGTACTGGTCCGATGGAAACGCGCCGCCCTCGACGAGGATTTTGAACCGCCCGCGCGTGGGCCGGTAGAACGACACCATCATGAGATGCAGGTTCACCGTGAGGGTGTTCATCACCACCACTTCCTGCGGCTTCGCGCCCACCAGCCGCGCGGCCTGCTCGGTGACGAGCTCGTGGTAGTGCAGCCACGGGTGTCGCCCCTGGTGGTGCCCCTCCACGCCCAGCTTCGCCCAGTCCTCCAGCTCCTCCTGCACGTAGCGCGCGGCGTTGCGCGGCTGGAGCCCCAGCGAGTTGCCCGCCAGGTACACCACCGGCTTGCCGTCCGGGGCTTGAGGGAAGAGGAACGCGTCGCGGAAGGTGCGCAGCGGGTCCTCCGCGTCGGCGCGGCGCGCGAAGTCCTCGGAGTCCTCGTAGGGAAGCGTCGTCGTCATGGTGCGAAGTCCTCGCGAGAGCGCCCCAGCCACGCCAGGGCGTTCTTCCAGAGCAGTTGCTCGCGCGCGTCGGGCGCCAGCTCGCTCATCGATTCGATGAGAGTGCCCGGGCGCAGCTCGCCCAGGGGGAAGGGATAGTCACTGCCCAGCGCCACCTTGTCCGCGCCGAACAGCTTGACGATGAAGCGCAGCGTCTCCGCGTCGTGCACCAGCGAGTCCACCCAGAAGCGGCCCAGGTAGTCGCGCGGCGGCACCTTGTTGTCCACGGCCACCAGGTCCGGACGCGCCTCGAAGCCGTGCTCGATTCGCCCCAGCGTCCCGGGGAACGAGCCGCCACCGTGCGCGAAGGCGAAGCGCAGCCTGGGCAGCCGCTCCAGCACGCCGCCGAAGATGAGCGAGCACATGGCCAGCGACACCTCCGCGGGCATGCCCACCAGCCACGGCAGCCAGTACTTCTGCATCTTCGCCTCGCCCATCATGTCCCACGGGTGGACGAAGATGGACGCGCCCAGCTCGCTCGCGGCCTCGAAGAACGGGAACAGCTTCTCGTCGGACAGGTTCCAGTCGTTGACGTGGCTGCCAATCTGCACGCCCGCCAGGCCCAGCTCCTTCACGCACCGCTCCAGCTCGCGAATCGCCAGCTCCGGCGACTGCAGCGGCACCGTGCCCAGGCCCACGAAACGCTTGGGGTGCTCACGCACGACGGAGGCGACGTGGTCGTTCAGGAAGCGCGACAAATCCAGCCCGTGCTCCGGCTTCGTCCAGTAGCTGAACATCACCGGCACGGTGGAAATCACCTGGACGTGCACGCCCGCCGCGTCGCACTCCTCGATGCGCTTCACAGGGTCCCAACAGTTGCTCTCCACCTCGCGGAAGAACTTCCCGTCGTCGCGCAGCATCCGCGCTCGGCACGGCTGGTGATGGTCCAGCGTGATGAAGCCGCCATAGCCATAGCGCTCCGCGAAGCGCGGCAGCTTCTCCGGCAACAGGTGCGTGTGGATGTCGACCTTCAACGCTTCGGCCCTTCCTTGGTGACCTTCGTCCCGCACTTCTTGCACGTGCAGTTGTCCGGGTTGCCGTAGAAGTGCTCGAAGATGGGCGGCAGCTGCGTCACCAGATTGGTGACGTGCACGAACTCCTCGTAGAGCTTCTCGCCGCACGTGGGGCACAGCCACATGAAGCCATCCAGCTCTCCGGGAAGGCGGCGGCGCTCCAGCACCAGGCCCACCGTGCCGGCGGGACGCTGCGGCGAGTGCGGCACCTTGGGCGGCAACAGGAAGATGTCCCCTTCGGAGATGGGGATGTCCACGGGCTTGCCGTCGTCGAGCACGCGCAGGTTGATGGTGCCCTCCAACTGGTAGAAGAACTCCTCGCCCTCGTTGATGTGGAAGTCCGTGCGCGAGTTGGGGCCGCCGACCACGGTGACCATGAACTCGCGGTCCGCCCACACCTGCTGGTTGCCGACGGGCGGCTTGAGCAGGTGGCGGTGCTCATCAATCCACTTCTTGAAGTTGATGGGGGTCAGGCGGCCCATTCAGTCGTCTCCGATGGTGGCGATGCACTTGAGCTCGATGGCAATGGGCGTGGGCAGCCGATTGATTTCGAGCGTCGTCCTGCACGGCGGGTTGTCCTTGAAGTACTCCGCCCACAGCCGGTTGTAGGTGGGGAAGTCCTTCTTCATGTCCGTCAGGTACACCGTGACGTCCACCAGCTTTTCCCAGGACGAGCCCGCGGCCTCCAGGATGTAGCGGACGTTGCGGAACACCGAGTGACACTGCGCCTCGATGTCGTACGAGGTGATGTTTCCCTCGGCGTCCAGCTCCACGCCGGGAATCTTCTTCACCCCGCGCTCACGCGGGCCCACGCCCGACAGGAACAACAGGTTGCCCACGCGGCGCGCGTGGGGGTACAGGCCCACGGGCTCCGGGGCCTTCTGGGAATCGACTCGCTCACTGGTGCTCACGTCGTGTCTCCGTCCAGCGCGTCACAGCTTGATGCACACGTTCTTCGGCTCGGTGAAGAAGCGCAGCGCTTCCCACCCGCCCTCGCGTCCCACGCCCGAATCCTTCACTCCACCGAACGGCGTGCGCAGGTCTCGCAGCATCCAGCAGTTCACCCAGACGATGCCGCTGTGCAGTCGGGACGCGAAGCGGTGCGCTCGCGTCACGTCCTTCGTCCACACGCTGGCGGCCAGGCCGTACTTCGTGGAGTTGGCCCACGCGAGCACCTCGTCCTCCTGGTCGAAGGGGATGATGCTGGCCACCGGCCCGAAGATTTCTTCCTGGTTGGTGCGGCACGCTGAGTCCAGTCCCTCGATGAGCGTGGGCTCCACGAACCAGCCCTCGCGGCAGCGGCCGGACAGGCTCGCGCGGCGGCCTCCGGTGAGGATGCGCCCGCCCTCCTGCTTCGCCAGGTCGATGTAGCCCATCACCTTGTCGAAGTGCTGCTGTGACACCAGCGCGCCCTGCTCGGTGCCGGCCTCCAGCGGGTCGCCCACCTTGAGCGCCCGCGTGCGCGCCACCAGCGCGTCCCTGAAGCGCTCGTAGAGGGGGCGCTGCACGAAGATGCGCGGGCCGCACAGACAGATTTGTCCCTGGTTGGAGAACGACGAGCGCACCGTCGTCGCCAGCGCCTCCTCGAAGTCGCAGTCCTCGAAGATGACGTTGGGGTTCTTCCCGCCCATCTCCAGTGACAGCTTCTTGAAGTTCGGCGCCGCCACGCGCGCGATTTCCGAGCCCACGCGGGTGCTGCCCGTGAAGGAGATGGCGGCGATGTCCGGATGCTGGCTCATGGCGGCGCCCACCTTGGGGCCCAGGCCGTGGACGACGTTGAGCACGCCCGGCGGCAGGCCGACTTCGCGGCAGACCTGGGACAGGAGATACGCTGTCATCGGCGTGACTTCGGAGGGCTTGGCCACCACGCAGTTGCCGATGGCCAGCGCGGGCGCGAGCTTCCACGTCAGCAGGTACAGCGGCAGGTTCCACGGCGAGATGCAGCCCACCACGCCCAGGGGCGAGCGCAGCGTGTAGTTGAGCGCCACGCCGTCGGTGGCGTGCGCCTCACTGGAGAACTGCGTCACCGCGTCCGCGAAGAACTCGAAGTTGAGGATGCTGCGCGGGATGTCCACGCTCGACGCGACGGACAGCGGCTTGCCGGAGTCGATGGACTCCGCGCGGGCGAAGTCGTCCAGGCGGCCCCGGATGGCGTCGGCCAGGCGGCGAATCAGGCGGGAGCGCTCGGCGGCGGGCGTGGCGGACCAGGCCGGGAAGGCGCGCGTGGCGGCCTCCACCGCGTGCTGGATATCCGTCGCGTCCGAGTCGGGCACCTGGGCGTACGTCTTCCCCGTCGCGGGCTCTGGCTTGTCCAGCCACTGGCCACCGCGGGCGGGCAGCAGCTCCCCACCGATGTAGTTGAGCACCTTCTCCATGGCTGGACCCTCCGTGCGTGCCCGCACCACGAGTCGCTCACGGGCGCCCGCCTCCTCGGTTGCCGAGAGGGAGGGGGACCGCGGGAACCCCGGTCGAACGGCGCGCAATGTACGCAACCGACGGAGCCGTCACCAGCATCACGGCAGGCGCACCCCACCATGTCGTCCGCTCGCGTCAAACGCCTGACGGCCCAGGCTGTCCGGAGGGCAGGGGAGCAGTGAAGGCCCACGGGTGGCCGGAGGGGGTGAGGGGCCGGACGGGGTTGAACCCAAGGGGAGTCGAACATGCCGATGGAACCTGTCGCGCCCATGTCGCTGGAAGAGGCTCGCGCGGCGGAGGATGCGGACTCGAGGCAGCTCCTGTCGGCCGCGACCGTCGAAGAGGCGCTCGCCGTGCTCGTGGAGATCGCCCGCCGTCTGACGCGCGCCCACCAGGCGACCGTGGTGATGACGCCCACCGTCGGGAAGACGCGGGGGGCGAGCGTCACGTCGCTCTCACGGGCCTACGAGGTCTGGGGTGGCTACGCGGTGCCCTCCGGCGACGAGCCGGGTCGCACGGCGAGGGAGCGTCGCAGCGCGCGCGCGGAGCCCCGCGGCCGAATCTCCGCCTCGCTGCCCTCGGACGCCGGCGTGCTCTACCTCTTCGACCGGGAGGTGGGCGACTTCAGCCGCGAGGACGAGCTGGCCCTGCACCGACTCGCCCGGCTGGCGGGACTGGCGCTGGAGTCCGCGCGCCTGTTGCGTGAGGAGCAGCAGGCACGCTCGGAAGCGGAGGCCGCCGAGCAGCGCGCGGCCTTCCTCGCCGACGCCAGTCGCCTCCTGGCCTCATCCTCGCTAGACCCGAAGGCCACGCTCGACACGCTGGCCCGGCTCTGCGTGCCCATCCTCGCGGACTGGTGCTTCGTCGACATCGTGGACGAGTCGGGCACCGTGCAGCGCACGTCGGTGGCGCATGCCGAACCCGACCTGGACGCGCTCGCCCGGCGCGTGCGGGACTTCCCTCCCGGGCCCGAAGGCAGCGCGCACCCCACCACCCGCGTGGCCCGTCAGGCCGAGTCCCTGCTCGTGGACAACATCGACGACGCGTGGCTGCGCGCCGTCTCCGTGAGCGAGGCCCACTTCGAGACGATGCGCGAGGTGGGCTTCCACGGAATCCTCGCCGTGCCGCTGCTCGCGCGAGGCCGCTCACTGGGCGCGCTCACCTTCCTCGCGGTGCGCCCCTCGCGTCACTACAACCCGACGGATTTGGAGACGGCGCAGGACCTGGCCCGCCGCGCCGCGCTCCTCGTGGACAACGCCCGGCTGTACCGCGAGGCGCGCCGCTCCGTGCGCCTGCGCGACGAGTTCCTCGCCGTGGCCAGTCACGAGCTGAAGACACCCCTCACCCCGCTCCAACTGCGCCTGCAGTGGCTGCGGCGGCAGACGCGCAAGGACCGGCCCTTCCTCCCCACGCCGCTGGTCGTCTCGCAGCTCGACGTCGTGCAGCGACAGGTGGACAAGCTGTCGGGGCTCGTCCACGGACTGCTCGACGTGTCGCGCCTGTCCAGCGGTCGGCTGACGCTGCATCGCGAGGACGTGAATCTGGAGGCCGTGGCGCGCGAGGTGAAGGACCGGCTGGCGGTCCCCGCGAGTCAGGCCGGAAGCCCCGTGTCGCTGTCCCTCCAGGGCGACCTGCGCGGGCACTGGGACCGTGTCCGCCTGGAGCAGGTGCTCACGAACCTGCTCGCCAACGCGCTGAAGTACGGCGCGGGCCAGCCCGTGCACATCGCGCTCCGGGGCGAGGCGGACCGGGTGCTCTTGCGCGTGGAGGACTCGGGCATCGGCATCGCGCGGGAGTACCAGTCGCACATCTTCGAGCGCTTCGGCCGCGCCGTCAGCGAGCGCCACTACGGGGGACTGGGCCTGGGGCTCTACATCACCCGGCAAATCGTGGAGGCGCACGGCGGCGAAATCGGCGTGCGCAGCGAGCCGGACATGGGCAGCCGCTTCGAGGTCAGCCTCCCCCGGCACGAGAGCACCGCGTGAGTCCTCCCGCGCTCGGCTATAAAGGCGCTGGGAGGAAACAACATGTCACGCAAGGTGGCCCTCATCACCGGAGCTTCGGCTGGCCTCGGAGTGGATTTCGCGCGGCGCTTCGCCCGGGACGGGCACGACGTCATCCTCGTCGCGCGCGGAGCGGCGCGGCTGGAAGCGCTCGCCGCGACGCTGGAGAAGGAGCACGGGGTGAAGGCCCACGTGCTGCCCACGGACCTGTCCCAGCCCGACGCGCCCGAGCAGCTCTTCGCGCAGGTGGCCGAGCGCGGGCTGGAGGTGGAGTTCCTCGTCAACAACGCGGGCTTCGGCTCCTCGGGCCCCTTCCTGGACCAGGACGTGAAACGCGAGGCGGAGATGGTGCAGGTGAACTGCACCGCGCTGCTGAAGCTCACGCACCTGTTCGCCCGGCCCATGCGTGAGCGCGGCCACGGGCGCATCCTCAACGTGGCCTCCACCGCCGCCTTCCAGGCCGGGCCCTACATGTCCACGTACTACGCGACGAAGGCGTTCGTCGTGTCGCTGTCGGAGGCGCTGGCGTACGAGCTGAAGGGCACCGGCGTGACGGTGACGTGCTCCTGCCCCGGCGCGACACACACGGAGTTCGCGCAGAAGGCGGGCAATGACAAGAGCCGCCTGTTCCAGCGCTCCGGCGTGGCGAAGCCCGAGGACGTGGTGGAGCACGCCTACAAGGCGATGCTGCGCGGGCGGGTGCTGGCCATCCACGGCGCGCTCAACGGGCTGGCCGCCTTCATGGTGCGCTTCAGCCCGCGCTCCGCCGCGCGCGCCATCGCCGCGGGGCTCAACCAGCAGGCCTGAGCACCCTCACGCCGATGGAGGGGCCGTGACACTTCGGAAGAAACGGAAGCGTCACGGCCACCCGTCCCACGGTCAGTTGAAGGTGGCGGTGAAGAGCAGCGAGAAGTGGGTGACGTTCCAGTCGTCCCCATCGTCGTTGTCGCTGCGGATGCGGCCCAGCGCCACCTCGCCGCCGATGCCCACCGCCCAGTTGTTGCTCACCCACCACTCCTTGCCCAGGCCAAAGTGCAGGCCGACGCCGGAGTCCGTCTCCGCCTCGCGCTCGCCGTCCTGGGTGATGCTCAGCTGGTTGGCCACCACCGCGCCGGAGATGTAGAGGTTGACGGGCATGAAGTAGTACGTGGCGCCCACGCCGAGCGCGGCGTAGTTGCTGCTCACGTCGCCGTCGTCGTCACCCTCGATGGTGGTGTCGCCAAACTGGATGTCCGGGTTCGGCGTGGAGGTGCCGAAGAGCTTCCCGTAGATGATGAAGTTCTCGATGAGCGCGTAGCCCAGCTCCAGGTTGATGGTGGCGCCGGCGCCCTTGAGCGCCAGGTCAATCTCCTGCGCCTCGGAGTGGGTGTAGGCGATGCCGAGCTGACCGCGCAGGTAGAAGCCGTCGTGGGTGTGCCGCCCTGGGGTTTCGTCCGCGAACGCCGCCGAGGTCGGAAGAAGCACTGCCGCGAAGAGCCAGAAGAGTCGCATGATGGGAGTCCTTGCTTCGGAGGCCCGCCCCGGCCGGGGGCTGGAACCGGGGTTATGCAGCACGTTGGCCCGGTGAATCCAGTCCCCGGAAGCCCCGTGCTTCCGGTGCGCGCGGCTTATACCCCGACGCGGGACAACCTGCGCATCAGCCGCCTCGCCTGGGACCCCCGGCCGTGCTCTGCTGCGCCGCCCGGCGCGTCTGTCCGCGCTGAACCGACCTGGAGAGGGATGCAATGACGCAGACCGTGGACCCCTCGGAGCTGGCCCGACGCCTCGACGCCGCGCGGCGAGAGCGGCGCGAGGTACCGCCCCTCACCAACGAGCTGCCGAAGCTCACGCTGCCGGAGGCCTACGCCGTCCAGGAGGCGGGCCTCCAACTGCGCCTCGCCGACGGTGAGCGCGTCGTCGGCCTGAAGATGGGCCTGACGTCCGAGGCCAAGCGCCGGCAGATGAACCTGGACTCGCCCGTGTACGGCGTCCTCACGGACCGGATGCGCGTGGCGGCGGACGGGGTCATCGCCCTGGGCCAGGGCATCCACCCGAAAATCGAGCCGGAGATTGCCTTCCGCACCGCGCGCGAGCTGCGCGGGACGGTGACGCGCGAGGAGGCGCTGGACGCGTGCGAGTCCGTGTTCGCCGCGATGGAAATCCTCGACTCGCGCTACCGCGACTTCAAGTACTTCTCCCTGCCGGACGTGGTGGCGGACAACTCGTCCTCCTCGCTGTTCGTCCTCGGGGAAGAGGAGCACCCGCCGCGCTCGCTGGATTTGACGCGGCTGGAGATGAAGATGTCGGTGAACGACGCGCTGGCGCAGTCGGCCCGCTCGGACGCCATCTCCGGGGACCCAGTGTTGTCGGTGGTGCAGTTGTGCGAGCTGCTCGCGCTGCGCGGCCAGGTGCTCCCCGCCGGCAGCATCGTCCTGGCGGGCGCCGCCACGGTCGCGCACATGCTCCAGCCCGGAGACCGGGTGCGGCTCATCGTGGAGGGCCTGGGCTCCGTGGCGGTGTCGGCCGCGTAGCTCAGTGCATCCAGGACGACACGCCCGCGCTCTGGTGGCGCGGGCTCGTGTCGGCCTCCTCCCAGCGCACCGGGTAGCGGTCCCCGTGCTGGCGCAGGAACGCGTCCAGGCGCTTCAAGTCCAGCCGCTCTGGCATCGGGTAGCGCGCGGCCATCGCCCGCTTCACCGCGGGGTGGTAGCGGACGACGGCGGCGAAGTCGCGCGGATACTCCTGCTCGTCCACGCCCAGGAACTCACCCCGGTCCAAACCCCGGGAGAGCAGCTCCCGCCAGCGTTGCAGCGGCGCAAGGCCAATGGACTCCACGCCCCGGCAGCAGAGCATGAGGTACAGCGCTTCCCACGGCTCGGACGCGTCCAGGTAGTGCTCCAGCGCGCGCGCCGAGGGCCGCGTGTTGAGCACCATCCAGAACGGCACCGCGCCGCCGCGCAGCGCCCACCAGGGCTCCATCAGAATCGACGACTCCACCAGCAACCGCCCCAGCGGCATGTGCCTGTCGCGGTACCAGTGCCGGTACAGGTCCGCCACCAGCGGGCTGAGCGCCTCCGGCTCCGGATAGACGATGCGCCGCAGTCGCCAGCGTCGCTTGCGCGCCAGGCGCTGGAGGTCCTCGCTCAGCGCGGGCTCGTAACCCCACTCCGCTTCCGGGCTGTCGCTGTCCGGAGGCGGCGTGGGCCAGCGCGGACGCGGCGAGCCCTGGCGCCGCAGGTACGCCTCCACGCGCGGGCCGCCCAGGTAGTACTCGTCAGGGCTCGCGCCGCCGAGCGCCCCGTGCTGGAAGACGTGCCGCTCGCCCTGTCGCAGCGTCGGCCAGCGCAGCTCGCACTCGGACACGAAGAGGGTGGCGCCGGGCTCCAGCACGTCCTCCAGGAAGCGGACGTAGGCGACGCCCAGGCGTCGTCGCTTCACCCGGAAGTGCGTCAGCCCTCGCAAGAGGAGCCGGTCGTGGTTGGCGTCGTGCGTGTGGTGCAACTGGAGGTCTGGATGGGACTCCAGCAACCGGCGCGCGGGCTCTCGCGCGAAGTCCAGGTGCTGGAGCGGCTCGTCCACGGGCACGCGCCCGTCGTGACGCACGGCGAGCAGTTGCGTCTGGGGCAGCCACGGAATGCCCAGCGCCGCGCACAGGTGGACCAGGGCGCCGTTGGAGGAGCCCACCACGGCGGCCGGATAGCGTTGGCGCGGATAGCGGGCCACCACCCAGCGCGACAGGGCCTCCGCATCGAAGTGCGTCAGCGCGCGCGGCGTGAGGGCCTCGGCCAGTCCGCTGCGGACATAGGCGGCCTCGCGCCTCGGCACCGGGAGGCGGTTGACGACGGGGAGCAGCGCCTCGAACAGCGGGCTCGTGTGGCGGTGGGTGCCCAGCGCGGGAAAGTCGCGGCCGTGCAGGAAGCCCGCGAGCGCGCGCAGCATGGCGGCCGACGAGTCGAAGTCCGCGACGAAGCGGCGCGCCCTCATGGCGGCCCTGCTTCACACCCGGAGCGCTTCGGAGAATCCCAGCCGGGACTCCTCGCGTGCGGCAGGTCCATACCCCCTCCAGGGCGGTGACGCGTCCATCGGGAAGGTAGGCCCTGAAGAGCACCCGAGCAGGCCGCCGACACCGGCCTGCCCGCCCGAGGGCCCAGGAGGCGTCCTGGCGTCGCTCAGGGCTTGGGCTGGCGCGTGGTGGGCGGCGGGTCCGCGGTCACTCGCAGGCCGTGGGCCGCATGGGCGCGCGAGCACGGCTGGAGCCGGGCCTCCGTGGGGCCCAGCGTCTCGAGCACGAAGGAGGAGTCCTTGTGCCGGGGCGGCGACTCCGGCCAGTGGCCCCGCTCGGCGCGCGCCAGGTCGACCTCCGCCAGGGTGATGAGCGCGTCGTGCTGGAGCTTGCGCAGGTCCAGTCGCTCGGCGTACTCGCCGTAGGTGGCGACGTGGGGCCCATGGATGGAGCCCAACTGCTCTTCCTCCTCGCTGGCTTCCATGAGGGCGAAGGCCCGCCGGCGCGCCGGAGTGGGCAGGTCCGCCGCGGTCGTCAGCGCGTCGAAGCCCTCCACCAGCGTCCACCACGCGCGTCGCGCCGCCAGGGGGCCGTCGTCGGAGGCCTCCGCGTCCCGCAGCTCCGGCGGCACGCAGTCCTGACTGCCCGAAGGCAGCGCGGCCAGGGCCTCGTCGGACAGCAGCCCCCGGAAGTGGACCAGCTGCACCAGGGCCGACTCGTGCCGCAGCGTCATGGAGAAGGGCGCGAAGCCCTCGGCCAGCTTCACCAGCTGCGAAATCGCCAGCCGCTTGCGCTCCGTCGGCGCCGCGTCCAGCGCGTCCGCGCACGGCCGGTAGAGCACGCCGTGGCCCGTGGCGGAGAGCAGCTGCCCCTCCATTCCCCCGCCCAGCTCCAGCTCCCGGCTCAGCGCCAGCGCGTCCAGGCACGTGTCCAGCGCCGCCAGGGGCCGCCCCTCGGCGAGCTTCAGCCGCGTGTCCAGCGCGGCCAGGTTCACCACGTACATCAACGCGAACCGGCCGTTCGCGCGCGCCTGGGTGAAGGGCGCGAGCACCCCCAGGCTCCGCGGCAGCCCGCCGACCTCCGCGTGGGTCGCCGCCAGCACCTGCTCCAACAGGGGCCGCGCCCGCTCCAGCGTCTCGGCGCACGCCGAGGACAGCGCCGACGTCGGCAGCTTCCCGTCCGCCACGTCCCGGCAGGACTGCCCCAGCGTGGAGTCCGGACCCGTGCCCGACTTCTGTCGCTCCTGGTACAGGTGCAACACGTCATCCAGCAGCGGCTCCAGGTGGCGGGCGAAGGTGCCCGGCCTCGGCGGATGCGCGTGCGAGGGCCGCGCATACCGCGCTTGCGTCAGCTCGTTCACCTCGCGCACCAGCCGCGCTTCCAGCGGCCCCGTGCGCAACTTCACGTACGCCAGGCCCCCCGCGCAGGCGAGGAGGACGGCGAACACGCCTCCAGCGACTGTGACGAGAGAGCGATGAGAAGTCATGAGGGGGAGTAACGCGGGCCGAAGCCTCGCACGAAACCCCGGCTCCAGGGATTTCCACCCATCCTTGGATAGGATTCACTGCCAGTCCGGGCTCAGCCGGCGCTGCGGCGGGGGGCGACGAAGCCGTGGCCCAGGCGTTTGAGGAGGTGTTCGGCCAGGGCGCGGGCCTGGGTGCGAATCTCCGGCACGGCCGTGGTCTCCCACAGCTCTCCGCGCCGCAGGGGGCCCAGGGTGAAGAGGCGGCCCCCGGCATGTCCGCGCGCGTCCAGCAGCGCCCCGTGGCGGTCGGTGTCCAGGCCCAGGCCGAGCGCATCCGGGCGCACCCGGCCCGCCTCCGCCAGGTGCTTGAGCAGCGGGTGACCATGGCGGGTGACAGAGCCCTCCGGCCCCGTGCAGTTGACCACGTGGTGGACCTGGAGCTGCTCCTCCCGCCGCTCGCCCCGGCGCCGCACGCTCACCCGCACCGTGCCGGAGTCGTCCAGTTGGAAGCCGCGCACCCGGGCCGCGTACAGCGCGAGCCGGCCCTGGGCCCTGAGCCGCTCCACCCCGTCGCCGACATCCGGCGCCATCCGGTGGCGGTGCACGTCCCAATAGGCGCGAAGGTGCCGCAGGAAGCGCTTGCGCTCCCCGTCATCCAGCCGCTGCCACAGGGGCACCGTCACGGGCCGCAGCGCGTCCACCACCGCTCGCCAGCTCGCCCCGGCCTGTGTCGCGAGCCGCACCTCGTGGCGGAGGACGCGCAAGAGCGCGCGCACCCTCACGGGGATGGGATGGGAGGGCTCCGGAGCGCGCAGTCCCTCGCGGCGCAGCGCGCGCAGCACGTCGCGGATGCCGGGCGACGCATACGTCCCCGGGGCCGCCGCGCGCGGATGACGGTGCGGCAGGAGCCCATGCCGCGACAGCGCGTGCAGCGGGCCCTGGTGCCCCATCTCCTCCAGCGACAGCACGGCGTCCACCATGGTGAGGCCCGTGCCGATGAGCAGCACCGCGTCGTGCTCGCCAATGCCCGCCAGCGCATCCGGTGCCCACGGCGAGCGGTGATAACGCGGGCTCGCATACAGTCCGCCGTCCGCCACGCGCAGGTCCGCGGGGCTCGCGTTGCCCAGCGCCAGCACCACCGTCCGCGCGACGAGCTCTCCGCCACTCCGCGTCGACAGCGTCACCAGTCCGCCATGCTCCCGGGTGGACGTCACCTCGCCTGCCAGCGTCTCCAACTGGACGCCCGGCGGAGCGCGCGTGACGGTCTCCTTCAGCACGGCCTCCAGGTACTGGCCGTAGCGCAAGCGGGGGACGAAGTCGCCGGCCTCCGTGTCGGGTGTTTCCTGGCGCAGCCAGCGCAGGAAGTGCTCGGGCTCGTCCGCGAAGGCGCCCATCCGCGAGGCGGGGACGTTGAGCAGGTGACGCTGACTCCGGGTCGAGTAGGCAAGCCCCTGTCCCACCC
>NZ_VIFM01000010.1 GCF_006636215.1 Myxococcus llanfairpwllgwyngyllgogerychwyrndrobwllllantysiliogogogochensis | reverse complement strand
GGGGACGGTCGACGACTACGGGGTGGCGCTGCTGAGCCGAGCGCTGGCCCTGACGGCGACGGGGGCACCAGCGGGGGCCTACGAGGCGGCCCAGCGCGAGGGGTACTTCGGTTTGAAGACCCTGTCGCGGAGTTTTGAGGACACGCGCCCGGTTGATGTGTGGGCGCTGGATGGGCTGGCTCGGGCGGTGACCCAGCAAGCCAATCGGAAGTGAACGGACGGGACAACGCGTGCAAGACCTTCTCACCAACCTGCTCGGCGACTCACAGGGTTTCATCGCCTATGCCACCGTCTTTGGCATCCTCGTGGCCTGCGGCCTGGGGGTTCCCCTGCCGGAGGACATCTCGCTCATCCTGGGCGGCTTCCTGGCGCACAAGGGCGCCGCGAGCCTCCCGGTGATGATGGCGGTGGGCTTCGCCGGCATCCTCGTGGGTGACAGCCTCATCTTCTTCGCCGGCCGTCGGCTGGGCGGAAAGTTGGGGCGCAACGGCGATGGCAAGGGCGGAGGCTTCTTCGCGCGCATCGTCACGGCGGAGAAGCGCGCGCGGGTGGAAGGGCTCTTCGAGCGCCACGGACAGAAGATTGTCTGCATCGCGCGCTTCATGCCGGGCGTGCGCGCGGTGACGTACTTCACCGCGGGCTCGGTGGGCATGTCCTACTGGCGCTTCATCTTCTGGGATGGGCTGGCCGCGCTCCTATCCGCGCCCATCTTCGTGTGGCTCGGCTTCCACTTCGGCGGCGAGCTGGACATGCTCATCTCCAAGTTCAAGGAAGGCCAGTACGCCGTCATGGGCGTGCTCGCGGTGGCCGCCATCGGCTACTTCCTGTGGCGACGCAGCCGCGCGGCGGCGAAGAAGCAGCAGGAGAGCCTGGCTCCCAACTCGCCCGTGTCGACTCCGTCGCTCTCCTCCAACGAGTCCTCGCCCCCGAGCGCGTCTCGCAACAACGTGAAGGGCGGCTCCGAGCCGCTGTTCAAGGTGAGCTCCGCCTCCTCGGAGAAGTCGCCGGTGGTGGACTCCTCGCGCGAGCTGATGAAGCACTGACGACGCGCGTGACTCGCCCGTCACGTGCGCACGTTCGTCATTTGAGCTCATAGGAGCCGCGAGGCTCCCTGAGTCCATGGCAGGCAGGCGCGAACGGGCTGGCGACGCAGTGCGGCGACTGTTAGTCCCTCGCGCGAGTTCAGCGCGGCGGACCATGGCAGACACGACTGTGCAGGGCCCCACCCGGATGGGGTTGTTTCGGCTGACCTGGCCGATCTTCCTGGAGCTCCTCCTCTTCATGATGATGGGGACGGCGGACACGCTGATGCTCAGCGGTGTGTCCGACGACGCGGTCTCCGCGGTCGGCGTCGTCAATCAGTACCTGTTCATCTGCATCCTCATCATGGAGGTGGTGAGCAACGGTGCCTCCGTCGTGGTGTCCCAGTACCTGGGCGCGCGACGTTCGGAGGAGGCCGCGCGCATCTCCGCGGTGGCCATCACCCTGAACCTGCTGCTCGGCGTGACGGTGAGCGCGGGGCTCTTGCTCTTCGGCGATGCGCTGCTGCTGCGGATGAACCTGCACGGCATCGTGTTGGAGCACGCGCGCACGTACATGGGAATCGCCGGAGGGTTCATCTTCCTCCAGGCGCTCATCAACGTCTGCTCCAGCCTGATTCGCACCTACGGCTTCACGCGCGAGTCGATGTTCATCGCGCTGGGGATGAACGCGCTGCACGTGGGCGGCAATGCGCTGCTCATCTTCGGGCTGCTTGGCGTTCCCCGGCTGGAAGTGGCCGGCGCGGCCCTGTCCACGGTGGGAAGCCGCGCGGTGGCGCTCGTCGTGTTCGCCTGGCTCCTGTACCGGGTGATGGACGTGAAGATGCGGGCGCGCGACTACGTGACGTTCTCTCGCGACACGCTCCGGAAGATCCTCCGGGTGGGGATTCCCTCCGCCGTGGAGCAGGGCACGTATCAGTCCTGCCAGGCGGTGTTCCTCTACTACGTGACGTTCCTGGGGCCCACGGCGCTGGCCTCGCGGCAGTACGCGAATGCGATTTCCCAGTACATCTTCCTGTTCAGCCTCGCCGTCGGCATGGGCACGGCCATCATCGTGGGCCGGCTGGTGGGCGCGGGGCAGGTCGACGAGGCGTACCGTCGTGTGCTCCAGAGTTTGAAGTGGGCGGTGGCCATCACCTTCGTCGTGGACGTGGCGGCCATCCTGGTCCGCGCGCCGCTGGTGGGGTTGTTCACCCATGACGGCGACATCGTGCGGCTCACGTCCCAGGTCATCGTCATGGGGCTCCTCTTGGAGACGGGGCGCTCCTTCAACCTCGTCTTGGTGAACGCGCTGCGGTCCGCGGGGGATGCTCCGTTCACCGTGTACATGGGCTTCTTGTCCATGGTCTGCATGAGCTTGCCGCTGGGCTACGTCCTGGTCTTCAAGCTGAACCTGGGGCTCGCGGGCGTGTGGCTGGCTGTCGCCGCCGACGAGTGGCTGCGGGGCATCTCCATGTGGATTCGGTGGAAGAGCAGGGCGTGGGAGCAGAAGTCCCTGGTCGACCCGGTGGAAGCGCCCGCCGTGGTGGCCGTCGTGAGCGCGTAGCCTTCAGTCATCTCAAAGACCTGGCGTGCGCGGCGGGGGCTCGCTCCAGGCCTGGTGGCCTGGAGTGAGCAAGGCCCGCCTGGACTTGCTCATGCCCCACGCATCTCCAAGTTGATGCGGAGCTGACTTCTGGACATCCGCAGGGGAGGCGTTCGGCATGGGGCTTCAAGGCATTGGTTCGAAGAAGCGGCTGCTTTCGCTGGTGCTCTGCGCGGGCGGACTGGTGAGTGGTTTCTCGCCCGCGCTCGCGGCACCAGGGCAGGCAGCCGCGGGTCCCCAGGATGCGCCCGCGGTCGACCCCAACGCCATCAAGGCCTTGGAGGAGATGGGCGGCTTCCTGAGGAGCTTGCCTGCATTCGCGATCACGGCGGAGACGACCACGGACGAGGTCCTGGACAGTGGTCAGAAGATCCAACTGTCCTCGGAAGCAGAGCTCCGCGCGCGCCGCCCCGACAAGCTCAGGGTCGACATCAAGTCTGACCGGAAGCAGCGCCAGTTCTTCTATGACGGGAAGACCTTCACGGTGAATGGCCCGAAGGGCGGTTACTACGCCTCGTTCGATGCTCCTCCCACGCTGGCGCAGACCATCGCCACCGCCGAGCATCGCTACGGTGTCGAGATTCCATTGGTCGACCTCTTCTATTGGGGGACGGACAAGAGCGGCATCAAGGACATCCAGTCGGCTATCGACGTGGGGCCCGCCACCATCGACGGCGTGGAGACCGAGCAGTACGCCTTCAAGCAGCAAGGCGTGGACTGGCAGGTCTGGATCGAGAAGGGGGACAAGCCCCTGCCTCGGAAGCTCGTCATCACGAACACCCAGGACCCCACGCAGCCTCAGCACGTCGCGGTCCTCGATTGGAACCTGAAGCCCAACGTCGGCAACGCGGTGTTCGCGTTCAACCCCCCGAAGGGCTCCCACCGGATTCAATTCGATGCAGGCCCGTCGAATCCCGGAAGAAGCCCGTGAGCCAGGAGCCTGAACCCATGAGCCCCCATTCATTCCTGAAGTCCCTCGCGGTCGTCCTTGGCTTCGGACTGCTCGCAGGAAGCGCCGAGGCGCGTGCGGTCCGCACCACGACGAGGACTCACGTCAATTCCAACGTCAATCGGGATGTCGACGTGCACCGCGACATCGACGTGGATGTCGACCGGAACTATCACCCGGTCGCGACGGCCGCCGCCGTGACGGCGACCGCCACTGTCACCGCGGCGGCCATTGGCTCCGTGGCCCGCTCGCTTCCTCCGGCGTGTTCAACGGCCGTGGTCAGCGGCGTCACGTACCAGAACTGCGAAGGCACCTGGTACCAGCCTCGCTACTCCGGTACCGAGGTCTCCTACGTCGTGGTGAACCCGCCCAGGTGAGCCGCGAGCCCGGTGGATGGGGCAGGGCGGTGGACTAGAGTCGCTTCCCATGAAGCGACTCCTCCCCGTCTGCCTCATGGTCCTCGTGGGCTGTGCCACCACGAAAGCACGTCCGCCCGAATACGCGACGTTCATCCAGAACGACTACGCCGCGGCGCTCGCCCAGGCCCGCGCCGAGCGCAAGCCGCTCTTCATCGACTTCGGCGCGGTGTGGTGTCCGCCCTGTCGGACCATGGAGGCCCAGGTCTTCGCCGCGCCCGGCTTCATCGCGAAGGCGAAGGACTACGTCCTGCTCGCGGTGGACGTGGATGACCCCATCAATGAGCCGCTCCTCGAGCGCTTCCCGGTGGACAACCTGCCCACGTTGCTGGTGCTCGACTCCGAGACGGAGACGCCCGCGGTGCGCTGGATGGGAGGCGCGGCGCTGGAGGATGTCCTGGCGCTGCTCGACGATGCCCGGCGCGCGCTGAGCGCCCAGGTGTCGGGGCCGGATCTGCTGCTGCTCGAGGGCGACCGCGCCCATGCCCGGAGGGAGCACGAACTGGCCGCGCGGAAGTATCAGGAGGCGGTGGAGCAGGGCCCCAGGGATTGGAGCCGTCGCACCCGGGCGGTGGAGTCCGCGCTCAATGCGCTGTGGAACGCGGAGGCCTTCCAGGCCTGCGCGGAGTACGCGGTGAGGACCGTCCCCAGCCTCGACGAGGAGGGGCAAGCGGGCCCGGCGAGCACCGGCTACTCGTGCGCGAGCTACGCCAACGAACCCAAGCCCTGGGCCGCGCCGGCCATGAAGGCGCTGGAGGTCTACTTCGAGAAGGCCTTCGAGCAGGCCCAGAAGCACGGCACGAAGAGCCAGACCTGGCTCTACGACTCCATGGCGGACCTGCTCGCGGCGAGGGGCGACAAGGAGGGCGCCCGGAAGCTCTCCGAGGAGTACTACGCGAAGGTGCTCGCGTACCGCGCCGAGGAGACCACCGCGCGGGGCAGGGCAGCGTGGGACTCGCAGCTCTACAGCGCCGCCGAGTTGAGCGGGCACCTGGCGGACACCCTCGAACTCTTCGTCCAGACGGAGCGCGAGCTCCCGGACGACTTCTCCGCCAGTACACGGGTGGCCGCGAACCTCCGAGAGCTCGGCCACTATGACGAGGCGCTCGCCGCGACGGACCGTGCGCTGAAGCGGGCCCAGGGCGGCCGACGGTTGGCGGTCTGGCTGAGTCGGGCGCGGACGCTGGAGCGGGCGGGCCGCGAGGACGAGGCGCGCAAGGACCTGGAGACGGCGCTCTCCGAGGCGGAACGGCTGCCCAGGATGCAGCGGGAGTTCTCCCAGTACGCGGTGGACGCGGTGCGCGCCGCGCTGTCCGCGCTCCCAGGCGCGAAGTGAGTACCGCTATTCCAACAAGGGCCTGTCGGTCGTAAACGCGGGCCAGGTGAGCTACCTGCTGGTCTCGCGCGACGTGAGCTTCGTTGGCTTCGGCTCAGCTACATCATCGTCCGCAACTGATTCAACGGGTGGGTTGGCCCTCTCTCCAGGGCCAACCCCGCATCCCCCACCCAGGAGGAGCGAATCGTGTCCGTGCTCCAGCATGGGCGCATCCTGGAATAGGTCCAGGCGACTGGAGCGCCCCCTATCGTCAGCGCGTGCGGCAGACTGAACGGGTGCTGCCGTCCATGCTCGATATGACCGTGGAGATCCGCATCGGGCCCTGGAGCTTGTACGAGGTGTAATAGCCGTCGTTCAAGGAACAACCCATGCAGCCATTGCCATATCGATAATAGCCGCTGCTCACGTTGTAGCCGCAGGTCCCCCGCTCGCTACCGAAATCACAAAGGGTGATTGTCCCATCACTCACGAAACCCAGGGCCTGACAGGTCCCCATGCTCGGGTTCCCAGCGGCGACGAGGGCGTCGATGGGACGATTGTCGCTGGCGCCGCGGAGGGCCCACACGCTACAGAGCCCGGACGTGCGAGCAAGCAGGCTCATCATGACGTAGTCGAGGTTCGAGCCCTCACGCGTTCGTCCCCGGCGAACGCCCACATCTTCCGTGCAGAGCTCAACCCCCAACCGCATGTCGCAGTAGGCGGAGATGGGCCGGGCGCCGGTCGGGTTGATGACGTACTCCCCATCGGGAGCGCTGGGAATCGCGGCCTTCACCGCTGCGCAGCCCGCGAAGGTCGGCGCGGAGATGTTGAGCGCGAAGTCGCCGCAGCGGGTGCTGTAGCCATCGACGACAATCTTCACCCGCGTGCCGGCGGTGAGGTTCACCGTCACCGAGGACTGGAACGTCGTGCTGCTCGCATCGTCGTTGCAGCCCAGCGACGCATGGGTGGACGCATCGAGGAGCAGGAGCACCGTGTCAAAGGTGGCGCCCGTCGTGGTGAAGGTGAACATGCCGGTGGAGGGCGCGGTCCAGTAATAGGAGCGGTCCGGAGCCGTGGTCTGGGTGGTGCAGGCCGGAGTGTGCTCATCGATCGCGGCACACGTATTGTTCGTGGCGACGGGTGAGCCCAGCACGGAGCCGAGCTCGTCGGTCAGCGCCTGGCCCACCTCATCCACGGTACCGACCTCATTCCCCGGGATGCCAGCACCCGCCCGTTCCTCCTCGGGCAGCAGGCCTTCACCGCAGGACAGGCTCAGGACAGCGCAGGCACCAAGAAGAACACTTCTCCAGCCACGATCACTGATCATCGGATTTCTCCTCGTCCGGGTGCCGCATTCCCTGTGAGTCATTTCCCTCCGAATCGAACGGTCGGAGGCTTCGTCGCCGAGCAACGAGCGGCCTGTCCCGCTCGGGACTTGAGGGGACGGGCCGGTGGGAAGCGACTACAGCTCTGTCGTGAACTGCACGCGCGACTTGCAGGGGTGCGTGCCCTGGGCCACGTCGTCGAAGTCGATCATGTTGCCGATCGGGTCCTTCGGGTAGCCGGTGCCTCCCCACGGAGCGCCCGAGTTGAACCGGGTGACTCCGCCCGCCGTGGTGTACAACGGGTAGCCGGCCGAGGCGGCGGGCGTGGAGGAGATGTCCAGGTTCTTCGCGCAGTTCGTGGGAGCGCCGGCCGGGAACGTGATTCCCACCTCCTGCAAGGCGTTCGCGCGGATGTTGTAGAGCACGATGAAGGGCGACGCCTGGGACATCGTGTCGGTGCGCGGCATGAGCGTGCCCGCCGCGTTGGGCAGCTTCAGGCTGAACTGGACGGTGCCCGTCGTGCCGAAGCAGGTCTCCGGGAAACCCACGAGTTCGATAATGGTGCAGGCGGGCTCGCGCTTCTCGATGTCCGCGTTCCACATGCCCAGCCCGCCCGTGCTGATGGGGACGGCGCCGGAGATGCTGCTCGTGCCCTGCATGGTGAAGGTGGTGCCCGTTGGGCCGAACTGCATGTTGGCGGACTTCTCCTCCCACTTGCCCGTCGTCTCGTTGAACTTCCACATCGCGAGTCGACAGGTGCCGTCGGAGACACACGCCGGCATGTTACCCACCTGCGTGGGCACGGGGATGAAGCCCGTCGCGGTGGCCCCCGTCGCCAGGTTGAGGGCCGCGCCGCTGGCATCGGTGGCGCCCACGAAGACGGCGCCCACGGACTCGAGCGCGACCTGCTGCCCGCTGGAGTTCACCGCCGTGAAGTCGCCCGGCATGCGCATCGGGTCATAACTCGCGACGGTGATGCTGACCGGGCCCGTGGCCGGCACGCCGCTGGCGTTGACGAGCGTGTTCGCCTTCAGGTTCACCTTCACGCCGCTGGGCGTGGTCACCGTGCTGTCCACCGTCGGGCTGACGGTCTGCACGAAGCCCGTCTCCAGGGTGTGGTTGAGGCTCGTCTTGCTCGCCGAATAGAACTCGGTCGCCGAGGCCAGTCCGTTCTTCCGGAGGGTGAGGACGTAGCCGTTGGCCGACGCCACGACGGACATGAAGTACCGGCCGGTGGTGTCCGTGGTCCGGGAGATTCCGTTGATGACCACCGTGACGCCCGCCTGCACGGCGCCCGCCGAGTTGCGCACCGTGCCCGAGAAGACGGCCGACGTCGCGAGGTCCGCGTTAGCCTCCCGCGTCTCATCGCCCACGGCCTTCGAGTCCTCCAGCGCTCCGCAGCCAGTCGCAAGCAGCGCGGGCACGACGAAGATGCTGCACAGACGTCTCAGATTCATGGCAAGCCTCCATGCTGGGTTTGAACAGACACGAATCCACCGCGCCCCCGTCGTCTCCGGAGGCGCCCCGCCGTGATTCACCGCGACTACTGGATGTTGAGGGTGAGGGTGCCGCACCGCGTCCGGTAGCCATCCACGACGATGCGAAGCTGCCGTCCCGCCGCGAGCGTCACGGCGACGGACGACTGGAACGTGCTGGCGTTCACGTCGTCGTTGCATCCGAGCGCCGCGCCGGTGTTCGTGTCGAAGAGGGACAGCACGGTGTCGAAGGAGGAGCCCGTCGTCGACACGGTGAAGGTGCCGGACGAGGGCGCCGTCCAGGTGAAGCTCCGGTCCGGCGCGGTGCTGCCGGCGCTGCACGCGGGCGTGGAATCGTTGGTGGCGGTGCACGTGTCCGCCTGCACCAGCCCCGAGCCCAGGCTGCTCCCCAGGTCGCTCCCCACGTCGGGCGAATACAGGTCGGCCGTCGCGAGATGGCCGCTGCCACCGGTTCCGCCCGTCACCAGGACCTTCCCATTGGCGAGCAGGGTCGCGGTGTGCTCACCGCGGGGGCTGCTCATCACGCCGGCGCTCGTCCAGGTGTTGGTCGCCGGTGCGTAGAGCTCGGCGCTGTCCCGGCTATAGGCCCCCGCCGCCAGGACCTGACCGTTCGCGAGCACCGTCGCGGTGTGCATGTAGCGACCGATTCCCATGGGCGCCACCGGGGCCCAGGTGTTGGTCGCAGGGTCGAATGCATCGACACTGGGCGGCAGGCCCGTTCCGCTGTTTCCCCCCACCGCCAGCACCTTGCCGGTGGGGAGGACCGCCAGGGGGAACAGCGCTCGGGCCGTGCTCATGGAGCCCACGGACGACCAGGAGTTGGTCGCCGGGTTGTACACCTCGGCGCTGGACCAGAAGGGAGTCCCCCCGCTGTAGCCCCCCGCCACCAGCACCCTTCCATCCTCCAGCAGGGCCGCGCTGTGCTGCTTGCGGGCGCTGCTCATGGAAGGCACGGCCGTCCAGATGTTGGTCGCCGGGTCGTACAGCTCGGCCGCGTTCGTCGACGAATTGACGGGAGCGCCCCCGGCGACCAGCACCTTCCCGTTCCGCAGCCGGACCGCCGTATGGAAGGCGCGCGGGCTGATCATGGAGGCCACGTCCGTCCACGAGTTGGTCGCCGGGTTGTACAGCTCGGCCTGGGCCAGGGTGCCGGTGGGGCTCTCTCCTCCCGTGACGAGCACCCTACCGTCCTGCAACAGGGTGGCGGTATGGGCCCGGCGTCCACGGAGCAGGGTGCCGGCCGATGTCCACGTGTTGGTCGAGGGGTTGTACTGCTCGGCGGCGGTCGGGAAGTTCCAGGTCGTCGTGATGTAGAAGCCGCCCGCCACCAGCACATTGCCATTCGCCAGCCGGGTCGCGCTGTGGAGCGACCGGAGACCCAACATCGGCGCCGCAGGCGACCAACCCGCTGCCCAGGCCCCACTCCACGCCACGCTGGCGATGAGCAGGGAAATGATGAAGGCCATGCGGCTGGAAAGGTCTTTATTCACTGACATGCGCACCCCCGTTCACGGACGGTGCGATGATTATCACTTATCCCTGGATTGCAGCTAGGTAATTACTATCGTGGATTCCACGTATGACGTTGCTGAGAGGCAGCGACATCGTCTCATCCTGGAACCCGTGGGTCACCGTGTGGGCGTGAAGCACCAACATGTCCGGCGAGATCGGAAACGGCCGCCCGGAGGGTAATTCCATCACTCTTGCGTCACTCCACCACCGAGAGTGGTCTGCCTTCACGACGATTGTCATAGCACCGAGACTTTTCCTTTCTACACTCTCCGTCTAGCCTTGCTGAGCAGGTGCGAGCCGGGTTGTGGGATGGCAGAGCTGCGGAAGAAGCAAGGTCCAGCCTGATGTCGAACACAGTGAATACACATGGGGTCATGACATGCTTCGCATCCAATTGATTGTGTCGTTGACGCTGCTTGTACTGTCGAAGCCTGCCGCAGCCGAAGCTCTCAGCGTCGTCAATGTCGGTGCACCAGCGATCAACTGTGTCTTCGACACCCGTTGCACGCTGTCTGTCACCGACTCGAGCGCCACCATCCCTCTGCCAGGAACCTCCGGGACCGCGCGCTTGCAGACGCGCACGTTCACAGGAGCGACCGGTGCCCCGGCTCAGGGGTACTACGGCTACGAGTACGTGGTCGACCTGACCAATGCCACCGGCATCACCCACATCCCTTGCGTCCAGTCGCTACGAGTCTCCTTCGGTCCTGTGGCCTCCTTTCAGTACAACGGCACGGGGCCGACCGATCAGGTCTATGTCGTGACTTCCGGTGGGAGCGGCACCATCGGGCTCTCCTCCGCCAACAAGGTGGGCAATGAATTCACCTTCACCTTCGCAACCCCGGTTTGCGCTGGAGGAAGTCCCGGGACTGGAAAAAAGAGCTTCTTCTTTGGCCTTGCTTCCGCCTCGGCCCCCACGGCGGTGACCGCGGTGATCGTGAGCAGCGGAACGTCCCTCTCCATCGGGGCGCGCGCCCCCATACACGACAAGTGCACGTCCGGAGTTCCGTTGTCACCGGCTTCCGACCCGTGTGTCTCGTCGGTCTGCACGGCCGACGCGTACTGCTGCAGTTCCTCATGGGACAGCCGTTGTGTGGGCGAGGTCCGAACAGTCTGTGGCAGCCTGACGTGCTCGGAATCGGACGGCACTTGTGCGCATTCGCTCTGCACGCCAGGTGCCTCTCTCGTGAACCACTGTGACAGTGCGAAGGCTGACTGCGTTTCAGCGATCTGCGCGGTCGATCCATTCTGCTGCTCCGTTTCTTGGGACAGCCTCTGTGTAGAAAAGGTCGGGAGCGTCTGCGGCAAGAACTGCGAATGAAGCGACCGTGAATGGACACTGGGGTTTCTGGGTGGCGCCCCAAACGCTCACGGACCCACCAGACGAAGTGCGGGAGCGCCACGGAAGCGTGTCCGACCGACGGGTGACGTCCGCCGGATGCTCCCTTCCGCTCGCGCCGCAGGGATCCGCGCTGTCCGCACTCCCAGGCGCGAAGTGAGGTCCGGTGTGCCAGGTGCTCCCCCTGGCCCATTCCCTCCGTCTCCTCCCGTGACACGGTGATTTTACATCGTCGGATGCCCGGCACCGCACGGCCGTGGGTTGAATCGCGGCCTTCCCGCCACGAGACTTGCGCGCCAGCAGGCAGGTCAGCACCTTCCCGCCGCCCCATCCCCCCAGGAGAGAGTCGCATGCGCATCCTCTCGGTGCCCCTCATCGTCGCCGCCCTCCTCGCTGGTTGCAGCGAGGACCCTGACCCCACGCCCCAAGACTCGGGCGTCCCGCAGCAGGATTCGGGTGTCCCCCAACAGGATTCGGGTGTCCCCCCGGAAGACGCGGGTGTCCCGCCGGAAGATGCGGGTGTCCCGCCGGATCCGCTTCCCAGCGGCCCCGAGGTACCTCAGGGGCCGCCCAACGTGCCCGAGTTCTCTCGAGCCTTCCCCGAGCAGACACGCGCGCCGGCCATTCAATCGAAGACGGCAATCCAGGTCACCGAGATTGCTTCTGGCTTCAGGAACCCCTGGGCCATCGCCTTCCTGCCCGACCAGCGCATGCTCGTGACGGAGAAGGCCACCGGCTCGCTCTACATCGTCACTCCGCAGGGCGCGAAGTCTCCCGCTGTCACGGGGCTGCCCGCCGTGGATGCCCGTGGCCAGGGCGGACTGCTCGACGTGGAGGTCGGTCCCGACTACGCGCAGAGCAAACTCGTCTACTGGACCTATGCCGAGCCACGCCAGGGTGGCAACGGGCTGGCGGTGGCGCGCGCGAAGCTCGTGGAGGAGGGCTCGCAGCCTCGCGTGGAAAACGTTCAGGTCATCTTCCGAATGATGCCGACACTCGAGTCGACGCTGCACTCGGGGGGACGGCTGGTGTTCACCCCCGACGGCAAGCTGTTCGTCACGCTCGGAGAGCGCTCCATCCTCGCGGGCCGGGTGCAGGCTCGGGACGTGAAGAGCCACTTCGGCAAGGTGGTCCGCATCCATCCCGACGGCTCGGTGCCCCAGGACAACCCGTTCGTGAACACCCAGGGCGCGAAGCCCGAAATCTGGTCGGTGGGTCACCGCAACATCCTGTCGGCGGCGCTCGACAGCCAGAACCGGCTGTGGACGGTGGAGATGGGGCCCAAGGGAGGGGACGAGCTCAACCGGCCCGAGGCGGGCAAGGACTATGGCTGGCCCACCATCGGGTATGGCGAGGAGTACTCCGGCGCGCCCATCCACGACAGCCCGCAGGGCCCGGGCATGGAGCAGCCCGTGTACTACTGGGACCCGGTGATTGCCCCCTCGGGGATGGCCATCTACACGGGGACCCTGTTCCCCGAGTGGCGCAACGACATCTTCGTGGGAGGTCTCGTCAGCCAGGCCCTCGTGCGGCTCATGATTCGCAATGACCGCGTGGTGGGCGAGGAGCATCTCCTCAAGGGCCGCAACGAGCGCATCCGCGAGGTGGTGCAGGGGCCCGATGGAGCCCTCTACCTGCTGACCGACGCCACCAACGGCAAGCTGCTCAAGGTCACACCGCGCTGAAGTTTCCGCCCACCGCGGCGGGATTCGCGCTCCCCAGGTGACTTGGTCCTCGGGGAGCGCGTCCCGGCGCCGCGCTGAGAGGGGCGTGGTGGCGACCGGTCGTTTGGCGATTGGCCGTCAGGGGCCTCGCGCGTCAGCCCCTTCCCGGGTGTGTGCGCCTCCGGGGGGCGGTGCGGGTGGGGCTCTGGTAGACGTGGAGGAATGAGTCGACGACGTTCCTCGGAGGAACTCCACGCGCTGCTGGGGGAGCCGGCTCCGGACTGGGAGCGCCTCATCAAGGTGCTCAAGAAGCTCCCGGTGGACGTGGACCCGATGCTCGCGGCGAGGGCGGCGCTGCAGCTCCTTCCAGCGGACCGCTCGTTCTTCGGGTCCTTCGGGCAGCACTGTCAGCGGTTGCCCGCGCCTGTCATCCGCGCGGTGCTGGAGCGGCTTGAGGGGGATGTGCGTCCGGCGGTCTTCTTCCTGCGCGAGAGCGTGGACCGGGAGGGCTCCGACGAGGCCCTGTGTGCGTCGTGGCGGACAGCGCTCCAGGGGATGCTGGATTTGAATGTGACGTATGGCTGGGGCTCGAAGCAGCGCAAGGCGAAGCTCCAGGGGCTGGCGGAGAACCCCGTACTGCTCCAGGCGATCCAGACTGTCGTCGTGGCCAGCGAGGAGGTGTCCCTGGACATGCTGGCGGTGCTGACCATCGACGCGTCCGAGGCGTCGCTCGACGCGCTCATCCCCCATGTCGAGCGGGCGGTGCAGTCTCAGGGGTGGGAGTTGGACAGGCTGGAGGACCTGCGGACCCACGCGCGCTCCACGCCGGCCCTGGATGCCCTGTTCGAGCGGATGGAGGCGCTGCTCCAGGCGCGTCGTGCCCGCTCGCCGGCGCTGGAGCTGGCGCGCGCGCTGGGGTTCGGCGAGCTGGACGTCTTCTGGTTCAAGCTCTACGCGGCGGGCGGCGAGGAGGGAGACGCGCGGTCGATGACCTACCGCCACCACTGTCATCTGACGGTCGACAGCCGGGCTCCGGTCTGGTTCAGCTTCTCCATCTCCACCTGGGGCCCGGACGGGGAGCCAGGGCGAATCGTGCCGGTCTTCGACTTCGACAGCGAGGGGCTCCAGAACGACACGCTCGGGCTGGGGGCCTGCGAGCCCACGCGGTTCCCCGAGTGGATGGCCCTGGCCGCGAAGCGGCTGCGGAGCGATTGGGACCTCGAGCAGGTGTCGGTCATGAGCAGCCTGAGGGGCCGGCAGCGCACGCGGCTCGTCAAGTGGCTGAGGGGTGAAACTCCTCCTGGGAAATAGGCCGATGATTTCGGCCTGATCCGGCAGTCAATGCACGTGAACCCTCAGCCACGTCCTTGGAGACGCATGGCTGACTCAGGACGGCGCATCGCGGTCCCAGAAATAGAAAGGCCCTCGGAGCTTCCCTGCCGCCGCAAGGTTGCTCCGAGGGCCCCTCTACCGAGCAGATCCCCCGCTCGGGTCACACCCACTTCGATTCAAGCTCACAGCATGCTGGCGATGTCCTTCACCGGCTGCGGAGCGGCCTCCGTGTTGGCCAGCGCGCCCGCCGCGCCACCGAGCAGGAGCGAGGCCGGGTTCACCCGGCCCGTCGTGACGGCCCCGAGGACACCCTCCGCGGCGCCCTTCAGCGTGTTGACGTAGCCCTTGGCCGCGCCCTCGAAGACGCCCTTCGCGCCACCCTCCGAGTTGCCGATGCCCGTCAGCACGTTGCTCACCGCCGGCAGGAACCACAGGTGCTTGCCCGCCTCACCCGCGGCCCACTGGAAGTTGTCCTTGTTGCTCCCGTCCGCCTTGACGTGCGTGTCCTTCGTCGTCGGCAGCTTCTGCTCGCCCAGGAACGAGTAACCCTGCTCGGCGAAGTCCTTCACCATTCCGGCCTCGGTGCCGTGCCGCGCATCACCGCTCTTCGTGATGCCCTCGATGTTGCCGTCACCCTTGCCGTTCTTCACCTTGCTGTCCCGGTCCCCACCGGTCGACGCCTTCGCGCTGTCGATGAACTCCAGCACCTTGGCCAGGCGGAACACCGCGTCCGGGTTCTGCTTCGCGTCCTTCAGGTCCAGCTTGGGGTCGATGCCCGTCTGCTTGCAGAGCTGGTCGAACTTGATGTCCTTCTGACGGCCCAGGTTCTTCAGCGCGGGCGAGTCGTCGACGATCTGCGCCGCCGAGCGCTTGTCCCCGGCCGGGCGCTTGTCATTGGCGCTCGGGATGCCCGAGGACTCCGGCTCGGCCTGCGGCGCGGCGCGCGGCGTGGCCTCACGGGCCGGCGCGAAGTCCCTCAACTGCGGGGGCAGCCCGCGCGGCGCGGGGTTGACGGGCTCCTGAAGCGAGGGCGGAGGAGCGAAGTCCTGGAGTTGCGAGGGCAGCCCACGGGGAGCGAAGTCGACGAGGCCCGGCAGCGAGGGCACCTGCATGCCCTCCAGCATGTTCGGCGTCATCATCGGCGGCGCGGTGGGGAGCCCGAGACCCTGCGGGAGCCCGTCCATCGAGGGCAGGCCCCTCGGCATGGGCGCGTTCATGGGCGAGAGGGTGTCCATCGCAGGCATCCCGCCCATCCGCATGGGGGCGTTCATGGGCGAGAGCTGCTCCATCGACGGCAGTCCTCCGGCCATCATGGGCGAGAGCGCCTGCATCGCGGGCTGTCCTCCGGCCATCATGGGCGAGAGCGCCTGCATCGCGGGCAGGGCGGCGCCTGACACATTCGAGAGCGTCTCCATCGCGGGCAGGGCGGCGCCCGACACATTCGAGAGCGCATCCAGCGCGCGCGTGCCCCGACCGCCGGACGCGGGGTTCCTGCCCTCGAACCCATCCGTCGGCCGCTGCGCCTGCGAGGGCGCACCCGAGGGGTTGCGAACCTTCGCGTCCTGCTGCGCGGGGACAGCGGAGGGCGTCTTCTTCGGAGGGGTGACCGAGGCGGAGTCCGGCGTGTTCTGACGCAGCTTGGAGGGGGAGAGAGACGAGGGCTTGGTCTTGATCATGGGCGTCACCTGTTTCAGGACAGCGATGGGGGACCGTCGCGGCGAGGAGTTCGTCGTCTCGCCCGTGCATTCCCTCATTGCAGCGCGAATGCCAGCCACTCTGTCTCCGCAACCCCGCGACTTCACTGGAGCGGAGCGTTCCACTTGGGCCCCCAGCCGATGACTGCAGTCATCAGGGGACTGGCTCCAGTCATCAGCGCGCGGCGCGCACCCGTGACGCCGGACCCCGGGTGCTCGGCTCCGCGCGTGACGCGTGGCCGGGTTCTTCAGTACGGCCCGCCGCCCACCGCGGAGACGAGGTGGCGGAGCGGTGCTTTCATGCTCTCGACCATGACCGGCTCCGGTTCAACGACCCGACGGGAAGGTGCGCGGTCGCCTCGGCAGGCACGGTAGTCTTGACGCGCCGCCTTCAGACCCGCCAGGTTTCCGTCAATCGTCCTGACGCAGACCCCGCACGCACGAGCTTCGCCCAACCACGCTTCGAAGCGCCTCTTCCAGGGAGCCAGTGCGATGAACCATATCAAAGGCTACGCTGTCATCGACGACGAGATGCGAATCGACGGGCTGCATGTCATCGAGGTGCGTCACGCGCCCGCGCTCGTCTTGCCTACGCATACGCACGACACGGCGAAACTCGGCGTCTTGCTGGCGGGCGGGGGCAGTGAACGGGCCGGGGTCGAGCTCGAGAGCCACACGCCGCTCGCCCTCTTCACGCGTCGACCCTATCGCCCTCACGAAACCCAATACCACGCGCAGGGCGCTCGCTTGCTGTTCGTCCAGATGGACCCCGACGACCGACGGGCGCGCGCCGCAATCGACCCGCCCCGCCTCGATCCCGCTACCGCCCTGCAACTCGGAGGGCACCTGGTGCGGGCGTTCGGCGAGCTCCGCTCGCGCCGGAGCCGTCTCGTACGTGATGCGGCCCACATGATTCTGCACACTCTCAATGAAATGCGCCGACCGCGCCCGCCAGCCTGGCTCGACGAGGCACGCGAGCTCCTCGTGGCGAACATGGTCCGGCCGCCAACGCTGAGAGAACTCGGGCGCGTCGTCGGCGCGCACCCCGTGCATCTCGCGCAATCTTTTCGCGCCCACTGGGGCATCACGACGCGCCACTATTTGCGCGCCCATCGCGTGTTTCGCGCGCTGGAGTTCATCGACCGCGGGGTCGGGCTCGCCGAAGCGGCGGCGGCGGTCGGCTTTGCCGATCAGAGTCATATGACGAGGGCCATTCGCCTCGAGCGGGGCGCCCCGCCAGGGGCGCTGCGACGGCAGTCGCCGACGTGAGACGCGTTCGCGACGGATGGGGCGCGGCCCACGACGCGCGTCGCGGGGCAGGCCGCCCTAATCGCGTTCAAGAACCGCCGTATGCCCGCAGGTAATGTGAGCCTCTGCCGGGCCTTACGTCACCCCACGCTCGAGAGGTGCCTGGGCCCCATCCAACGCACGCGTCACACCAGGAGGGCTTCGCCATGGAGAAATCAATCGCGCGCATCGAACCGACGTGGTTCGGTCGTACAGCCGGGGCGTTCGTGGCCCTCGCTCTCGCCAGTATTACCTCGCAGGCCCACGCCGCGAGCGCGCACAAGGCCGGCGAGGTGGTGATGGAGACCGCGTCGGCGAAAACGGCCGGGGGCGAGACGGTCCGGTTCGAGATAGGCACCCTCTACGTGCCAGAAAACCGGGCCGTCCCGGGCAGCCGCGTCATCGGCATCGGGTTCGCCCGTATCCGTGCGGCACAGCCCACCGGCGCTCCGCCAATCTTCGACATGGCCGGCGGGCCCGGGAGCAGCAATCTCAGAGCCTTTGTCGACGGAGACCCCTACGGACAGGATCTGCTCCAACTCTTCGTAAGGCTCAGCGCCGCGGGCGACGTCGTGGTCTTCGACCAACGCGGCTATTCGAAGCGCGGAGAAGTGCTGGAGTTCGCCTGGCCACAACAACCCCTGGACAGGCCGGGTTCGCCGTCGGCCGACGCCGCGAACATGGTGAAGGCGGCCCGAGAAGCAATCGCGGCCCACCCGGACAAAGACCTCGCCGGGTACACCATCGTTCAGTGCGCCGAAGACGTGAACGATCTGCGGCGGGCCCTTGGGTATGACAAGATCACGCTATTCGCGGAGAGCTTCGGGTCGCAGTGGGCCTTCGCCGTGATGCGGCTTCACCCCGAAATCGTGGCCCGCGCGCAGTTGGCGGCCGTCGAGCCGCTCGACTTCGGGTACGACATGCCCTCGCACGTCCTCGCGGCGCTTCAACGCATCGCCTTCGACGCCGACCGAGACCCCGGGCTCGCGCCCTACCTGCCGAAGGGCGGCATCATGACCGCGTTGCGTGCGGTGCGCGACCGCTTCGCGCGCGCGCCGATCAAGGTCAAGGTCAAGGACGAGATGACGGGGAGGGTTCAAGAAGTGGTGCTCGGGGTCAAAGAGCTTCGCGACTCGCTCGTCGTGCCCGCCCACGTGTGGCCGGCCTTCGTTCTGTCGCTCTATCATGGCCACTATGACGACTGGGCGCGCGCGCTCGTGAAGCAGAACAAAGACAACCAATTTCCCCTCATCGGCCCGCTGATTGATACGAGCCTGGGGGTGACGACGGCCCGCGAGCACCTGCTTCGAACCGACCCGGGCGGAGATCTCCTGGGCATGGGCGCACTCGACGCGTACACCGCATCGGCGCCGGTCTGGCCAAGCCCGGACGTGGGCGACGACCTGCGGGTGCCGGTGTTGAGTTCCACCCCGGTGCTCTTCATTCACGGCGATTGGGACACGTCTACGCCCGTCGAAAACACACTGAGCATGCTGCCGTATTTTCCGAACAGCCGAACAATCCTGGTGCACCGCGGCAGGCACGGCGCTCGCTATGCCCTTCTCGATCAACAGCCCGCCGCCCGGGCGGCAATCATCGAGTTCCTCAAGACCGGCGACACCCGCGCGGTACCGACCCACGTGACGCTGCCCGCCCCGCCTTTCAGGCGGCCCGCTTTCCCGGCGCCCGAAAAGCCTTCGGGCCCCTAGGCGGAGGAGCCGAGGAGGGCCGCTGACTGCGTACCGGGCCCAGGACTGGGGGCATGCGCTCTGGCGAGTGGACCGACTTTGAATACAGGGGCGCGTGCTACCAACCCGCATGGCACGCTACACCTGATGGCGTTGAGCAAGCAGTGCGGCTTCGTGACCGAAGTGTCTGTCATCGGGCGTACCGCATGCTCATGATCGTCATGGAGGACCGCGCTTTCTCAGACAAGGAAAGCAAAGCAGCTTCGTCACGAATTGTTCGCTGGAGACACGCTGCCGAGCGAGACCCGCGAGGGTGAGGCGACTTCAGTGTCTGAGCTGGCGAAGCAGAGCGGGTCTTGGCATTTTCGTTGAACCGTGGCGCCCTTGGTGCCATGAGCATGTGTCATGCCGAGGCTGTTCCCTCCCAGCGAACAAATGATGCCGTTCGTGCCTTCTGTCAGGCTGTTCGCGCCTGGCGAGCAACTGGCGCCCTTCGTGCGTTCGATCATGGTGCTCGAGGGAGGCCAGGAAGGGACGCGCACGTTGCTTCCCGACCCCGGCATCACTCTCGGCATCGCCTTCAGGGGCTCCGCGAGCCAGATTCAGGGGCGCTCCGAGCGCAAGCTCCCAAGCAGCGCCATCTCAGGCATGGGCTCCATCGTGCGCCGGATACGGGCCTCGGCGAACGGGGGGAACGTCCTCGTGACGTTCAAAGAGGCAGGGGCCGCGCAGTTCTTCGCGGAGCCCTTGCACGAGTTCCTTGATACGATTCAGGCACTCGACGATCTGGTGCCACGCGCAGATGTGGATCGCCTCTCGTCCCGCATAGCGGATTCGGAGAATGCTACGGAGCGGTCGGAGCTTGTGGAGCAGTTCTTGTGCGCACGGTTGAGGCCTCGGGAGCCCGATCGGATTGTCGCAGCGGCAGTGCGCGCCATCCGCGCGGCTCACGGCTCGCTTCGGATTGGCGCGCTCGCCAAGTCACTCCACATCAGCCAGGACGCGTTCGAGAAGCGCTTCCGCCGCACCGTCGGCACGTCACCCAAGCACCTTGCGTCCATCATCCGGTTGCGCCAGGTCGTCGACTCCTACCGACCGGGCATGAGCCTGTCGCGGCTATCCCTCGACGCTGGCTATTGCGATCAATCTCACTTCCACCGTGAATTTCGGGCCGCTGTAGGATCCGCGCCAAACCGCTTCTTCAAGTCGGAAGAGTATTACTGACGCGTTGGGGCGGCGTCGGGCCCGGCTCCACATCCTTGAGCCAGGCCACGATTTCTCCGTGCCTGGTCAATCCTTGCTTGGCGACAAGCCTGGCGAAGTCCTCCAGTCCGTGCCCGTCTTCTCCTTGATGGAGTCGAGACACGATTTGAATGACATGCATTCTCCGGAGGTCAGGGCTTTGCGGCCGGCATCGGCTCGTCGAGGAACGCCGGGACGATGGGCTCCAGGAGATCCGTTCGAGTCAGGATGCTCCAGTGGCTCACACCCGGCAGCACGGCCAGGCGGGAGCTCGGCGGGTTGCCCATCGCGCCGTCTGCCTTACCGCCGCCCAGCACTCCAAGCATCTCGACGAGGTGGGCTGGAGGCATGTTGTCGGTGTCCCCGGCCACGATCAGCGTCGGCGCCTTGAGGGTTCGAAGGGTGTCCGTCCAGTCATACTCTTCCCCAGCCAGCAGCTGCCTCAGCTTGGACACCAGCACGGGCCAATCTCCCGGCCTGGGCGCAACCCGGACATAGGCCTCGTGCGGGGGAGAGCCTGCCAGCGCGTCGGCGTCCATGTACGCCATCCCAGCCCGAACCTCGGGGTACCAGCCGTTGCTCTTGAAGGGCGCCGAGACGACCACCAGCTTGCGCACCACGCTCGGATGCCGGATGCCCAGCTGAATCGCGACGCCGCCTCCAAGGGAGAAGCCGCAGACGTCCGCGCTCTCGAACCCAAGGTGCTTGATGAGCGCAGCGATGTCGTCCGCCATCAGCTCGTACTTCATCGGGCGATCGATGTCCGCCGTGCGGCCATGGGCCTGGAGCTCCACCGCGATGACCTGCCGGCTCCGGGCGAGCGTCGACAGAAAGGGCTCCGTCGTATCGATGGTAGACAATCCACCGTGGAGCATCACCACCGGTCTGCCGGTGCCATGAAGCTCGTAGTACAGATTGATGCCGTTCACCGACGCGTAGGCGCCCCGGGTGCGATTCTCCGGGGCCTTGGGGGGCGGGTTTTCAGAGTCGCATCCCGTCACCCAGAGGGTCGAGCAGAGGATGGCCATCACAGCGAGCGTGAACCTGTTCATTGTCTTCATGGAGTTCTCTTGAAGTCCCTGCGGAGTTGAATGTCTCAGTTGAAAACCAGCGATTGCTTGCGAGTTCTTCGGAGTGGCCTTGGCTGCGCCATTCGCCGCCCCCGAGTCACTGCGCCTCACGAAAGGGGAGGATGGAGCGCAATCGCTCATTGCGCAGCCAGAGCCCGACCCACAGGAACGCCGCGAAGTAGACGGGGGAGAGCACATGCGTGAAGAGCGGACTCTCGACTCGAACGTGGGTCGCGATGGCGCCGCCCAGGTAGCCTGTCCACAGCACCGCGCCGAGCACCGAGGTGCGCGGGATGAGGTACACCGCGAGGAACACGAGCTGGAGCACTCCCAGTCCTACGACGACGCTCGCGGGGTAGCCGAGCTGGAGGGTGCCCTCCACGAACTGCGGCGCGGAGAGCACCTTGCCTACGGCGTCGAAGATCAGGAAGAGGACGGCGAGGCCGCTCAAGATGCGCCCCGTCCACAGGGCTTTCTTTGAAGCACCGGCAGAGTGGGGGGTTGAAACGGAAGAGGACGAAGCGGCGTGGACTGCGGTCAAGGGGGCTCCGTGAGGGGGAAATCGGTCTCGATGCATGGACTTGCCAGCCCCACCGAAATCATCGGCTGGCCGCAAAGAAGTATTCGTTGGCCCGCCATGGGTCTTGAACGAATTCATTGACCTGCTCTCTTCAATGCTCAATCACTCGCCTCCAACTCGAAGGGTCTCCGAACTGGAATGGCGTTGTGCGTGGAAGGAGCGCTGCCAGGCTTCCGTCAATTGCCCCGAAGGGCGAGGGACAGATTTTCAGTCCGGACCTAAGGACGGGGGACAGCCCCGCATACCTCACGGGGTTGCCTGCCAAGGAGCGGCGGATGTTCAACCCACGGGACTTCAAGTCTCGCGAGCTCAGGGTCCGGGACACAGTCACCGTGGCCCTGGGCGGTTCGCGGTCCCTTCCGGAGGTCCTTGAAGCGACTCGAGCGCCGCTTCTCGAGTTCGTCCAGGCCGACTCCATGGCCCTGTGCCTCATGCGCGTCGCGCCTTCGCTCGACTTCCGATGGCACGTCCCCGGCCACCCCATCCCGATACTCAAGGAGTACGCCGGACTGGTCGACCATGACTTCCTCCGGGCCCCCATCCTCGCCCAGCCCGAAGTGCCCACCTGCGACACGCAGCTGCTCTCCCGAGGGGAGTACGAACGAACCCTCGTCTACCAACGCAGCGTGGAGCTTGAGCTGCCGCTGGAACACATCATGGCCGTCCTCGTGCCCATCCGCCCCGGCGTCGTCGGCGCCTTCGCGTTCTACCGGCACACGCGGTCCGCCTTCTCCTCCCAGAGCATCACCGCGCTCTCCAGCCTCACCAGGCACCTGGCCAACTCCGTGGGCAACTGCCAGGACTACCAGGACCTGACTGCCCGCACCCAACTGCTCCAGGAGCTCTTCCAACGCAAGGACTCCGCCTTCCTCATCCTGGAGCCTCCCACGCGTGAGGTGTTCCGCTCCCCGCACGCCACGGCCCTGCTGGAGCGCTGGTTCACCCCTTCGGACGTACACGCCTCCGGCCTCCCTCGCGTCCTCAAGGAGCGACTGGACGCCCTGGCTCGGATGGACTTGGACTCGCGGCTCGGAAGGACTTTATGGGTCATCAATCATCCCGAGGGCTACCGCACGTGCCGGTTCGTCGAGCTGCCCGCCAGTGACGGCCCCCGCCAATGGGCCCTCCTGCTGACCGAGTTTCCCCACTCCATCCCGCTCCCCTTGCACATGCAGCGCGAGCTCACGCCCCGCGAGCTCGACATCGCGAGGGGTGTGCTTCGAAACTGGTCCAACGGACAGATCGCCGATGAGCTCAAGATCTCGGGCCAGACCGTGAAGACCCACGTGCGAAACCTCTTCGGCAAGCTGGGCGTCGATGGTCGCGCCGATTTCCTCTACCAGGCAGCCCTCCTCAACAGGCCCGTGTGAGGCGTCCTCCCGAAGGCCAGGGTTCCAACGGGAGGTTCCCCCAGCCTGCGTGCGGTTGTCTCTACCTCGCGAGGGGTAGGGTGGAGGCGCCGCCCTCACGGAAGATGCACGGGTAGACGCTCCGGGCGACGCGGGCCGAGAAGAGGATGGCCTCCTGGTCCTCCGGCTCCGTCAGTCGTCCGAGAAGCCGCGCCATCTCCGCCACGTGGTCGCCATCCAGTGCCCCGTGGCTGCGCAGGAACGTCACGGACTTGTGGATGTTGGGAATGGCGGACACTTCCTTCAGTCGCCGGGCCCACACGCCCGCCCGCGTCTGCGACAGGTACTCCAGCACGTACGCGGTCCCCAACACCGCCGTCGGCACGCCCGCGCGGGACGTGAAGAAGTTCCACCCCGTATAGGCCTCCACCGCCGGGCTCCGCGCCGCCGTCTCCACGGACTCCTCCGAGCACCCCAGGTTCTTCAGGTCCGACAACAGCCACCGGTCGTGCCCCCGTTCCTCCTCCCCCTTCTGGATCAGCAACTGCGCCAGCTCCGGGTGCCGGCCCAGCCGCTTCAGCCGCTCGCCCGCCTCGCCGAGGATCGGCGTGCTCCATCGGGCGTAGTGGTACGTCTGGACGAGGTAGTGGATGTAGCCCGCCGTATCGAGGGTGCCCTCGAAGAGGCGGTGGCCGTCGGGCCGCGCATCCACCGCCGCCACCAGCCCTCGCGCCTCCGCGTCCAGCTCCACCAACCAAGTCGTTCCCGCGTGATTCTTCGCCTGTGTTCGCACGTACGTCTCCTGTCCGGTGCCCATGGGGCTCCCGGTCGCCGCGTGTTGAAGGTGAAAGGAAGGGAGCAACCGCTCCGGTCTAGGCGGTGGGACTCACGTCGTTCTCCATCGCGTGGAAGCGCGCCACGGAGTCCGCCGGAATTTCATCGAGCGCCATGACGAGCGGCAGCGTGAACCACTGGAAATACGTGTCGTAGAGCGGCTCCGCGATGAAGCGCGCCCCCATCGTCCTGGCGAAGAGCGAGGGCGCCCTGGGCAGCCGCAGTCCGTCCAACAGCCCCTGCGCCGCCTGTGCCCGTTCTTCGGGCGTGTAGAAGGGACTGCGGGGCCGCACCGGGGCCCTACACGGGTCGGTCACGGCCACGCGCCAGTGAGGACTCAGCCATCCCCGGTGGGCAGCCACCTGCCAGGAGAGGAGCGCGTCCTCGGGCGAGTCCGTCTCCAGGTTCGCGGACGCAATCCAGTGCGTCACTCCGCGCCGCCGGCTCTCCGCGTACATGCCCGCCTGCAGCCACGTGACGGCCTCCGAGCGCCGCCACTTCGGCAACACGCAGAAGCGCGAGGGCTCCGCGAACAGCCTTCCCGGCCGGAGCAGGCCCGAGAGGTCCACTCGCTGCTCCATCTCGAGCCCCACCTTTGCACCCAGGTTCGCCGCCACCTCCGCGTTGGGCAACGCGACTCGCATGGTCGCCACCGGCTCGTCGCCGGCATGGACGAGCACATGCACCGTGGTGTCGAGCGTGTCGACGCACGTCACCTCCCGCCGAGACAGCGCGGACTGCTCGGGCAGCAATCCCAGTTCTCCGCCGAAGACAGCCCAGCGGATGCGAGCCACGTCATCGAGCTCCCGCTGGGTCGCGGCAACACGCCAGCGCCATTGCCTGCACGTCATGGGTACTCTCCTGGTAGCGAAGCGGGCCGGTGTCTCACCGCCCTCGCACGTCCTTTCGTCGCAGGTGACTCGAGTTCGACCGCGGCCCCGAGACAGGCCTCGCGAGCCGCTGCGCACGTGCTCTGCTCCAGCGGGTAACAGTTCGCCCCATCACAACGGCGTCCAGGTCTCTCCAAGCCGTTGACGGGTTCAGAGCCCACAACGAATGGAGAACATGCACATGACGCAGTGGAAGCGAGTCCTCACGTGGCTGCCGCGTCGGACCTCCATGTCCGAGTCGCGGCAGCCACCTCACGTGCCTGCTCAGCGCGAGGACTTCAGCGCGTCCCGCAGTCGCTCGGCCAGGGTTTGCACGCCGGGCTCACGCAGCAGTCCGTAGTGGTCTCCCTTCACCGGGTGACGCTCCAGTCCTTCACCGATGAGCGCGGACCAGCCGCCATCCGTGGGCAGCTCCGCGTCGTGCTCGGTGGCTTTGAACAGCACCGCGCGCGTGGACAGCGGCTTCGCCACGTAGCGACGCGCGGCACCCAGGTTCGCCTCGAACACCCGCAGCAGGGACTTCAGTTGTTCGGGGTCCGTTCCGGGAGGAAGGACTCCCGCTTGGGTGCCCGCCGCGAGCAGGTGCTCCAGGACCGCGTCCGGCTCCAGCGAAGCGAGCGCGCCGAAGTCGAGAGCGAGGTTCGTCAGCGACGCCCCGAGCAAATCTCTCGCGAACATGCCGACCACCTGCAACCGATCCAACTCCGACGGCTCCTGGGCCCGCGTCACGTCCGGGGCGTAGCTGTCGATGAGCGCGAGCAGCTCCACCTGCTCCCCCTGTGCGCGGAGCTGCTGCGTCATCTCGTAGGCGATGACGCCGCCGAGTGACCAGCCTCCCAACAGGTAGGGCCCCGAGGGTTGGACCTCACGCATCGCCGTCACGTAGGCCTGGGCCATCTCCTCGACGGTGCCTCGCGGTGCTGCTTCCCCGTTCACGCCCCGCGCCTGGAGGCCGATGAAGGGACGCTCCGCTCCGAGTCGACGGGCCAGTTCGGCGTAGGCGAGGACGTTGCCTCCCACGGGGTGCACGCAGAAGAACGGCGTCTTCCCGCCAGGGCGCGGGGCTCCGAAGGGCACCACGGTGGACGGGGTGAGAGGGGCGTTGTCGCTGAGCAGGACCGCGAGCTGCTCCACCGTGGGCGCCTGGAAGAGCGCGGCCAGCGGAACCGGGCGGCCCACCGCCTCGCTCACCTCCGCCATGAGGCGCACGGCCATCAGCGAGTGACCACCCAGTTCGAAGAAGTTGGCGCGGACTCCGACGGCGCGGACTCCGAGCACCTCTTCCCAGATGCGCACCAGCCGCAGCTCCAGAGGTGTCCTCGGCGGCAGCGCGGACTCCGTTCCGGACGCATCGACGGACGGTTCCGGCAGGGCCCTCGTGTCCACCTTGCCGTTGAGCGTCAGCGGCAGGGCGGGCAGGGCGACGAAGGCGGACGGCACCATGTACTCGGGCAGGCGCTGCTGGAGCCACGTTCTCAGCGTGGCCACATCCGGCGCGGGCGGCGTCGAGGCCACGATGTAGGCCACGAGCCTCTTGTCTCCCGCGCCATCGTCTCGCGTCACCACGACCGCGTCTCGCAGGGACGCGTGCTCGCGCAAGACCGCGGCGATCTCGCCGGGTTCGACCCGGAAGCCGCGCACCTTCACCTGGAAGTCCATGCGTCCGATGAACTCCATGCGGCCATCCGCGAGCCACCGGACCCGGTCTCCCGTGCGGTACATGCGTGCCTCGCTCGCCGTGCTGAACGGGTCCGCGAGGAAGCGCTCCGCCGTCAGCTCGGGACGCCCGAAGTAGCCTCGGGCCACCTGGGGGCCACCCACGTACAACTCGCCGGGCATCCCCACGGGGACGAGCCGCAGGCCCGCGTCCAGCACGTACAGGCGCGTCTGTCCCAAGGCCCGACCGAGCGGGACCTGCGCGGGGGCCTTGTCACCGGGCGGCAGCTCCACCCGCCCCGCGAGGACACCCACCGTCGTCTCCGTCGGCCCGTAGTGATTGAAGACCTCGCACTCCGGCGCGAGCGCGTGGACCTTCTCCAGCAGGGCCCACGACGACGACTCGCCGCCCAGCACCAGTCGCTTGCGGGGAAGGACACGTCGCGGCTCCGGCACCGTCAGCAACGCGGCCAGATGCGACGGGACGATCTTCACGCAGTCCACCGCGTGGCGCTGGAAGTACGCGGCCACTCCTTCCGGGCTTCGTGCCCGCTCCTGCGTCAACACGTGCAGCAGCCCACCCGTGACGAGCGCGGGGAACAGCACCGTGTTGCCCAGGTCCGCGGCGAAGGTGGAGACCATCGCGAAGCTCGAGCACTCGGTCAGCCGCAGCCGGTCGATGGCCGCGTGCACGTAGCTCATGAGCTGGCCGTGCGGCACCGCGACACCCTTGGGTCGACCCGTGCTGCCCGACGTGAAGAGCACGTAGGCCAGGTGCTCCAGGCCGACTTCGACTCCCGTCGCGTGGACAGGCTGGTTCGCGAGCACCGCCGCGTCCTCATCCATCCGCACGCACCGGACGTCGAGTCCGTCGAAGGCACCCGCGAGGCGCGCCTCCGTGATGACGATGGGCGCGGACACTTCTTCCACGAGGCCGCGAAGGCGCGCCGCGGGCTGCGACGGCTCCAGCGGAACGTAGGCCGCTCCCGCCTTGTGGACCGCGAGCAGCGCGGCGACCACCTCCACGCCACGCTCCAGGCACAGGGCCACGGGCACATCCGGCCCGGCACCCAACGCGCGCAGGTGGTGCGCGAGCTGATTGGCGCGTTGGTCGAGCTGACGGTAGCTCCACGCCTGGTCCTCGCAGCGAAGCGCGGGGGCTTCGGGAGTCCGCGCGGCCTGCTGCTCGAAGAGGCGATGGAAGGGATGCCCCGGCTGCACACTCGCTTCGACCGAGGGGGCGTCCAGGAGCAGTCGCTTCCGCTCGTCATCCGTGAGCAGCGAGAGCGTGGCCAGCGGGGCATCCGGCGTGGCGAGCGCGCGCTCCAGCAGGTGCTGGAAGTGGTGCATGAGGCGCTCGGCGGTGGCCGGCTCGAACAGGTCGGTGCTGAAGACGAGACCGCCCTGGTAGCCGTCGGTCGCTCGGACCATGTGGAGATTGAGCTCGAACTTGGTCGAGCTGTGCTCCACGTCCACGTTCTTGAGCGTCAGGTCCGACAGCGCGACTTCGGGAGTCGGTGCGTTCTGGAGCACGAACATGGCCTGGAACAGGGGCGTGCGGCCCAGATCCCGCGCGGGCTGGAGTTCTTCCACCAGTCGCTCGAACGGGAGGTCCTGGTGCTCATAGGCGCCCAGTGTCGTGTCGCGCACCTGGGCCAGCAGACCTCGGAAGGTCAGCTCCGGCGTGAAGCGCGCGCGCAGCGCCAGGGTGTTGATGAAGACACCCAGCATGCCCTCGGTCTGTGCATGTCGACGGCCCGCGATGGGCGAACCGACCACCACGTCGTCCTGTCCCGAGTACCGCTGGAGCAGGGCCTGGAACGCGGCCAGGAGCAGCATGAAGGGCGTGACCTTCTCGCGGCGGGTCGCCGCGTCCACCGCGTCGCTCAGCGCGGGAGACAGTCGCAGGGACGCCAGTCCGCCATGGGACGAGAGCGCGGCCGGACGAGGCTTGTCCGTGGGCAGCTCCAGCGCGGGGGCGGCGCCATCGAGGTGACGCTTCCACCACCCGAGCTGCTCACTCAAGGCCTCACCCTTGAGCCAGCCTCGCTGCCACACCGCGTAGTCGGCGTACTGCACCGGCAGCTCCGGCAAGGGCGACGGCGCTCCTCGCTGGAAGGCCTCGTAGAGCTGGGTCAGCTCACGCACCAGCACGCCCATGGACCAGCCGTCCGAGACGATGTGGTGCATGCACACGAGCAGGACGTGCTCCGTCGGCGTGACGTGCAGCACGGTGACTCGCAGCAGGGGACCCGCGGCCAGGTCGAACGGACGGAGCGCGTCCTCCGTGGAGAGGCGGAGCACTTCGGCCTCACGTTGCTCGGGAGGCAGCTTCGTCAGGTCCACCGCGTGGAACGGCGGAGTCGCCGTCGCATGGATGACCTGTCGCGGCTCGCCGCCCTCCATCGTGAAGGTCGTGCGCAGTGACTCGTGACGCTGGACCAGCGCGTCGAAGGCACGCTGGAGCGACGTCAGGTTCACCGTGCCCAGGAGCTTGAGCGCCCAGGGGATGTTGTAGTGCGCCTGTCCGGGCTGGAGCTGGTCCAGGAACCACAGGCGCTGCTGCGCGAAGGACAGCGGGAGCGCGCCTCCTCGCGGCACGGGCACCAGCGGCGGCAGCACCGCGAGCCCTCGTTCCATGGACAGCCCCCGCTGGAGATGCTCCGCGAGCCCCGCCAGCGTGGGGGACTCGAAGAGTGTACGGACGCCCAGCTCCAGGCCCAGCTCCGCGCGGATGCGCGCCACCAGTCGGGTGGCCATCAGCGAGTGGCCGCCCAGTTCGAAGAAGCTGTCGTGACGGCCCACGCGGGGGACCTGGAGCAGCTCCGTCCACAGCTCCGCCAGTCTCGACTCGAACGGGGTCGCGGGCGGCTCGTGCGCCCTCCCCATGTCGAAGCCAGACGCGTCCGGCACTGGCAGGGCCTTGCGGTCCACCTTGCCGTGCGTCGTCTGCGGGAGCGCGGACAGGTACATGACGTGCGCGGGCACCATGTACTCAGGCAGCCGTTGCCGTAGCCACGCTCTCGGCTCCTCACCGGTGAGGGCCTTGCCGTCGGCCGTGACGACGTAGGCCACCAGGCGCTTGTCGCCGGGCACATCCTCCCGGACGACGACGGCCACCTCGCGCACCTCGGGATGCGCGCGCAGGGCGGATTCGACTTCACCCAGCTCGATGCGGAAGCCACGCACCTTCACCTGGAGGTCGATGCGTCCCAGGAAACGGAGCGCGCCGTCCTGCGTCCAGCACACGCGGTCTCCCGTGCGATAGAGGCGCTCTCCCGGCGTGGTGGCGAAGGGATGCGGAACGAAGCGCTCGGCGGTGAGCGCCGGACGTCCCTGGTAGCCTCGCGCGAGGCCCGGGCCTCCGATGAACAGCTCACCGGGCACGCCCACGGGGACGGGCCGCAGCGACGCATCCAGGACGTAGACCTGGGTGTTCGGAATGGGCCGGCCAATGGGGACGGAGTCGCCCAGGGGCTCGCCCGGTGGCAGCGCCTGTTGCGTCGTCACCACGGTGACTTCCGTGGGGCCATACGCGTTGGTGAGCGCAAGCCCTCGCGCCAATCGCTCGCGAGCCCTGGGGACGGGAAGCACGTCGCCACCCACCCACAGCCGGGGCAGTCGGGACAGGGCCTCCGGCTCATGCTGTTGCATGACGTCGAAGAGGGCGGTGGCCAGCAGCGCGGTGGTGACGTGGTGCTCGTCGATGACGCGGGCCAGCTCCGTCACCTCCGGTGTCACCGGCGGGTACACGGCGAGCCGCGCCCCCGTGAGCAGCGCGCTCCAGATCTCCAGCGCCGTCGGGTCGAACGTCAGCGGAGCCACCTGGAGGATGACCTCGCCCGGCTCGCGAGACGCGAAGCCCATACCGGAGACGAGGCGCAGCACGCCCCGGTGGGTGATGGCCACGCCCTTGGGCGTTCCCGTGGAGCCCGACGTGTACGTGACGTACGCGAGACTGTCCGAAGCCAGCGGCACGGAGAGTGGCTCCGCGGACTGGCTCGCGATGCGTCCCCCGTCGGTATCGAGCGCCACCACGGGCCAGGCACCCGAGGGCAGCACGCCCTGGACCGCGCCCACGGTGAGGATACCTGCGACGCTGGAGTCCTCGAGCATGAAGGCGATGCGCCGTGACGGATGGCTCGCATCGAGCGGGACGTAGCAGCCACCAGCCTTGAGGATGCCCAGCAGGGCCACGTACAGCTCCAGGCTCCGCGGAATGCACACGGCGAGGCGGGGCTCCTGCCCCAAGCCCAGGGACAGCAAGTGTCGAGCGAGCTGGTTCGAGCGCGCGTCGAGTTCCGCGTAGGTGAGGTGCTGGCCCTCGAACTGAATGGCGATTGCCTCGGGCGTGCGCCGGACCTGCTCAGAGAACTGCTGGGGCAGGGTGGCTTCGGACGAGTAGTCCGCGCGCGTGTCATTCCATTCGACGAGGACGCGCTGGCGTTCGGTCTCCGTCATCAGCGACAGGGAGGAGATCGGCGCATCGGCTTCGGCGACGGCCGCTTCCAGCAGGCGCAGCAGGTGGGCCCCCAGTCGCTCGATGGTGGAGTGCTCGAACAGCTCCTTCTTGTAGGCCAGTCCTCCGCTGTAGCCCTCCGGCGTTCGGGTCAGGGCCAGCTCCAGTTCGAAGCGACTCACGGAGTGTTCCACGTCCACGCTTCGCAGCGTCAGCTCCGGCAGTGCCACCTCCGCGTCTGGCGTGTTCTGCAGGGCGAAGAGGGCCTGGAACAGCGGCGTACGGCTCAAGTCACGCGTCGGCTGAAGCTCCTCCACCAGTCGCTCGAAGGGGATGTCCTGGTGCTCGTAGGCCCCGAGCGTCATGTCGCGGACCTGGGCCAGCAGGCCCCGGAACGTGAGGTCCGGCGTGAAGCGGGCGCGCAGCACCAGGGTGTTGACGAAGAAGCCAATGAGGCCCTCCGTCCGGGCATGGTGGCGACCCGCGATGGGCGAGCCGATGAGGATGTCGTCCTGCCCCGAGTACCGGTGCAGCAAGGTCTGGAACCCAGCCAGCAACAGCATGAAGGGAGTGACGCGCTCACGTTGAGCGAGGGCCTCAAGCGCGTTGCTGAGCGCGGGTGACAGGCTCAGGGGGATGCTGGCGCCCTGGTGCGAGAGCACCGCCGGGCGAGGCTTGTCGGTGAGCAGGTCCAGCATGCCCGGGGCACCCGAGAGCCGGCCCTTCCACCAGTCGAGCTGCGTCTGGAGCGTCGCGCCCTGGAGCCAGTCGCGCTGCCAGAGGGAGTAGTCCGCGTACTGAATCGGCAGCTCCGGCAGGGGCGACGGGAGGCCCTGGCGGAACGATTCGTAGAGCTGGACCAGCTCGCGCACCAGCACCGTCTGAGACCAGCCGTCGGAGATGGCGTGGTGCATGCACAAGAGCAGCACGTGCTCGTTCGGCTCCAGCACCAGCAACGTGGTGCGCATGAGCGGCCCCGAGGCGAGGTCGAACGGAAGGCTCGCATCTTCCATCGCGAGCCGCGTCGTCTCTTCTGCCCGCTGTTCGGCGGACCGGCTCGTGAGGTCCACCATCCGGAGGTTTCCGGGCAGGGCGGGGTGGATGACCTGATGAGGCTCGCCTTCCACCGCGCGGAAAGTGGTGCGCAGCGACGCGTGGCGGCGCACCAGTTCGTCGACGGCCTGCTGGAACGCGGTGGGTTCCAGGCGCCCGGACAGGCGCAGCGCCACCGGTATGTTGTAGACCGACGTGCCCGGCTGGAGCTGATCCAGGAACCACAGGCGCTGCTGCGCGAAGGACAGGGGCACGATGCCCTGGCCGCGAGGCTTTCCCAGCTCCGGCAGGGAGCTGCTCGACGTCGCGCTGGTGAGGCGCTCCGCGAGCCCCGCCAGCGTGGGGGACTCGAAGAAGGCTCGCAGTCCCAGCTCCACGCTGAACTCGTCGCGGATGCGCGCCACCAGTCGGGTCGCCATCAGCGAGTGGCCGCCGAGTTCGAAGAAGCTGTCGTGACGGCCCACCGTGGGGACTCGCAGCAACTCGCGCCACAGCTCCGCCAGTCGCTCCTCCATGGGCGTCGCGGGCGGCTCGTGCGGACTCCCTGTGTCGAAGCCAGACGCGTCCGGAACCGGCAGGGCCTTGCGGTCCACCTTGCCGTGAGTCGTCTGCGGCAGGGCGGACAGGTACATGACGTGCGCGGGCACCATGTACTCGGGCAGCCGTTGCCGCAGCCACGCCTTGGGGTCCTCGCTAGTGGGAGCGTTGCCGTCGGTGGTGGCGACGTAGGCCACCAGGCGCTTGTCGCCGGGCACGTCCTCCCGAATGACGACGGCCACCTCGCGCACCTCAGGATGCGCGCGGAGGGAGGACTCGATTTCACCCAGCTCGATGCGGAAGCCGCGCAACTTCACCTGGAGGTCGATGCGTCCGAGGAAGCGGAGCACACCGTCCTGCGTCCAGCACACGCGATCTCCCGTGCGATAGAGGCGCTCGCCGGGCGTGGTGGAGAAGGGATGCGGCACGAAGCGCTCGGCGGTGAGCGCGGGACGTCCCTGGTAGCCACGTGCCAGGCCCGGGCCTCCGATGAACAGCTCGCCGGGCACGCCCACCGGGACGGGCCGCAGCGAGGCGTCGAGGACGTAGACCTGGGTGTTCGGAATGGGGCGGCCAATGGGGACGGAGTCGCCCAGGGGCATGCCCGGTGACAGCACCTGCAGCGTCGCCGCCACGGTCGCTTCCGTGGGGCCGTACGCGTTGATGAGCGCAAGCCCTCGCGCCAGCCGCTCGCGAGCCGTGGGGACGGGCAGCACGTCGCCTCCCACCAACAGCCGAGGCAGTCGGGACAGGGCCTCCGGCTCGTGCCGCTGCATGACGTCGAAGAGGGCCGTGGCGAGCACCGCGGAGGTGACGTGGTGCTGGTCGATGACGCGGGCCAGCTCCGCCACCTCCGGTGTCCCCGGCGGGTACACGGCGAGCCGCGCTCCCGTGAGCAGCGCGCTCCAGATCTCCAGTGCTGAGGGGTCGAACGTCAGCGGAGTCACCTGGAGGATGACCTCGCCGGGCTCGCGAGACGAGACACCCATGCCGGCGATGAGCCGCTGCACGCCCCGGTGGGTGATGGCCACGCCCTTGGGCATGCCGGTGGAGCCCGACGTGTACGTGACGTACGCGAGGTTGTCCGAGCCGAGCGGTACGGAGAGCGGAGCCTCGGATTGGCTCGTGATGCGCACCTCATCGGTGTCGAGCGCCACCACGGGCCAAGGCCCGGGGGGAATCACGCCCTGGACGGAGCTCACGGTGAGGACACCAGCGACGCTGGAGTCCTCGAGCATGAAGGCAATGCGCCGTGACGGATGGCTCGCATCGAGCGGGACGTAGCAGCCACCAGCCTTGAGGATGCCCAGCAGGGCCACGTACAGCTCCAGGCTCCGCGGAATGCACACGGCGAGACGCGGCTCCTGCCCCAAGCCCAGGGACAGCAAGTGTCGAGCGAGCTGATTCGAGCGGGCGTCGAGCTCCGCGTAGGTGAGGTGCTGGCCCTCGAACTGGAGGGCGATGGCCTCGGGCGTACGCCGGACCTGCTCAGAGAACAGCAGGGGCAGGGTGGCTTCGGACGGGTAGTCCGCGCGGGTGTCATTCCACTCGACGAGGACTCGCTGGCGTTCGGCCTCCGTCATCAGCGACAGGGAGGAGAGCGGCGCGTCCGCTTCGGCGACGGCCGCTTCCAGCAGGCGCAGCAGGTGCGCCCCCAGTCGTTCGATGGTGGAGCGCTCGAACAGGTCCGTCTTGAAGGCCAGTCCTCCGCTGTAGCCCTCCGGCGTTCGGGTCAGGGCCAGCTCCAGCTCGAAGCGACTGACGGTGTATTCCACCTCCACGCTTCGCAGCGTCAGCTCCGGCAGCGCCATCTCCGCGTCTGGCGTGTTCTGGAGGGCGAAGAGGGCCTGGAACAGCGGGGTGCGGCTCAAGTCACGCGTCGGCTGAAGCTCCTCCACCAGCCGCTCGAAGGGGATGTCCTGGTGCTCGTAGGCCCCGAGCGTCATGTCGCGGACCTGGGCCAGCAGGCCCCGGAACGTGAGGTCCGGAGCGAAGCGGGCGCGCAGCACCAGCGTGTTGACGAAGAAGCCGATGAGGCCCTCCGTCCGGGCATGGTGGCGCCCCGCGATGGGCGATCCGATGAGGATGTCGTCCTGCCCCGAGTACCGGTGCAGCAAGGTCTGGAATCCGGCCAGCAACAGCATGAAGGGCGTGACGCGCTCACGTTGAGCGAGGGCCTCCAGTGCGTTGCTGAGCGCGGGTGACAGGCTCAGGGGGATGCTGGCGCCCTGGTGCGAGAGCACCGCCGGGCGAGGCTTGTCGGTGAGCAGGTCCAGCATGCCCGGGGCACCCGAGAGCCGGCCCTTCCACCAGTCGAGCTGCGTCTGGAGCGTCTCACCCTGGAGCCAGTCGCGCTGCCAGAGGGAGTAGTCCGCGTACTGAATCGGCAGCTCCGGCAGGGGCGACGGGAGGCCCTGGCGGAACGATTCGTAGAGCTGGACCAGTTCGCGCACCAGCACCGCCTGGGACCAGCCGTCGGAGATGGTGTGGTGCATGCACAAGAGCAGCACGTGCTCGTTCGGCTCCAGCACCAGCAACGTGGTGCGCATGAGCGGCCCCGAGGCGAGGTCGAACGGAAGGCTCGCATCCTCCATCGCGAGCCGCGTTGTCTCTTCGGCCCGTTGTTCGGCGGACCGGCTTGTGAGGTCCACCACCCGGAGGTTTCCGGGCAGGGCGGGGTGGATGACTTGATGAGGCTCGCCTTCCACCGCGAGGAGCGTGGTGCGCAGGGACTCATGGCGGCGCACCAGTTCGTCCACGGCTCGTTCGAACGCGGTGTGCTCCAGGCGCCCGGACAGGCGCAGCGCCACGGGCATGTTGTAGAGCGACGTACCCGGCTGGAGCTGGTCCAGGAACCACAGACGCTGCTGCGCGAAGGACAGGGGCACGGGGCCTTGTCCACGACGCCGTCCCAGCTCCGGCAGGGAGTTGCTCGACGTCGCGCTGGTGAGGCGCTCCGCGAGCCCCGCCAGCGTGGGGGCCTCGAAGAAGGCTCGTAGTCCCAGCTCCACGCTGAACTCGTCGCGGACGCGCGCCACCAACCGCGTGGCCATCAGCGAGTGGCCACCCAGCTCGAAGAAGTTGTCGCGACGGCCCACCGTGGGGACTCGCAACAACTCGCGCCACAGCTCCGCCAGTCGCTCCTCCATGGGCGTCGCGGGCGGCTCGTGCGCCCGGGTGACGCGGTGGAGGTTCGCATCCGGCGCGGGCAGGGCCTTGCGGTCCACCTTGCCGTTGGGCGTGAGCGGCAACACGGCGAGCGGCACGAAGGCCGCCGGCATCATGTACGCGGGCAGCCGCCGATGGAGCTGGTCATGCAAGGCCAGCACGTCCAGCTCCGGCACCGCGTCCTGCGTCGCCCCGGAGGGCACCACGTACGCCACCAGGCGCTTGTCGCCGGGGACGTCCTCACGCACCTGCGCCACCGCGTCCCGCACCTCGGGGACCGCGCGGAGCGCCGCTTCGATTTCACCCAGCTCGATGCGGACTCCGCGCAGCTTCACCTGCGTGTCGCCTCGACCGAGGTACTCCAGGCCCCCGTCCCGCTTCCAGCGGGCCTTGTCGCCCGTGCGGTAGAGCCGTTCGCCCTGGCCGAAGGGATTGGGGGTGAAGCGATCCGCCGTCAGGTCCGCGCGTCCGAGGTAGCCGCGCGCGACGCCCTCGCCACCGATGTACAGCTCGCCCACCACGCCCGTCGGTGTGGGCTCGAAGGCACTGTCGAGCACGTACGTCGTCACGTTCGTCAGCGGTCGACCGATGGGCACTTCCCGCGCGCCCTCGTCGTTGCTCACCGCCATCAGGTCCACCGCCGTGGCCACCGCCGTCACCTCGGTCAACCCGTAGGTGTTCCGCAGGGGAATGGTCGTACCCGCGCCGCGCCGCCATGCGGCCAATCGCTCGGGGGCCGCGCGCTCACCGCCAATCACCACCCACTTGAGTTGCTTCGGCAGACGGGCGCGGCCCTCCTCCAGGCTCGCGGTGATTTCGTGCCAGAACGCCGTGGGCAGGTTGAGCTGCGTCACACCCGCCGCCTCGCACTTCGCGAGGAACACCGCCGGCGCGTCCAACATGTCCGGCGTGCGCAGCACCAGCGTCCCGCCTCGCGTGAGGCAGGGATAGATCTCCTCCGCGCTCGTGTCCCAACTGATGGACGCGAACTGAAGCATCCGGTCGCCCGGCTCCACGGGATAGGTCTTCCACGCCGCCCGCGTGAAGTTCACCAACGAGCGGTGTTGCACCACCACGCCCTTGGGGCGCCCCGTCGAGCCGGACGTGTACAGCACGTACGCCGCCGCCTCCGGAGGCACGTCCACCGTGAGCGCCGCCACGGCACCCTCGCGAGGCACGGTGTCCACGTCCAGCCAGTCGCGCCCGGCCAGGTCTCCCAGCTTCTCGCGCGCCGGTCCGCGCGACACCACGACGCGCGCGCCGCTGTCCTCCAACATGAAGGCCAGTCGCTCCGCCGGGTACTCCGGGTCCAACGGCACGTAGGCGCCACCGGCCTTGAGCACACCGAGCAGCGACACCAGCAACTCCACCGAGCGCTCCATGCACACGGCGACGCGCGTCTCCAGGCCGACACCCAGCTTGCGCAGGCGCCGCGCAAGCCGCGTGGCCCGGGCCTCCAACTCGCGATAGGTGACGGAGTCCTCGCCCGACACCACCGCCACCGCGTCGGGAGTCCTGGCCACCTGCGCCTCGATGAGCGCGTGGATGCGCGCATCGGCGGGCAGCTCCTCGCGCTCGCCCGTCCACTCCAGGAGCAGCTGCTGGCGCTCCTCCGGTGACAGCAACGGCAGCTCCGACAGCGGCGTCTCCGGCTGCGCGACGATGGCTCGCAGCAACATCAGGAAGTGCAGGGAGAAGCGCTCCAGCGTCGCGGGCTCGTAGAGGTCGGTGCTGTAGCTGAAGGCACCGTTGAATCCCTCGGGGGTTCGGGTCAGGTCCAGCCCCAGCTCGACCAGGGCGAGGCCCGTTTCGTCAAGGTCGGCCGGAGACACGGACAGCTCCGGCAGGACGATCTCCGGCAGCGGCGCGTTCTGGAGCGTGAACATGGCCTGGAACAACGGGGTGCGGCTCGCGTCGCGCCGCGGCTGGAGCTCCTCGACCATCTTCTCGAAGGGAACGCCCTGGTACTCGTACGCACCCAGCGTCCTGTCGCGCAGCTGCGCCAACAGTTCGCGGAAGCCCTGCTTCGGGCCGAAGCGCGCGCGCAGCACCAGCGTGTTCACGAAGAAGCCAATCAGCCCCTCCGTGTCCCCCTGGTTGCGGTTGGCGATGGGCGAGCCGACGAGGATGTCATCCTGCCCCGAGTACCGGTGGAGCAACGTCTGGAACGCGGCCAGCAGCACCATGAAGGGCGAGGCGCCTTCCTTGTGCGCCAGCGCCTCCACGGCCTGGGAGAGATTCAGCGGAAGGCGCACATCGACGAGGGCGCCCCGGTGACTGAATACCGCCGGACGCGGCTTGTCCGTGGGCATGTCCAGCGCGAAGGGCGCTCCTTCCAACTGCTGCTTCCACCAGCCGACCTGCTCCGTGAGCGTGTCGTCTCGCAACCATGAGCGCTGCCAGACGGCGTAGTCAGCGTACTGGATGGACAGCTCCGGAAGCGGCGACGGGAGCCCTCGACGGAAGGCCTCGTACAGCGCCGTCATCTCGCGCACGAACACGCCGAGCGACCAGCCGTCCGACACGATGTGGTGCACGTGGAGGACCAGGATGTGCTCCTGGGGCCGGAGCTTCAGCAACAGCGTCCGCAGCAACGGGCCGCGTGCCAGGTCGAACGGACGACGGGCCTCTTCGTTCACCAGCCGGTAGGCCTCCGCGGTGCGCAGGTCCTCCGGGTCCATGTCCGACAGGTCCACCTTCTGAACGGGCACGAAGGTCGCGGGGCTGATCTTCTGGACGGGCTGGCCCGCCTCGGAACGGAACGTGGTGCGCAGCGACTCGTGGCGCCGGACCAGCTCGTCGAAGGTTTGACGGAGGGCGCGCTCATCCAGCGTGCCTTCCAGGCGCAGGGGGAGCGGGCTGTTGTACAGCGTGGACCCCGGCTCGAGCTGGTCAATGAACCACAGGCGTTGCTGGGCGAACGACAGCGGCAGGTCGTCCGTGCGCGGGACGCGCGTGAGGGCGGGGGCCTTCACCTTCGTGGCCGAACCGAGCTTCGCCGCCAGCTCCGCCACCGTGGGTGCGCTGAACAGCCTGGCCAGCGGAAGCTCCACGCCCAGCGCGGCGCGGATGCGCGACACCACCTGCGTCGCCATGAGCGAGTGGCCGCCCAGCTCGAAGAAGTTGTCGTGGCGGCCCACGGTGTCGCGATGCAGGACTTCCGCCCAGATGGTTGCGAGCTGGGCCTCCAGCGGGCTTCGCGGTGCCGCATCCTCCGGTGTCGTCGTCACGGACGTCTCCGGAACCGGCAGGGCCTTGCGGTCCACCTTGCCGTGCGTCGTCTGCGGGAGCGCGGACAGGTACATGACGTGCGCGGGCACCATGTACTCGGGCAGCCGTTGCCGCAGCCACGCCTTGGGGTCCTCGCCGGTGGGAGCGTTGCCGTCGGTGGTGGCGACGTAGGCCACCAGGCGCTTGTCGCCGGGCACATCCTCCCGAATGACGACGGCCACCTCGCGCACCTCGGGATGCGCGCGCAGGGAGGACTCGATTTCACCCAGCTCGATGCGGAAGCCGCGCAACTTCACCTGGAGGTCGATGCGTCCGAGGAAGCGGAGCACACCGTCCTGCGTCCAGCACACGCGATCTCCCGTGCGATAGAGGCGCTCGCCGGGCGTGGTGGAGAAGGGATGCGGAACGAAGCGCTCGGCGGTGAGCGCGGGACGTCCCTGGTACCCCCGCGCGAGGCCCGGGCCACCGATGAACAGCTCGCCGGGCACGCCCACCGGGACAGGCCGCAGCGAGGCGTCGAGGACGTAGACCTGGGTGTTCGGAATGGGGCGGCCGATGGGGATGGAGTCGCCCAGGGGCTCGCCCGGTGACAGCACCTGCAGCGTCGTCACCACGGTGGCCTCCGTGGGGCCGTATACGTTGGTGAGCGAGAGCCCTCGCGCCAGCCGCTCGCGAGCCGTGGGGACGGGCAGCACGTCGCCTCCCACCCACAGCCGGGGCAGTCGGGACAGGGCCTCCGGTTCATGCCGCTGCATGACGTCGAAGAGGGCGCTGGCGAGCTGCGCGGTGGTGACGTGGTGCTCGTCGATGACGCGGGCCAGCTCCGTCACCTCCGGCGTCCCCGGCGGATACACGGCGAGCCGCGCTCCCGAAAGCAGCGCGCTCCAGATCTCCTGCGCTGAAGGGTCGAACGTCAGCGGAATCACCTGGAGGATGACCTCGCCAGGCTCACGAGACGCGAAGCCCGCGCCGAAGATGAGTCGCAGCACGCCCCGATGGGTGATGGCCACGCCCTTGGGTGTGCCGGTGGAGCCCGACGTGTACGTGACGTACGCGAGGTTGTCCGAGCAGATCGGTACGGAGAGCGGCTCCGAGGACCGACTCGCGATGAGGGGAGAGTCGGTGTCGAGCACCACCACGGGCCAGGGCCCGGAGGGAATCACGCCCTGGACCGAGCTCACGGTGAGGACACCGGCGACGTTGGAGTCCTCGAGCATGAAGGCGATGCGCCGCGACGGATGGCTCGCATCGAGCGGGACGTAGCAGCCGCCGGCCTTGAGGATGCCGAGCAGCGCCACGTAGAGCTCCAGGCCGCGCGGAATGCATACGGCGAGGCGCGGCTCCTGCCCCAAGCCCAGGGACAGCAAGTGTCGAGCGAGCTGGTTCGAGCGCGCGTCGAGTTCCGCATAGGTGAGGTGCTGGCCCTCGAACTGGAGGGCGATGGCCTCGGGCGTGCGCCGGACCTGCTCGGAGAACAGCAGGGGCAGGGTGGCCTCGGACGGGTAGTCCGCGCGCGTGTCATTCCATTCGACGAGGACTCGCCGGCGTTCGGCCTCGGTCATCAGCGACAGGGTGGAGAGCGGCGCGTCCGCGTCGGCGACGGCCGCTTCCAGCAGGCGCAGCAGGTGCGCCACGAAGCGCTCGGCGGTGGAGCGCTCGAACAGCTCCGTGTTGAAGGACAGGATTCCGCTGTAGCCCTCCGTCGTTCGGGTCAGGGCCAACTCCAGCTCGAAGCGACTGGCGGTGTGTTCCACGTCCACGCTTCGCAGCGTCAGCTCGGGCAGTGCCATCTCCGCGGTCGGCATGTTCTGGAGGGCGAAGAGGGCCTGGAACAGCGGAGTGCGGCTCAAGTCACGCGTCGGCTGAAGCTCCTCCACCAGCCGCTCGAAGGGGATGTCCTGGTGTTCGTAGGCCCCGAGCGTCATGTCGCGGACCTGGGCCAGCAGGCCCCGGAAAGTGAGGTCCGGATCGAAGCGGGCGCGCAGCACCAGCGTGTTGACGAAGAAGCCGATGAGGCCCTCCGTCCGGGCGTGGTGGCGCCCCGCGATGGGCGAGCCGATGAGGATGTCGTCCTGCCCTGAGTACCGGTGCAGCAAGGTCTGGAACCCGGCCAGCAACAGCATGAAGGGCGTGACGCGTTCACGCTGAGCCAGGGCCTCCAGCGCGTTGCTGAGCGCGGGTGACAGGCTCAGGGGGATGCTGGCGCCCTGGTGCGAGAGCACCGCCGGGCGAGGCTTGTCGGTGAGCAGGTCCAGCATGCCCGGGGCACCCGAGAGCCGGCCCTTCCACCAGTCGAGCTGCGTCTGGAGCGTCGCGCCCTGGAGCCAGTCGCGCTGCCAGAGGGAATAGTCCGCGTACTGAATCGGCAGCTCCGGCAGCGGTGACGGAAGGCCCTGGCGGAAAGCCTCGTAGAGCTGGACCAGCTCGCGCACCAGCACCGTCTGGGACCAGCCGTCGGAGATGGTGTGGTGCATGCACAAGAGCAGCACGCGCTCGTTCGGTTCCAGCACGAGCAACGTGGTGCGCATGAGGGGACCCGAGGTGAGGTCGAACGGAAGGCTCGCGTCCTCCATCGCGAGCCGCGTCGTCTCTTCCGCTCGCCGCTCGGCGGACCGGCCTGAGAGGTCCACCACCCGGAGGTTTCCGGGCAGGGCGGGGTGGATGACCTGATGAGGCTCGCCTTCCACCACGCGGAACGTGGTGCGCAGGGACTCGTGGCGGCGCACCAGTTCGTCCACGGCCTGCTGGAACGCGGTGTGCTCCAGACGTCCGGACAGGCGCAGCGCCACGGGCATGTTGTAGAGCGCCATGCCCGGCTGGAGCTGATCCAGGAACCACAGACGCTGCTGCGCGAAGGAGAGTGGGAGTCGTCCCGTGCGGTCCACACGAACCAGGGGCGGTTGCTCCCCGCTCGGGCTCGTGCCCTGGGATCGGGCATCCAGACGCGCCGCGAGCGCGGCCACGGTGGGTGCCTCGAACAGCGTGCGCAGGGGCAGCTCCAGGCCCAGCGCGCCCCGGACGCGGACGACCACCTGCGTGGCGAGCAGCGAGTGGCCGCCCATCTCGAAGAAGCCGTCGTGAATTCCGATGCGCTCGATGCCGAGCACCTGCGCGAAGAGCGTGGCAAGCGTTTCCTCCAGCGGTGTCCGGGGCGCCACGTACCTGCCGGGCTGCGCGACGGGCGCATCAGGAGCGGGCAGAGCCTTTCGGTCCACCTTGCCGCTAGGAGACAGCGGCAGCACGCCCAGGTGCGTGAAGGCCGACGGAACCATGTACTCGGGCAGGCGCGGCTGGAGATGGGTCTTCAGCAGTTCCGCCGTCAACGGCTCCGCGTCTCCCGTGACGTAGGCGACGAGGCGCTGGTCGCCGGGGACGTCCTCGCGGACGAGGACGACGGCGTCGCGGACGGAGGGGTGTGAAAGGAGAGCTGCCTCGATGTCACCCAGCTCGATGCGGAAGCCGCGCAGCTTGACCTGGAAGTCGGAGCGGCCGAGGTACTCGAGAGTGCCGTCCGGCAGCCAGCGAGCGACGTCACCGGTGCGGTAGAGGCGGGCCTCGGGAGCGTCGGAGAAGGCGTCGGGGAGGAAGCGCTCGGCGGTGAGCTGGGGCCTGCGCCAGTAGCCGAGGCCGACCTGGACGCCGCCGATGAAGAGCTCACCAGGGACGCCGATGGGAGTGGGCTGGCCGAGGGAGTCGAGGACGTAGAGGCGGGTGTTGGCGACGGGCCTGCCGATGGGGACGGAGGAGCGGGAGGAGCCGCGAGCGCAGTGGAAGAAGGAGACGTCGACGGCGGCCTCGGTGGGGCCGTAGAGGTTGTGGACTTCCGCGGAGGCGGGCAGGCGCGAGTGGGCGCGAGCCACCAACTCCGAGGAGAGAGCCTCACCACTGCACACGACGCGGCGCAGTCCCGAGAGCTTCTCGAGTCCCGGCTCCTCCAGGAAGGCGCGGAGCATGGAGGGGACGAAGTGCAGGGTGGAGATGCGCTGCTCGGAGATGAGGCGGACGAGGTAGGCGGGGTCCTGGTGTCCGCCAGGCTTCGCGAGGACAAGGCGAGCGCCCGTCATGAGGGGCCAGAAGAACTCCCAGACGGAGACGTCGAAGGAGAAGGGAGTCTTCTGAAGGACGGAGTCGGAGTCGGACAGGCCGTACTGCTGCTGCATCCACAGGAGGCGGTTGACGATGCCGGAGTGGGCATTCATGGCGCCCTTGGGGCGGCCGGTGGAGCCCGAGGTGAAGATGACGTAGGCGAGAGAGTCTGTGCCAGCCAGGGGCGAGGGAGTCGTCGAGGGCTGACGAGAGACAGCGGTCGCGTCGGAGTCCAGGCACAGCACGCGAGAAGCGTGAGGAGGCAGGACGGACTTGAGGTGCTCGTGGGTGACGAGGACGGGTGCGTCCGCGTCCTCCAGCATTCCGGCGAGGCGCTCACGGGGGTAGGCCGGGTCCAGGGGGACGTAGGCGGCGCCGGACTTGAGGACGGCGAGGAGCGCGACGACGAGGTCCAGGGAGCGCTCCAGGCAGACACCGACGAGGACGCCGGGACGAGCACCGAGAGAGCGCAGGTGCCAGGCGAGCTGGTTGGCGCGAGAGTCGAGCTGGGAGAAGGAGAGGGAGGAGTCCTCGAAGCGGACGGCCTCCGCGTTGGGAGAACGAAGGACCTGGGCCTCGATGAGCGAGTGCAGGGACACATCGCGCGGGTAGGACTCCGTGCGGCCCTGGAACTCCACCAGCACCTGTCGCCGCTCCTCCTCGCCCATCAGCGGGAGGCGCTGCACCGGCAGGTCCGGTGAGGCCACCACGGTGCGCGCGAGCACGTTGAGGTGCTCGATGAGGCGCTCCATCGTGGCGTCATCGAAGAGCTTCGCGGCGTACTCGAAGCGGCAGGCGAGTTCGCCCTGTCCCTCGACGACTTCCAGGCTCAGGTCGAACTTCGACGTCCCCGTGGCGACGTCGAGCTGGCTCAGCTTGAGCGTCTGATGCGTGGTCTCCGCCGGAGGCGTGTTGATGACGTTGAGGACGACCTGGAAGACCGGCGTGCGGCTCTGGTCTCGTGGCGTCTGGAGCACTTCAATCAGTCGCTCGAAGGGCGCGTCCTGGCGAGAGAAGGCCCCCAGCGACTGCTTCTTCACGCGGCCCAATAGCTCGCGGAAGGTCGGCGTCCCTGTGAGCTGGGAGCGCATGGCGAGGGTGTTGACGAAGCAGCCGATAAGGCCCTCCGTCTCCGGCTGCGTGCGGCCCGCGATGGGGATGCCGATGGCGAAGTCGTCCTGTCCCGCGTGGCGGCCCAGCAACGCCTGGTACAGCGCCAGCATCACCATGAACGACGTCGCGCCTTCCTTGCGGCCCAGGGCGAGCAGGGGCTCCGTCACCTCGCGACTCAGCACGAAGCGCAGGCTGCCACCGTCGTAGGACTGCACCGCCGGACGCGGCCGGTCCACGGGCAGCTCCAGCGCGGGTACTCCAATGAGCTGGTCCTTCCACCAGCGAATCTGTCCGTCGAGGACCGCGCCCTCCAGCCACTCCCGCTGCCAGACCGCGTAGTCCGCGTACTGCACGGGCAGCTCGGGCAAGGGGTTGGGGATGCCCGCGCTGAAGCACGCGTAGAGCACCGACATCTCTCTCGCGAGCACCAGCGAGCACCACGCATCCGAGATGGCGTGGTGCATGACCATGTTGAGGACGTGGTCCTGCGGCCCCATGCGCAGCAACACCGCGCGGATGACCGGACCCTGCTCCAGGTCGAACGTCCGCGCGCCGTTCTCCTGGCAGCGGCGCATCAGCTCGGCCTCGCGCTCCTCGGGGGTCGCCCCAGCCACTTCCTCCAGCGGCATGGGCAGGCCACCCTTGGGGTGGATGATCTGCACCGCTCCGTTCTCGGTGAGCTGGTACGTGGTCCGCATCACCTCGTGACGCTGCACCAACGTGTTCAGCGCGGCCTGGAGCGCGTCGGTGTCCAGCGGACCGACGAGCCGGAAGCTGGAGCTGTTGTTGTACGCGGTGCTCGTCGGGTCGAGCTGCTGCAGGTACCACAGGCGCTGCTGCGCGAAGGACAGCGGCAACGGCCTGTCGCGCCGTGCCCTCGGAATCCCCGTGGGCGCGGTGGGCACCGTGGCCGCACGGGGCGCGGGGCTCTCGGTCTTCGCGGGTGGCGCCTTGGCCACGGGGGCAGGGGGCTTGGGTACGGAGACCTGGACATTCTCCACGCGTCCATCCGCGCGCAGTCGCGCATGGCGACCCGTGCGGAACACCTGGGACGCGCCTCCCATGGGGTGGGCCACCAGACGACGGCGCTCCTCCTCTTCGGAGCGCCACAGTCCGGAGGGCAGGCCCGCGCCTTCCAGCGCCAGCTCTCCGACGACTCCCACGGGCACGGGGTGGCCCGCGCCGTCGAGAATCCACGGACGGAGGCCCGCGGGGATGCGCTCCTCGGGGCCTCGGGGAACCAGCGCGCCTTCTCGTGCGCCGCCCGCGAGCAAAACCTGGAGTCCCGAGCTCTGATGCAGCGTCGTGGCCAGCTCAGGGGATGCCCCATCGAGCACCAGGGCTCCCACGGGCCCTAGGGCCTCACGGGAACCGGGCAGCTCGGTCAGCGTGCGCGCAAGGCGCGCGGACGTGTGCAGGAGGACCTGGCCTGACTGCCGTGCCAGCTCCAGCACCTCGCCTACGCCCTGGTCGCCTTCCACCAGGACCTGCTCGTGGCGCGTGGCGGCCTCTTGCTCCAGGCGGTCTCGGATGGCGGAGAGCTTCTCGAGTCCCTTGAGCACCACGGGCGTCTCGAGCCCGAAGTCGATGAGCGCGGCGATCTCATCCACGTCCGCCACCCTCACGTCGAGCAGGCGCTTGAAGCCGCTCTCCACCGTGCCGATGAGGCCCGTGCCCTTCGCGTGATGCTCGAAGGTGTGCTCCAGGAGGGTGTTGATGTCCTCCTCGGAAACCTTGTCGATTTCACCCTGGTGCCCCTGGGCCGCGAGCAGCGTGGCGGTGATCTCCGCCGAGCTGCGGAAGTAGCCCAGCAGCGGCTTGCGAACCGTGCGAAGGACTTCCTGTTCATCGTCGCCGATGAAGGCGTGCAGCATCACCGTGACGTGGCCTCGGCCCGGGTGGCCGTTGCGACGCCACGCCTCCCGGTAGAGGGCGACCCGCTGCTTCAGCTCGTCGATGGACAGCGCGAGCAGACCGGTGAGCACGCCCGCGCCCACCTCGCCGGCCAGTCGGAATGTCTCCGGATTGCCCACGGCCGTGAGCCAGACGGGCAGCTCCTTCTGCACGGGCTTCGGACGCAGCCCCACCTCCACCGTCACGCCACCACCACCCAGCCGCTTCATCTTCTCGCCCCGCCACAGGGAGCGCAGGGTCGCCAGGTGCGTCATCAGGATGTTGCGGCGGTCCTCGAAGTTGGCCGGAGCGAACGAGAAGTCCGCCACGTGCCAGCCCGTGGCCACCGAGAGGCCCACTCGCCCGCCGGAGAGGTTGTCCACGACGGACCACTGCTCGGCGACCTGCATGGGGTCATGCAGCGGCAGCACCACGCTGCCGGAGCGCAACTGCAGGCGTTTGGTGATGGTGGCCAGCGCCGCGGCGACGACCGCCGGCTGCGGGTAGAGACCGCCGAACGAGTGGAAGTGCCGCTCGGGCGTCCAGACGGCCGAGAAGCCATGGGCATCCGCGAACTTCGCGCCCTCGACGAGCAGCTCGTACTTGGGACCCGTCATCGAGTCCTCATCGTTGGCGAAGTAGATGAGGCTCATGTCCATCGCCTGGGTGCGAGGACCGCCGCCTTGCAGTCGCACCAGTCGCGCGGAGACCTGCTCGGAGGGGAACGCCACGCGCAGACCGCGCGAGAGCGCCCACAACACCTCCAGCTCCGGACGCTCCGCCGACGTGTCGACCGCCGCGAGCCACGTGCCGCCTTCCGACGGACGCAGGCGCTCATCCAGCGCGGTGAACAGCTCCGCCAGGGAGTGATGGTCCAACGTCCACGCCGGCTGGCCCGCGCCCGAAGGCAACAGCCAGGCCGCCGCATCCGCGCGGGCTCCACGTGCGCCCGTGCTCGCGGGCACCGAGGCATCGAGGAGATCCTCGAGGTAGAGCGTGCGCGCGGCATCGAGCTTCGAGGAGGTGACGACCCCTCGCCAGGTGATGAGCAGGGGCGTTGCCGCGCCCTGGGGCGCATAGGCCGCAAGCCCACCCAGGTCCGTGGCGCCGAGGGCCACCACCGCGCCTCCGGCTTCGAGGACACCCCAGAGGACCGCCAGCTTCGAGGGGGACGGAGGCAGGCAGACCGCGACAGGGGCTCCGGGATTCAATCCCGTGGCACGCAGTCTCGCGGCGACGTTCTCCGCGCGCCGGGTCAGCTCCGCCCAGGACCAGGACTGGTCCCCGATGATGGCGGCCACGGTGCCCGGGCTCCGCTTCGAGCGCTCAGCGAGTTGGGCTGGAACGGAGGTGGAGACACGCACGGGACGCGGCGCGGGCCAGGTGGCGCGCTCGGTCTCGGTGGCCAAGGGCAGGCGAGAGACGCGCTCATCCGGACGAGCCATCGCGGACGCGAGCAGCACGTGGAGATGGTCCACCATCCGACCGGCGGTCGCCGCGTCGAACAGCTCCGTGGCGTACTCCAGCGCGCCGTGGACGCGGCCCGACTCGTCACCGAGCACGAGCGTCAAGTCAGACAGCGTGGTGCCCCACTGCACGGGGCCGTCCGGGACTTCGACGATGGAGCCGCGGACCCCGGTCATCTCCAGGGCCGCCGCTCCGCCGCTGATGCCGCTGTGGAACACGAAGACGGTGTCCGTCATGCGCCCACGGCCGATGTCCTTGCCGGGGACGAGTGCTTCCACCAGGTACTCGAAGGGCACGTCCGGACGGGACTGGACCTCGTTGAGCTCCTGGCGCACGCGGTTGAGCAGCTCACGGAACGTCGGGTCGTCCGCGAAGCTGGTGCGGAACGCGGCGGAGTGCGCCACGTATCCGATGAGGGGCAGCAGCTCCGGCCGGGTGCGATTGCCCAGGGGCGTGCCGACGATGATGTCCGTCTGTCCGCTGTAGCGGTGCAGCAAGGTCTGCCACGCGGCGAGCACCAGCATGTACGACGTGAAGCCCTCGCGTTTACCGAACGCGCCCAGCTCGCGGGCCAGGGCTCGGGGGAACTCCACGGGCAGGCGCACGGAGGTGAGCGGGCAGCTCGCGGGACGCTTGCGGTCCGTGGCCACTTCGAGCTGACGCGGCATTCCCGCGAGCCGCTGACGCCACCACTGTTCCTGCTCGGGGAAGCGGCCCTCGCGGATGCCTCCGCGCTGCCAAGCGCCGAAGTCCGCGTACTGGATGGGGAGGGGAGGCAGGGGCGATGGGCGGCCTTGTTTGAAGGCACCGTAGAGCTGCACCAGCTCGTTGATGAAGAGCGCGGTGGAGAGCGTGTCGCAGACGACGTGGTGGATGCTGCCCAGCAGCAGATGGTGCCCAGGCTCCAGGCTGAGCAGTGAGGTCCGGATGACGGGCCCGTTCACCAGGTCGAACGGGAGCATCGCCTCCTCGCGCGCCAGGCGCATGGCCTCGGCTTCGCGCAGCTCGGGCGTGGCTCCGTGTACGTCGACGATGGGGAGGGGGATGTGTACGTCGTGGTGGAACCGTTGGACGGGCCGGCCGTCGACCACGTCATACGTCGTGCGCAGGGCCTCATGCCGTCGGACGACCTCCTGGACCGCGCGCGCCAGCGTGGCCGCGTCCAGATCGCCTTCGAGTCGCAGGACGAAGGGGATGTTGTACGCGGAGAGGCCGGGCAGGTGCTGCTCCAGCCGCCAGACACGCTCCTGAACGAAGGAGAGCGGCAGCTCGGTTGTGCGGGGCAGGGGGACCAGGGGCAGCTCGCGAGTCGGCGCGGCGACGGGGGCCTGCCGCAGCATCGGCTCGATACGCAGAGCGATGCCGGCCACGGTGGGCGCCTCGAACAGCGCCGCCAGGGGGAGCTGCACGCCGAACGCTTCTCGGACCTGGTTGAGAAGCTGCGCGGCCATCAGCGAGTTGCCGCCAATCTCCAGGAAGTCGTCATCACGGCCGACGAACTCCAGGCCCAGACGCTCACGCCAGAGTCCCGCGAGTCGCTCCTCGATGGCACCGCGCGGTGCGTCCTCGCGAGTCGGCGTGGCTTCCACGGGCTCCGGCTCGGGAGTCACCGGTGGCGACCGAGGTGCCTCCACTGGCGCCCCATGGGTGGGCCGTAAGCCCGAGGACTCCGACGGTGTTACGTGGACAGGGCGGAAGCCAGCGGACTCACTCTGGACGGTGCGAGTGGGCCGTGAGCCAGCGGGTTCGGACGGGAGTCCGTGCACGGGCGGTGAGTCTGGGGACCCGGCCGGGACTCCGTGGGCGGGCCGGACGCCAGTGGCCTCCGCTGGCACCACGTGAGCAGGTCTGTACCCAGACGACTCCGGCGGAGCAAGCAACGCCGGCGGGGGCACGAGTCCCGTCGTCGTCGGACGCCCGGGCTCCGTCCCAGACGCCATGGCCGTAACAGACGGAAGATGCGCGACCGGCGTCGGTGCTCCGGACGCGGCCCTCAGCTGCACGGACTCCGCGACGACCAGGGGCTGCACAGGTGCAGCGCCGGGCTTTGCCTCCACCCAGACGCGCTTCTCCTGGAACGGATACGTAGGCAGGTGCAGTCGGTGGCGCTGCTCATGCGCGAAGAATGCGGACCACTCCACCTCCACACCCTGGGTCCACAGCTCACCCACGGACGCGAGGAGACTCGCGTGCTCGGGCGTTGAGGTCCCCCGCCGCAGCGTGGCGAGCGCCTTCACCCGGTCCTTGTCCTGGCCCAGCGATGCGCGCACCAGCGGCGTCAAATCCTGTCCAGGGCCCACCTCCAGCAACACGCTGCATCCCTCTTCGAGCAGCGCTCCCACCGCGTCGGCGAACAACACCGGCTCGCGCATCTGGTCGGCCCAGTACCGAGGCTCGGCCAGCGCCCCGGTCCGTGCCCACGTGCCCGTCACGCTGGACGCGTAGCGCACGGTCGGCTCGGAGCGGCGCAGCGAGGCCACCACCCGCGAGAGTTCGGGCATCAGCGGCTCCACATCCGCCGAGTGGAACGCATGGGGCGCGGGCATCCGCACCACACCGACGTCCCGGCGCTTCAGCGTCTCCTGGAGTTGCTCCACCTCCGCCACGGGGCCCGCGACGACGCAGCGGTCCACCGCGTTGACCGCGGCCAGGGACAGCCGGCCCGACAGCAGCGGCTGCACCTGCGACTCGGGCAGCGCCACCGCGAGCATGGCTCCCGGCGGCATCCGGTGCATCAGCTCGCCTCGGGCCACGGCCAGCTTCAGGCCGTCCTCCAGCGACAACACTCCGGAGACGCAGGCCGCGGCGTACTCACCGAAGCTGTGTCCCAGGACGGCATGGGGCTTCAGGCCCCAGTCCATCCACATCCGCGCGAGCGAGCACTCGACGGTGAACAGCGCCGGCAGCGCGACGCGCGTGTCCGCGAGCAGCGTCGCGTGCTCGGCCTCCTGTCCCGGTGCGGAGGTCAGCAGCGTGCGGACCTGGGCCCGCAGCGCCGGAGTCAGCAGCGCCAGGCACGCCTCGACATGGGCGCGGAACGTGGGCTCGGTGTCGAGCAACTCTCGACCCATGCCCAACTGCTGGCTCCCCTGGCCCGGGAAGATGAAGGCGATGCGGCGCCGACGCGCGGCCTCCGTGTCCTTCACCTTCGTCGGCGTGGAGGGCTTGAGGAGCTGTCTCGTCAGCTCGGCCGCGTCGCGAGCCACCACCACGCGGCGATGCTCGAAGACCTTGCGGCCAACGGCGAGCGTGAAGGCGGCATCCGCCACGGGCAGGGCCTCGGCATGCGCCTCCGCATGGGAGGCGAGCTGCTTCGAGGCCGCATCCAGCGCCTCGGGCGTGCGTGCGGACAGGACGAACAGGTGATGGGTGCGGGAGCTGCTGCCGCTCGGAGACATCGGGGACTCCTCGAGCACGGCGTGGGCGTTGGTGCCGCCAATGCCGAAGGAGCTGACCGCGGCGCGCCGCGGGGTCTCGCTCCTCGGCCACGGCCGAAGGGTGGTGTTGACGAAGAAGGGCGTGGCGTCGAAATCAATCTGCGGATTGGGGCGCTCGAAGTGCAGGCTCGGGGGAATCTCCCCGTGCCGCAGCGACAGCGCGACCTTGATGAGGCCCGCGAGTCCGGCGACGGTGTCCAGGTGGCCGACGTTGGACTTCAACGAGGCCAGGGCGATGGTGCCTCGGTGCTCGGGGCCCAGGCCGTAGGCGCGCTGGAGCGCCGTCACCTCAATGGGGTCTCCCAGCGGAGTCGCCGTGCCGTGCGCCTCCACGTAGCCGATGTCCGAGGCCGGCACGCCGGAGCGCGCGAGCGCCTGGCGGATGACCGCGGACTGCCCCTGCACACTGGGCGCGGTGAAGCCCGACTTGTCGCGCCCGTCGTTGTTGGTCGCCGTCGCGCGAATCACCGCGTAGATGGCATCGCCATCCCGCTCCGCGTCCTCCAGGCGCTTGAGGACGACGCAGGCCACGCCGTTGCCGGAGACGGTGCCCTGCGCCGCCGCGTCGAACGAGCGGCAGTGCCCGTCCGGCGAGAGAATCATTCCCTCCTGGTACACGTAGCCCGTGCGCTGGGGCACCGACAGGCGCGTCGCCCCGGCCATGGCCACGTCGGACATTCCCGCGAGCAGGTTCTGGCAAGCCAGGTGGACGGCCACCAGCCCCGTGGAGCACGCGGTGTGGATGAGGACGCTCTCACCGGTGAGGCCCAGCTTGAAGGACGTCTTCGTGGCCAGGCTCTCGTGGGTGGCCGTGCCGTAGAGTTCGAACAGCGCGGCGCCATCCAGCGGCACCGTGGCGCGCACCGCCTCCGTGTAGCCGGAGTCGATGGCCCCCGCGTACAGGGAGATGGCCCCCGGGAAGCGATCAGGGTCGATGCCCGCGTCTTCCAGCGCCGTCCAGGCCGACTGGAGGAACACGCGCTGCTGCGGGTCCAACCACTGCGCCTCGCGCAGGGACATGTCGAAGAACGCGTGGTCGAAGCGGTCCGCGCCTTCGAGCACGCCCCCCGCCGGGACGAACGCCGGGTGCTGGCTCAGGTCGATGCCCTCGGGGAGGCCGGGCATGCGCTCCAGCTCCTCGGGCTTGAACCAGGTGATGGACTCGATGCCTCCGCGCAGGTTGCGCCAGAACTCGCCCACGGACCTCGCGCCGGGGAAACGTCCCGCCATGCCGATGATGGCGACGGCCCCCGAGGTGGAGGGCTTGGACACGGGGCGCTGAGGCTCGGGCTCGACGTGAGGCGTCGCCGTGGTGGCGGCCTCCGCGACCTGCTTCTCCAGGGCACGGGCGAGCCCCTGGACGGTGGGGTGTTCGAACAGCCACACCACGGGGAGCGGCTGGCCCAGCTCTTCACGCAAACGCGCGGCGATGCGCACGACGGAGAGCGACGTGCCGCCCAGCTCCTCGAAGAGGTGGTCATGCATGCCGACGCGCTCGGTGCCCAGCTCCTTCGCCCAGATGGCGGAGATGCGCTGCTCCAGCGGATTCGCGGGCTCGACGAAGCGGCCCTGTCGTCCCGTGGACGCGGCATCCGGCTTCGGCAGCGCCTTGCGGTCCACCTTGCCCGTCGAACTCAACGGCAGGGTGGGCAGCGTGACGATGACCGACGGCACCATGTACTCGGGCAGCCGCTGGCGCAGCCCCGCGCGCAGGTCGGCCGTGTCCAGCGTCTGGCCCTCCCGCGCGGAGACGTAGGCCACCAGTCGCCTGTCACCCGGGACGTCTTCGCGAACCACGGCGGCGACTTCATGCACGGCGGGCTGGGAGGCCAGGGCGGCTTCCACTTCGGACAGCTCGATACGGAAGCCGCGGATCTTCACCTGCTGGTCCGTGCGTCCGATGAACTCCAGCACGCCCTCGGCCCGCCAGCGGACGACGTCACCGGTGCGGTAGAGCCGCTCTCCCGGGAGGTTGCCGTAGGGATTCGGGACGAAGCGCTCGGCGGTCAGGTCCGGACGCGACACGTAGCCGCGAGCCACGCCCAGGCCACCGAGGTACAGCTCGCCAGGGACGCCCACGGGCACCAACTGCTGCCGGGCATCCAGGACATACGCCTGCGTGTTGTCGATGGGCGTTCCAATGGGGAACGACACGCCCGACGGCATCGGCCGCTGGATGGAGAAGGCCGTGGCGATGACCGAGACCTCGGTGGGCCCATAGGCGTTGGTCAGCGAGCCGCGCACCGTGGACAGCGCGCGATGCGCATGGGGCGCCGAGAGGACCTCACCGCCGACGTGAATCTCCTTCAGGCGCTCCAGGATGTCGGGACGGTGCTCCACGAGCTGCGCGAAGAGCCCCGAGGGCAGGTGCGTGAACGTAACGCCATGCCGCTCCATGACCGCGCCCAGCGTGTCCAGGTCACTGGGGACGGCGTTGGCCGGGTAGATGACCACTCGGCCGCCGTGCAGCAGCGAGGGGCACAGCTCCAACACCGAGCCATCGAACGAAATGGGCGCGAGCAGGATGCTGGTCTCTCGTGCTCCGTACCGCGCGTACCGCTCCGCGTGGCACAGGCGCAACAGGCCCCGGTTCTCGATGGCCACGCCCTTGGGCCGCCCCGTGCTGCCGGACGTGAAGATGACGTACGCGAGGTTGCGAGGGCCCGCGCCGGAGCTCGGTGGCGTCGTGGGCCATGAGTCCAGCTTCAGGTCCTCCAGGTTCAGGCTCTCCAGTCCCGAGTCAGGGAGGGACAGCCGCTCCCTTAGCGCGCGCGAGGAGACGAGCAGCTTCGGCCGCGCGTCCTCGACCATGAAGGCCAGGCGCTGGGCCGGGTACGCCGCGTCGAGCGGGACGTAGGCGCCACCCGCCTTCATCACGGCGAGGATGGTGACCACCATGTCGAAGCCGCGCTCCAGGCACACGGCGACGAGGACCTCGGGCCCCACACCGCGAGAACGCAGCAGGTGCGCGAGGCGGTTGGCGCGTGCCTCCAGCTCCCTGTACGTCAGCTTCTGTTCGCCGGACTCCAGGGCGATGGCATCGGGGCGCAGGTTCGCCTGTCGCGAGAACCCGTCCACGAACGTGGCATCCGCCGGGAAGGGCCGCACGGTGTCACTCCAGTCGACCACGAGCTGATGGCGCTCGTCCGACGAGAGCAGGTCCAGCGTCCCCAGCGCACGGTCAGGAGTCGCCACCACGGCTTCGAGCAGGTTTCTCAGGTGGCTCGCGAGGCGTGCCACCGTGGGCGCGGTGAACAGCTCCGTGCTGTACTCGATGACGCCACGCAGCCCGTCCGCCTCTTCCACGAGGACGAGGCCGAGGTCGAAGCGCGCGGTGTCGTTGTCCACGTCGAGCTGGCGCAACGTCAGGCCGGGCACGTTCATCGTCGTGGCGGGCGTGTTCTGGAGCGCGAAGACCACCTGCACCAGCGGCGTGCGTCCCAGGTCTCGCTGGGGCTGGAGTTCCTCGACGAGCCGCTCGAAGGGCAGGTCCTGGTGCTCATACGCCGCGAGGGTCGTCTCACGCACCTGGGCGAGCAATGCGCGGAAGGAGTCCTCCGGACGCACCCGTGCGCGCAGCACCAACGTGTTGACGAAGAACCCGACCAGTCCCTCCAGCTCGCCATGGCGGCGGCCCGCGATGGGCGAGCCGACGAGCAGCTCCTCCTGCCGGCTGTAGCGCGAGAGCAGCGTCTGCCACGCGGCCAGCAAGGTCATGAAGGGCGTGGCCCCTGCCTGCCGTCCGAGGGCAACGACGCGATTCACCAGCTCGCGAGGAAGCTGGATGGCGTGCGAGGCCCCCTGCGGCGTGCGCAGCGCGGGACGCGGCAGGTCGGTGGGCAGATCGAGGACGTGAGGCGCGCCTTCGAGTCGCTGCTTCCACCAGGCGACTTCCCTGGCGAGCGTGTCGCCCTGGAGCCACTGGCGCTGCCACGCCGCGAAGTCGACGTACTGCACCGGCAACGGAGACAGCGCCGGAGCCTTCTGCGCGGAGAAGGCCTCGTAGGCCAACGCCACCTCGCGCACCATCACCGCCAGGGACCAGCCGTCCGAGATGATGTGGTGCATGACGAGCACCAGCACGTGCAGCTCCGAGTCGAGCTTCACCAGCACGGTGCGCAGGAGCGGCCCGGTGCTCAGGTCGAACGGCTGGCTGGCCTCCTCGGCGGCGTACTTGCGCGCCGCGGCCTCGTGCTCCGAAGGCGAGACATCCGTGAGGTCGGCGAGCGGCAGGGTCCACGGCTTGTGCGGATGGAACGTCTGCGTGGGCTGGCCGTCCTTGAGCGCGAAGGTCGCGCGCAGGGGCTCGTGACGGGAGACGAGGAGGTCCAGCGCCTGCCGCAGCGCCTCGGGATTCAAGGCGCCTTCCAGTCGGACCGCGCCGGACACGTTGTACTGGGTGCCTCCTGGCTGGACCTGGTCCAGCAGCCACAGCCGCTGCTGCGCGAACGACAGCGGCAGCTCCCCGTCGCGAGGAATGGGACGCAGTGGCGGCACCTGCGACGGTGTCGAGCGGAAGAGCATTCCCTCTTCGACAAGCTCCGTGACTCGGGCCACGGTGGGTGCGTCGAAGAGGGCGTGCACGGGGAGTTCGACGCCGAACGTGGTGCGGATGCGAGAGACGAGCTGGGTCGCGAGCAGCGAGTGTCCGCCGAGCGCGAAGAAGTCGTCATGCAGCCCCACGTGCTCGACGCGGAGCAGCTCGCGGAAGGCGCTGGCGACCCGTTGCTGGAAGGGCGTGAGTCGTTCAGGTGCGGTGGGCACGGTGGTTCCAGCCGTGGTCGGTGCCACCGGGGCCGGGAGCGCCTTCCGATCCAGCTTCCCGCTCGGGGACAGCGGGAAGGCCGGGAGGCTCACGAAGGCCGAGGGCACCATGAAGGTGGGGAGTCGGGTCGCCAGGTGGTCCTTCAGCCCGGTCGTGTCGGACGACGCGTACTCCTGGACCACGTAGGCGACGAGGCGCTGGTCGCCGGGGACGTCCTCGCGGACGAGGACGACGGCGTCGCGGACGGAGGGGTGTGAAAGGAGAGCGGCTTCGATGTCACCGAGCTCGATGCGGAAGCCGCGCAGCTTGACCTGGAAGTCGGAGCGGCCGAGGTACTCGAGCGTGCCGTCGGGCAGCCAGCGAGCGACGTCGCCGGTGCGGTAGAGGCGGGCCTCGGGAGCGTCGGAGAACGCATCGGGGATGAAGCGCTCGGCGGTGAGCTGGGGCTTGCGCCAGTAGCCGAGACCGACCTGGACGCCACCGATGAAGAGTTCACCCGGGACGCCGATGGGAGTGGGCTGGCCGAGGGAGTCGAGGACGTAGAGGCGGGTGTTGGCGACGGGCCTGCCGATGGGGACGGAGGAGCGAGAGGAGCCGCGAGCGCAGTGGAAGAAGGAGACGTCGACGGCGGCCTCGGTGGGGCCGTAGAGGTTGTGGACTTCCGCGGAGGCGGGCAGGCGCGAGTGGGCGCGGGCCACCAACTCCGAGGAGAGAGCCTCACCACTGCACACGATGCGACGCAGGCCCGAGAGCTTCTCGAGTCCCGGCTCCTCCAGGAAGGCGCGGAGCATGGAGGGGACGAAGTGCAGGGTGGAGATGCGCTGCTCGGAGATGAGGCGGACGAGGTAGGCGGGGTCCTGGTGTCCGCCCGGCTTCGCGAGGACGAGGCGAGCGCCCGTCATGAGGGGCCAGAAGAACTCCCAGACGGAGACGTCGAAGGAGAAGGGAGTCTTCTGAAGGACGGAGTCGTCGGGAGACAGGCCGTACTGCTGCTGCATCCACAGGAGGCGGTTGACGATGCCGGAGTGGGCATTCATGGCGCCCTTGGGGCGGCCGGTGGAGCCCGAGGTGAAGATGACGTAGGCGAGCGAGTCGGCGCCGGCCAGGGGCGAGGGAGTCGTCGAGGGCTGACGAGAGACAGCGGTCGCGTCGGAGTCCAGGCACAGCACGCGAGAAGCGTGAGGAGGCAGGACGGACTTGAGGTGCTCGTGGGTGACGAGGACGGGCGCATCCGCGTCCTCCAGCATTCCGGCGAGGCGCTCGCGGGGGTAGGCCGGGTCCAGGGGGACGTAGGCGGCGCCGGACTTGAGGACGGCGAGGAGCGCGACGACGAGGTCCAGGGAGCGCTCCAGGCAGACACCGACGAGGACGCCGGGGCGAGCACCGAGAGAGCGCAGGTGCCAGGCGAGCTGGTTGGCGCGAGAGTCGAGCTGGGAGAAGGAGAGGGAGGAGTCCTCGAAGCGGACGGCCTCCGCGTTGGGAGAACGAAGGACCTGGGCCTCGATGAGCGAGTGCAGGGACACATCGCGCGGGTAGGCCTCCGTGCGGCCCTGGAGCTCCACCAGCACCTGTCGCCGATCCTCCTCACCCATCAGCGGAAGCTGTCCGATGGGGCTCTTCGCATCGCGAGCCACGGTCTCCAGCAGGACGCGGAAGTGTCGGCCCAGCCGCTCTGCGGAAGCAGGGGAGAACAGGTCGAGACTGAACTCCAACGCGCCGTCGAGTCCGCCGTCCTGCTGCTCCATCAGGGACATCGTGAGGTCGAGCCGCGCGGTGTTCGTCGCGGTCTTCAACACGTCGACCCGGACGCCGGGCAGCGCCGGAGGCTGCATGGGCGCGTTCTGCAACGCGAACATGACCTGGATGAGCGGAGACCTGCGGCCCTCGCGCTCGCCGCCGAGCGACTCCACGAGCTGGTCGAACGGGACGTCCTGGTGGACGTACGCGGCCAGCGACTCCTCACGGACTCGCGCCACCAGCTCCGTGAAGGTCGGGTTGCCATCGACGCGGGCTCGCAGCACCAGCGTGTTGACGAAGAAGCCGATGAGCGGCTCCAGCTCTGCTCGGGTGCGCTGGGCCACGGGGCTTCCGATGCAGAAGTCCTGCTGCCCGGAGTAGCGCGACAGCAACACCTCGAACGCGGCGAGCAGGACCATGAACAGCGTGGCCCCTTCGGCGCGAGCCAGCTTCTCCAGCTCCGCCACCAGCTCCGGGGGCAGCGTGAAGAAGTGACTGCCACCCCGAATCGTCCGCGTCGCGGGACGCACGGTGTCCGCCGGAAGCTCCAGCGCGGGAGCCCCGACGAAGCGGGCGCGCAGGGATTCGAGCTGTCCCTGGATGCCCTCGGAGCGCACCCACTGCCGCTGCCACGCCGCGAAGTCCGCGTACTGCACGGGCAGCTCGGGCAAGGTGGGCTCACGGCCCTCGGCGATGGCCTCGTAGAGCGCGGCCACCTCTCGCACCAGCACGCCCATGGACCAGCCGTCCGAGACGATGTGGTGCATGCACAGCAACAGGATGTGCTCGGTGGGCTCGGTACGGACGAGCACCGTGCGCAGCATCGGACCGGTCTGGAGGTCGAACCGGTGATGCGCCTCCTCGACCATCCGAGCGCGGAGCGCGGTCTCGCGCGCTGCGGGAGCCAGCGAGCTCAGGTCCTCCACGGGCAGGGACCAGCGCGTCGGCGCGGGTTGGATGCGCTGGAACGGAAGTCCTTCACGGGCGAGGAAGGTCGTGCGGAGCACCTCGTGCCGGAGGACCAGCGCGGCGAAGGTCTGCCTCAACACGTCCACGTCGAGCGCGCCGGACATCTTCAGCGCCACGGGCACGTTGTAGACGGCCTGGCCCGGCTGGAGCTGTTCCAGGAGCCACAGGCGCTGCTGGGCGAAGGACAGGGGCATCGCCTCGTCACGGGCCACCGTCAGCAGCGGCGGCATCGCCGTGCGCGAGGCGTGCAGCATGAGCGCCTCGATTCGCTGCGCCAGCCCCGCCAGCGTGGGGGCCTCGAACAACACGCGCAGCGGCAGGTCCACGTCGAGCCGCGCGCGCACCCGTGTCACCAACTGCGTGGCCAGCAGGGAGTGGCCACCCAGCTCGAAGAAGTCGTCGTCCGGACCCACCCGGTCCACCTTCAGCACCTCGCGGAACAGGGCCGCGAGCTGCTGCTGGAGGAGGGGGAGGGCATCCTCGGAGACAGGCGAGGACGAGGACACTTCCGGCGTCGGCAGCGCCTTGCGGTCCACCTTGCCGTTGGGGGACAGGGGCAGGGCGTCGAGCGCGACGAACGCCGTCGGCACCATGTACTCCGGCAACTGACGACGCAGGTGCTCACGCAGGGCGCCGCTCTCCAGCGTCGCGGGCACCACGTACGCCACCAGGCGCTTGTCGCCCGGTGTGTCCTCGCGCACCACCACCGTGGCTTCGAGCACGCCCGGATGGGTGCGCAGCGAGGCTTCGACCTCGCCCGGCTCGATGCGGAAGCCACGCACCTTCACCTGGAAGTCCGTGCGGCCCAGGAAGCGGAGCGTGCCGTCCGCTGTCCACCGCACCCGGTCTCCGGAGCGGTACAGCCGAGCGCCCGGCGTGGAGGAGAACGGATGAGGAACGAAGCGCTCCGCGGTGAGGGCAGGCTGACCCAGGTAGCCCCGGGCCAGACCGTCTCCTCCGATGAACAGCTCACCCGGGACACCGACGGGCACGGGCTGAAGAGCGTCGTCGAGGACGAAGACCTGGGTATTGCCGATGGGCCGACCGATGGAGACGGAGGTCCCCACCTCGTCACCCGGTGACAGCCGGTGGCAGGCGGTGAAGGTGGTCCCCTCGGTGGGGCCGTACCCGTTCACCAGACCACGGCCACTGGCCAGTCGCTCGCGCACCCGTGGCGCGGGCAACACGTCGCCGCCCGCGAGGAGCTGCGGAACCCGGGCCAGGGCCTCCGGCTGATGCTGCTGCATCTGGTCGAACAGTGCGGCCGTCAACCAGAGGAGCGACACCTCATGCCGCACGAGCGCCTGGCCCAGCTCCTCCAGGTCCGTCGTCGCGTGCGGGTAGATGACCAGCCGTCCGCCATGCAGCAACGCGCCCCACAGCTCCAGGGTGGACGCATCGAACGCCAGCGGCGCGAGCTGGAGCACCACTTCCTTGGGGCCCAGGTCGACGAAGCGCGCGCCGGTCAACAGGCGCACCACGCTTCGGTGCGGAATGGCCACGCCCTTGGGCGTTCCCGTGGAGCCGGAGGTGTACGTGACGTACGCGAGCTGGTCCGGTCCGATGTCCGAGTTCACCGCGTGCGTGGGCTGCCGCGCGATGACGCTCCATTCGGAGTCCAGGCTCACCAGGGGCTGGGAGCCCGAGGGGAGCTCGTCCTCCAGCGACGCCTGCGTGAGCACCGCCGCCACGCCCGAGTCCTCGAACAGGAACGCGAGCCGATGCGCCGGGTACGACGGGTCCAGGGGCACGTAGCACCCCCCGGCCTTGAGGATGCCGAGCACCCCCACCACCATCTCCAGACTCCGGTGGAGGCACACGCCCACGCGCGACTCGGCGCCCAGGCCCAGGGTTCGCAGGTGGTGCGCCAGCTGGTTGGACCGCTCGTCGAGCTGCGCGTACGTGAGCGTCCGACCGTCATGATCCACGGCCACGGCCGACGGCGTGCGAGCAACCTGCGCGGAGAACAGCGCGGGAATCGTCGCCACGGCGGGCAGCTCCACCTGCGTGTCGTTCCAGTCGCGCAGCAGTTGATGACGCTCGGCCTCGGTCATCAGGGGCAGCTGACTGAGGCGCTGCTCCAGACCTCCGCGAGCCACCGCCTGGAGCACCACGCGCAGGTGCTCCGCCATCCGGTGGATCGTCGCTTCGGTGAAGAGGTCGGTGCTGTATTCGAGCTGTCCCTCCAGCGCGCCCTCCCGCTCCATCAGGGAGAGCGTGAGGTCGTAGCGCGCCGTGTCCGTGGTGCACGGAAGCAGGTCCACCTGCATGCCCGTGAGCGACGGCGCCCGCATCGGCGTGTTCTGGAGCACGAAGAGGGTCTGGAACAGCGGCGTGCGCGAGAGGTCTCGCTCACCGCCGAGGGCTTCCACCACCCGGTCGAACGGCGCGTCCTGATGAGAGAAGGCCGCCAGGGCGACTTCCTTCACCTGCCGCACCATGGTGGCGACGGTGGGGTCCTCGTCCCACTGGAAGCGCAGCGGGACGGTGTTGACGAAGAAGCCGATCAACCCCTCCAGCTCCGGCCGTTCGCGGTGACCCACCGTGGTCCCCGTGGTGAAGTCGCGCTGCCCCGAGTACCGAGCCAGCAACGCCTGCCAGCCGGTCAGCAGCACCATGAACAGTGTCGCGCTCTGTTCGCGACCGACGACCTCCAGGGCCGACACCAGCTCCGCGGGCAACGAGAAGGAGTGCATGGCGCCCCTGAAGCTGCGGGACGCGGGACGTGCATGGTCCGTGGGAAGCTCCAGCACGGGAGCCTCCTGGAGCCGTGAGCGCCACCAGTCGACTTGCGCGCTCACCGCGCTGTCTTCCATCACTCGCCGCTGCCACGCCGCGTAGTCGGCGTACTGCACCGGCAGCTCCGGGAGCGCCGCGCTCTTGTTCTCCAGGAGCGCGGTGTGGACCTCGGCGACCTCGCGCACCAGCACGTCCACGGACCAGCCGTCCGAGATGATGTGGTGCATGCACAGCAGGAGGACGTGCTCCTGCTCCCCGAGCTTCAGCAGCGCGGTGCGCAGCAACGGGCCGCGCTCCAGGTCGAAGGGACGGTGTGCCTCTTCGCTGATGCGGCGCGCGGCCGTGGCCTCGCGCGCGGAGGGCACCAGCGCGCTCAGGTCCTCGATTCGCAGCGCCCAGGTCTCGGGCGCGGGATGGACGTACTGCACGGGCCGTCCCTCGCGGGACGTGAAGGTGGTGCGCAGCGTCTCGTGACGACGGGCGACCTCCTGGAAGGCACGGCGCAGCACGTCCACCTGGAGCGTCCCACGCAGTCGCAGCGCGGCGGGCATGTTGAACGCGACGAGGCCCGGCTGGAGCTGGTCCATGAACCACAGCCGCTGCTGGGCGAAGGACAGCTCCATTCCCTCCGGAGCGCGGGGCAGGGCGACCAGGGGCGGCAGCTCGGAGGCGGACGCCGCGAGCGAGGCTTCGAGTCGCTCCGCGAGCCGCGCCACGGTGGGCGCCTCGAAGAACGCGCGCAGCGACAGCGTGCTCCCCAGCCGCGCACGCAGTCGCGTCACCACCTGCGTGGCGAGCAGCGAGTGCCCGCCCAGCAGGAAGAAGTCGTCATTCAGGCCCACGCGCTCCACGCGCAGCACTTCGCGGAACACGTCCGCGAGCTGACGCTGGAGCTCCGTCTGGGGGGCCTCGAAGCTGGAGGCTCCCGCAGCGAAGTCAGGGACTGGCAGGGCCTTGCGGTCCACCTTGCCGTGGGACGTCTGGGGCAACGACTCCAGCGCGACGAACGCGCTTGGCACCATGTACTCGGGGAGGCGCTGGCGCAGGTGGGCGCGAAGCGACTCCGTGTCCACGGTGGCCGGCGAGACGTAGGCCACCAGTCGCTTGTCACCCGGAACGTCCTCTCGGACCACCGCGATGGCCTCACCGACCTCGGCGTGCGCGCGCAGGGCGGACTCCACCTCACCCAGCTCGATGCGGAAGCCACGCACCTTCACCTGGAAGTCGATGCGCCCCAGGAACTCGAGGGTGCCGTCCGGACGCCAGCGCACGCGGTCTCCCGAGCGGTACAGCCGCTCGCCGGGCGTGGAGGCGAAGGGATTCGGGACGAAGCGCTCGGCGGTGAGCGCGGGCTGGCCCTGGTAGCCCCGAGCGAGTCCCGCTCCACCGATGAGCAGCTCGCCCGGAACACCCACGGGCACGGGCCGCAGGCTCGGGTCCACGACGTAGACGTGGGTATTGGCCAGGGGGCGACCGATGGGAATCGAGTCGCCCAGCGTGTCACCCGGGTTGAGGGGGTGCTGCGTGGTGGCGACGGAGACTTCCGTGGGGCCATAGGCGTTGATGAGCGAGCGGCCCTGGGCCAGTCGTTCCCGCGCCCGGGGCACGGGCAGCACGTCTCCACCCACGATCAGCCAAGGCACCTGGGCCAGGGCCTCCGGTTGATGCTGCTGCATCACGTCGAACAACGCGGTGGGCAGCAAGGCGGCGGTCACTCGCTCCTCGACGAGGATGCGTGCGAGTTCTGTCACCTCGGGCATTTGAGCCGGGTACACGACGAGCCGTGCGCCGGACAGCAGCGTGGTCCAGACCTCCAGGGCGAGCGGGTCGAACGTGGGCGCACAAATCTGGAGGACGACGTCCTCGGGTCCGGTGGCGAGGCTCAGGCCGGACGCCAGACGCAGCACGGCCCGGTGGGTGACGGCCACGCCCTTGGGCATGCCCGTCGATCCAGAGGTGTACGTGACGTAGGCGAGCTGGTCCGGGCTCGTCGAGAGCGTCACCTCGTCTGTCGACTGGCGCGCGATGTGCGCCCACTCGGAGTCCAGGCACACGCGCGAAGGCGCGACGGACGGGAGCACCGAGGCGACAGCCTCCAGCGTGAGCACCGTGGAGAGGCCGGCATCCGCGATGACGAAGGCGAGTCGTTGCTCGGGCCACGCCGGATCCAGGGGCACGTAGCTGCCACCAGCCTTCACGACACCGAGCATGGCGACCACGAGCTCCGTGCTTCGCGGCAGGAGCAGGCCCACGCGAGGCTCCGACCCCAGTCCCCGGGCCAGGAGGTGGCGCGCGAGCTGGTTGGAGCGTGCCTCGAGTTCCGCGTAGCTGAGACCGTGGCCCTGGTGAACCACTGCCACGGCGTCGGGTCTGGCCCGCGCGTGCGCGGAGATGCGCTCGTGGATCGTGCTCTCGGACGGGTACTCGGCGCGGGTGTCATTCCAGGAGACGAGCACCTGGTGTCGCTCGGCCTCGGACATCAGCGGCAGTGCGGAGAGCCGGCGTCGCGCGTCTTCCACCACGCCGCGCAGCAAGCGCTGGAAGTGGTCGACCAGTCGCCGCGCGGTGTCCGGGGTAAAGAGGTCCAGGCTGTACTCGAGCTGTCCCTCCAGGGTGCCCGAGCGCTCCATCAGCGAGACGGTGACGTCGAACTTGGAGGTGTTCGTCGCCGTCCGCAGGAGGTCCACGCTCAGGCCCGGCAGCGCTGGAGGCTGTAGCGGAGCGTTCTGGAGCACGAACACCGACTGGAACACGGGCGTGCGCGACAGGTCGCGCTCTCCGCCCAGGGCCTCGACGAGCCGATCGAATGGCACGTCCTGATGAGCGAAGGCCGCGAGGGACTCCTCGCGCACCCGGCCCACCAGCTCTACGAAGGTCGGGTCGCCCGCGAGCTGTGCCCGCAGCGCGAGCGTGTTGACGAAGAAGCCAATCAGCCCCTCCAGCTCCGGACGCGTGCGATGGGCCACGGGAGTGCCCACGCAGAAGTCCGTCTGGCCGGAGTACCGCGCGAGCAGGGTCTGCCAGGTGGCGAGCAGCACCATGAAGAGCGTGGCGCCCTCGGACTGGCCCAGCTTCTCCAACTGGGAGACCAGGTCAGCCGGCACGGTGAAGAACTCCGTCGCTCCGCGAGAGCCGCGCACGGCGGGACGCGGGAAGTCCGTCGGCAGCTCGAGGACGGGGGTCCCCTGGACGTGCGATCGCCAGGCTTCGAGCTGGGTGTTCTCGGTCTCGTTCTCCAGCACGCGCCGCTGCCAGGCCGAGTAGTCGGCGTACTGGACCGGGAGTGTGGGGAGGGTGGCCGCGCGGCCCGAGGAGGCGGCCGCATAGAGCATGGCGACCTCGCGCACGAGCACGCCCATGGACCAGCCGTCGGAGACGATGTGGTGCATGCACAACAGGAGCAGGTGCTCCTCGGCTCCCAGGCGGAGCAGCGCCGTGCGCAGCAGGGGGCCGTGCTCCAGGTCGAACGCGTGGTGCGCCTCCTCGGAGACGCGGTGCTCCACGGCGGCCGCGCGCGCGGAGGACTCCAGGGGGCTCAGGTCCTCGACCTCCAGAGGCCAGGCCTCGGGCGCTGGATGGACGAGTTGCACGGGCTGGCCATCGCGCGAGGCGAACGTCGTCCGCAGGGGCTCGTGCCGACGGACGACCTCCGCGAAGGTCCGACGCAGGGACTCGACGTCGAGTCGTCCCGTCAGCCGCAGGGCCACGGGGATGTTGTACGCGGCCTGTCCGGGCTGGAGCTGCTCCAGGAACCAGAGGCGCTGCTGCGCGAAGGACACGGCGAGCGCGTCCACCGTTCCGGAGCGAGTCAGGTGCTCCAGGGGCACGCTCTCGCTCGGTGTCGGAGCCGCGCCTTGCAGTGGAGCGATGCGCTCGGAGAGCCGTTCGACGGTGGGCGCTTCGAAGAGGGCACGAAGGGACAACGAGACGCCGAGCTGAGCGCGCAGCCGCGTCACCACCTGCGTGGCCAGCAGCGAGTGTCCACCGAGCGCGAAGAAGTCATCCCGGGCACCCACGCGGGAGTGCCCCAGCACCTCGGAGAAGATGCGAGCGATGGCCTCCTCGGTGGGGTTTCTCGGCGCGAGGTATTCGTCCTCGATGACGGAGCGGTCCGCTTCCGGAGCGGGCAGCGCGCCACGGTTCACCTTGCCACTGGGAGTCAGCGGCAGCGACGGCAGCACGACAAAGGCCGACGGCACCATGTGCGGCGGCAAACGCTCCATGAGCGACTGCCGGATGCGCGCCACTTCGCGAGCGCTCCGGGCCCCGCGCAGCGGGTCGTTCGCGAGTCGCGACACGGGCGCGAGGTCACCGGCCGCCTCCGGGGTGAGGTCGAGTCGAGTGGCCTCACCGGGCCGTGAGAACACCACGTCCAGGGCGCCGTCCGCATGCGCGCCGGCCCAGCTCACCCGGACGTCGTAGCCGAGCATTCCGCCCAGGGCATAGAGGTCCTCCGGCTCCACGCCTCGTGAGCCGGGCCAGTCGCGGAGCACTTCGCGCAGCGCGCCCACGTGCGGCGGCCGGCCGGTGCCGGAGAGCAGCGCGACCAGTCGAGTGTCATCGAGCACGCGGGCGTTGGGCAGGCCGCGCACGGCCAGCATCGAAGGCTGGGCTTCGAGCTTCTGGCGCAGGGTCTCCAGCGACAGGTTGCTTCCATCCACCCAGTCAGGACGCGAGGCCGCGGTGGCCTCGCCCACATGGAGGATGACCTCGTAGCGGAAGCGGCTCAGCTCGTTGTCGTAGCGACCGTGTTTGGGCAGGACCTCCACTCGGGAGATGCCCGCCACCCGCGCGGGCAGCGAGGTGAAGTACGTGGGCGAGAGGACCAGCTCCTCCTCGGCCAGCACGTCTCGCTGCACGCGGTACTGGAGCTGCGGCGTCGACAGGTTGGGCGGCGCGCGATGCAGGCGCACCGAGGCACGGAAGGACTCCAGCAGCTCCAGGTTGCGCACGTCGCCCAGGAAGATGCGGCCCCCGGGCTTGAGCACCTTCACCGCTCCGCTCAGTACCTGGAGCAGGTAGTCGCCGCTCGGGAAGTACTGGATGACGGAGTTCAGGATGACGGTGTCGAACGAGTGGGGCTCGATGCCGGACAGGTCATCCACGCTTCGATGCAGCAGGGAGACGGAGCGAAGGGCGTCGCCCAGTCGTTCCTTCTGCTGCTCGATGCGATCCAACGCGGGCCGGGCGAAGTCCACGCCCCAGTACGCCTCGCACCGAGGCGCCAGCCGATACAGGAGGAGGCCCGTGCCGCAGCCCAGCTCCAGCACCCGGCGAGGACGCAGGGCGAGGATCTGCCGCACCGTGGTGTCCACCCACTCGCGCATCTGCGGCGCGGGGAGCGGCCCGCCGGTGTAGCTGTCATTCCAGCCGGAGATGTCGAAGGTGGGGTCCTCGCTGCGCTCCCCCTGGGCGTAGGTCTCGTCGTAGACGGCCTTCCACTGCGCCGTCTGCTCCACGGTGCCCGACGTGTCCAGGTCCCCGAGGACGACGTACGCCGCCAGGCGCTTGTCTCCCGGCGAGTCCTCGCGGGCCATCACCACGGTCTCTCGCACCGAGGGATGCGTGCTCAACGCCGATTCGATCTCCCCCAGCTCGATGCGGAAGCCGCGAATCTTCACCTGGTTGTCGATGCGGCCCAGGTACTCCAAGTCTCCATTGGCCAGGCGTCGCGCCAGGTCTCCCGCGCGGTACAGCCTGCGTCCGCGCACGGGGCCGAAGCGGTCTTCCACGAAGCGCGCCGAGGTCAGCTCGGGACGCCGCAGGTAGCCACGGGCCACACCCGCGCCACCAACGTGGATTTCTCCCGGGACGCCCACGGGCACGGGCTGGCCGAGCGCATCCAGCAGGTAGATTTGAAGGTCCGGAATCGGCGCGCCAATCACGCTGGACCAGGGGCGCTCCACGTCCTCCATCCGCACGGGACGGTAGGTGACGTGGACCGTCGTCTCGGTGATGCCGTACATGTTGACGAGCGTCGGACGCGCGTCGCCATGCCGCTCGAACCACGGACGCAGCGCGGCCATGTCCAGCGCTTCACCGCCGAAGACCACGTAGCGCAGGGACAACGTGGGGAGCGGACCGCGCGCGGCGGCCTGTTGCTCGGCATGGATGAGCTGGCGGAACGCGGTGGGCGTCTGGTTGAGGACGGTGACGCGCTCGTCCGCGAGCAGCCGATGGAAGGCCTCGGGAGAGCGGCTCACCCAGTACGGCACCACCACCAGCCGGCCGCCGTAGAGCAGCGCGCCCCAGAGTTCCCAGACGGAGAAGTCGAACGCGTAGGAGTGGAACAGGGTCCACACGTCCTCGGGTCCGAAGTGGAACCACGCGTCGGTGGCGGTGAAGAGGCGCACGACGTTGTCGTGCCGCACCATCACGCCCTTGGGGCGCCCCGTGGAGCCGGAGGTGTAGATGACGTAGGCGAGGTCGCTCGGGGCGTTGCAGCGCGGCGGGCGCGGCGCGGGGGCGGAGTCGGACGGCTCCATGTCCAGGCGCACCACGGCGGCGCCGGGCGCGGGCACGCGGTCCTCCAGCGAGGTCTGCGTGATGAGGACGGGGGCCTGCGCGTCCTCCAGCATGAACGCGAGGTTCTCCCGGGGATACGACGGGTCCAGCGGCAGGTACGCACCGCCGGCCTTGAGGATGCCGAGCAGGGCCACGATGAGGTCCAGCCCGCGCTCCAGGCACACTCCGACGAGGACGTCGGGGCCCACGCCATGGCGCAGCAGCACCTGGGCCAGCCGGTTCGCGCGTGAATCCAGATCGCGGTACGTCAGGTGACTGGACTCGAACGTGACGGCGACGGCGTCCGGCGTGCGGTCCACCTGCGCCTCGAAGCGCTCCACCAGCGTGCCGTCACTCGGCGACTCGGTGCGGGGGTTCCAGGCGTGCAGCACGTGCTGACGCTCGGCCTCCGTCATCAAGGGCAGCTCGGCGATGCGCTGGCCGGGAGCGTCCACCATGCCGCCCACCACCACTTCGAGGTGGCCGAGCAGCCGGTCGATGGTCTCCGCATCGAAGAGGTCCGACGCGTACTTGCAGCCGATGAGCAGTCCGTCGGGCCCGTGCGCGGCCTCGAAGGTCAGGTCCAGTTCGGTGGTGCGGTTGTCCAGCAGGGACACGCCCAGCGTCAGGCCGTTGCCGACGGCCAGGTCGCGCGGAATGTCGTAGTCGTCGAGGACGAAAGCGACGTTGTACAGCTCGCGCCGCTGCGAGCCGGGCTGCACGGCCGCGAGCACGTGGTCGAACGGGCAATGCCCATGGGCCAGCGCGCCCAGGGTGCTCTGCTTCACCGCCGCGAGCAGCCCCGTCACGGTGGACTCGGACGGGAGCCGTACGCGCAACGGGATGAAGTTGGTGCAGTCGCCCATCAGCCCGCGAATGCCGGGGACCTCGCGGCCGGAGATGGCGGAGCCGAGCACGAAGTCGGCCTGTCCGCTCCAGCGATGCAGCACGGTGGACAGCGCGGCGACCACGCTCATGAACGGCGTGACGCCTTCACGTCGACCCAGGGCATGGAACTTCGCCATCAGCGCCGCGGGCAACAGCCGCGAGCGGCGCGCACCGTGGAACGAGAGGCGCTGCGGCCGAGGCCTGTCGGTGGGAAGGGCGAGCAGGGAGGGGGCCTCCGCGAGCGCCTGCTTCCACCACGTCAGCTCCTTCCTGAGTGCCTGGGGCGTGAGGTGCTCACGCTGCCACGCGGCGAAGTCTCCGTACTGGAGCGCCGGCTCGGGCAGGGGCGAGGGTTGTCCCGCGCTGAAGGCCCCGTAGAGGGTGGCCAGCTCGCGCGCCATCAGGCCCACGGTCCAGCCGTCGGCCACCAGGTGGTGCACGGAGACGACGAGGGCATGGTCCTCGGCCGCGAAGCACACGAGGCTGAAGCGAAGCAGCGGACCCGTCGCCGGGTCCATGGGACGTTGGCCATCTCGTACGGCCACGGCATCCAGCACGGAGGCGCGGTCCGCGAGGTCATCGGCGTCAGTGACGACTCGCTCGATGGCCACGGGCGTCGGTGCGTGGACGTGCTGGAGCAGCTCACCGTCCTTCGAGGTGAGCGTGGTCCGCAGCACGTCGTGGCGACGGACCAGTTCGTTCAGCGCGCGCTCCAGCGCGGCAGTGTCCAGGTGTCCCCGCAACGTGAAGGCGAGGGGGATGTGGTAGGCGGTCGAGGCCGGTTCGAGCTGCTGGATGAACCAGAGTCGCTGCTGCGCGAAGGAGGCCGGCAGAGGCCCAGCGTTCGAGCTGCCCCGCGCCACCGGACCGGAACGCGGTGCGAGCGAGCCCTGGGCCCCCGTCGACACCTCTGTGATGAGTCCCCGGAGGCTGACGTCCTGAAGCAGCGTAGCGGCGGAGATGCGCGCGCCCAGGCGCTTCTCGATGCGCACCTGAAGGTCGGCCGCGCCCAGGGAGTCCATCCCCAATCGGGTCAACGGAGCATCCAGGTCCACGGTGCCAGCGGAGGCACCCAGTACGGCGGAGAGTTCCTCGCGAAGCGCGCGCTCCAGCTCCGCGGAGGACAAGCCCGAAGTCCTCGCGGATGGTTCCACGAGCGCGCCAGCGGAAACCGCCACGTCGGCGCTCGCGGACGGCGCGGTGCCGGACTGAGCGGCCACACCGACGCCCACCGTCGACGCGGTGCCGGACTGTGCGGCCACGCCGACGCCCATCGTCGACGCGGTGCGGGACTGAGCGTCCGCGGTCCCACCAACGTTCACGGACGAAGCGGTGCCCAGCAGCGACGACCCGGTTGCTCGAGGCTCCTTCTCAACGACCCCAGCGGTTGCATCCCGAATCGTCCCAGGTGTGCCCCCGAGGTTCAGGTCCGAGCGCCACAGCACGGGCAGCTCGCCCGAGGCCAGTCCCGCGCGGCAGGCGAAGCGCTGGATCTTCCCGCTCGACGTCTTCGGGATGGAGCCGGGCGGAAGCAGTGCCACCGTCCTGGGTTGGACCTCCAGCTCACGGGCAATGCCCTGCCGCACCGAGTCCGCCACGGCGGTCAGCGCCTCGGTGTCTCCCGACTCCGCAAGTTCGCGCGCCACCTCCGCGACCACCGCGAGGGCCTCACCCTCCGGCGTCTCGATTCCGAAGGCCGCCACGCCACCGGGCCGCACACGCCGATGCGCGCGCTCCACCACGGCCTCCACGTCCTGCGGGTACAGGTTCCTACCCCGCAGGATGATGAGGTCCTTGCGACGCCCGGTGACGATGAGCTGCCCGTCATCGAGGAGCAGTCCCAGGTCCCCCGTGCGCAGATAGGCAGGTCCGTCCTCGGCGCCCACGGGGCGTGCCTGGAACGTCTCCTGCGACTGCTCGGGCTTGTGCCAGTAGCCCAGCGCCACACTGCCGCCGGACACCCAGATTTCGCCCACTTCACCTGCGGCGTGCGGCACCTTCGTCTCGGGATCGACGATGAGCAGCCGCTGCTCGGCCAGCGTCGCACCGCAGCTCACATGCGCGCGGACGCCCGGGGTCTCCGGGGCCGCGAGGACAGCCGTGCCACGAGACAGCGAAGCCTCGTCGAGCACGTGCACGCGAGGAACGCGGCCCTTCTGCTCACCGGTGACGATGAGCGTGCCCTCGGCGAGCCCATAGCAGGGATAGAACGCCTCGCGACGGAAGCCCGCCGGAGCGAACACCTCCGCGAAGCGGTCCAACGTGGCGGCGCGAATGGGCTCCGCTCCGCAGAACGCCACTTCCCACGAACTCAAATCGAGCGCCTTCACGTCCTCGGAGGTGGCGCGACGCGCGCACAGCTCGAAGGCGAAGTTCGGGCCTCCACTGACGGTGCCCCGGAAGCGGGACACGGCCTCCAGCCAGCGCATGGGACGCTGGAGGAAGGACATCGGTGACATCAACGCCACGGAGAAGCCGCCGAACAGCGGCTGGAGGATGCCGCCAATCAGCCCCATGTCGTGGTACGGCGGCAGCCAGATGACGCCCACGCTGTCGCGGCGCACCTGGAACGCACCGGAGATGAGCCCCAGGTTGTGCAGCAGGTTGGCGTGGGACAGCATCACGCCCTTGGGCGTCCCCGTGGAGCCCGACGTGTACTGGAGGAACGCCAGCGTGTCGGAGCCAAGGTCGGGCTCGCGCCACGCGTCCTCGCCGCCCACGGGCAGGTCATCCGTGGACAACCACTGAAGCGCTCGGAAGTCCGGCGCCTGTTCGAAGACGAAGTCCGCCAGGCCCAGGATGCCCGACGTGGTGAGTACCACCGTCGCCTCCGCGTCCTGGATGATGGCGCGCAAGCGGGGAAGGGTGCGCTCGAGCCGCGTCGGGTCCGGCGGATAGGCGGGCACCGCCACCGCGCCCGCATACAAGCAGCCAAAGAAACCCGCGAGGTAGTCGAGCCCCGGCGGATAGAGCAGCAGCACTCGCTGGCCCACGGCCCCACGCGCTTGCAGCGCGGCGGCGATGCGACGTGCCTGTCGCTCCAGATCGGGTGCGGTCAGCGCGGCTTCGTCGCCGTCCGACTCTCCGAGGAAGGTGTAGAGCGGCTGCCGCGACGACTCTCCGACTGCGCGCGCACGGAGGGCGTCATTGAGGATTCGAAAGGGAGCATGCATGGGGTGTGGAGCTCGTCCGGGCTGATTGCGGCCGGCGGCTTAATAACAGGCGAGGCCGACAATCGCGGGCCTCAACGCCTACCCACATGCATCTTCATTCCCAGCGTGAAAGTGGAAGGAGGACTGATCCACTCTCAGCAAGAAATCGAGACTCAGGCCCTACCGAACAAGCCTTTGAGCCATCGCACGAAGCCTCGCGACTTCGCGCTCACCAAGGCCGGTACCGCGTGGACGTTGGATTGCGGCGCGGCTGTGACCTTCGGAGGAGCGATTCGTGGGGCCGAGGTAGTTGTCACGCCCGCAGGAGCCCTCATCGGCGCCGGACTGGCGGTGCCTGTTCCCGTCGTGCTCACGGTGCGCGTCGGCGTGGAGCCCGTCGCCTGTGCCGCGGCGGCGGTTCCTTCGGCGTCCAACTGGGCGAGCTTCGCCTTCACGGCGTCGGGCGTGTCGCGCGTGGAGAAGGTGCTCGTCACCTCGCGCCCTGAGGAGGACTCGCGCGCGGTGACCTTCAACAGTGACTCGTTGTTCACCTCGAACGTCACCGACACCTGCACGGCGCCACGCGGGAGCTTGGGCAGTCCCGCGAGCTTCAGCGTGCCCAGGTACTCGTTGTCGGACGCCTTGTCGGAGTCACCCTGGAACACGGTGAGCTCCAGCTCCGTCTGGCCGTCGCGGTGCGTGGAGAGGGTGTAGCTCTTGGTGGAGGGCAGCGAGGTGTTGCGCTCCAGCACGGGCTTGAAGCGTCCACCGGGCAGGCCCACGCCAATGGCCATGGGGAGCACGTCGATGAGCACCACGCCTTCCAACTGCCCCAGGCTGTGCGCCAGGAGCGCGGCCCCCAGGGCCACCGCTTCGTCGGGGTGGACGCCCTTGCTCGGCGGCTTGCCGAAGAAGCGGGTGATCTTCTCGTGCACCAGCGGGAAGCGACTCTGGCCTCCGACGAGGATGACCTCGTCGATGTCCTTGGGGCCCAGGTTCTTCACCCGCAGGACCTCCTCGCAGACCTGGACGGTGCGGTCGACGAGGCCTTCCGTCAGCTCGATGAGCTTCTGCCGCGTGAGCGTGACGTCCAGGTCGTACGGCTTGTCCTCGATCATCGTGACGAAGGCCACATGCACCCGCATCTCCGAGCGCTCCGACAGCGCGCACTTCGCGCGCTCCGCCGCGTCGTTGATGCGCTGCATGGCCACCCGGTCGCCCTGGAAGGCCCGGCCCGTCTTCTTCTGAAACTCCTCCAGCAGGTACGCGACGATGGCGTTGTCGAAGTCGATGCCACCCAGGAAGGTGTCGCCGCCGGTGGAGATGACCTCGTAGACGTTGTCGGCCAGCTCCAGCACGGACGCGTCGAACGTGCCACCGCCCAGGTCGTACACCAGCACGCGCTGGTTGAGCTTGCGGCCGTAGCCGTACGCGAGCGCCGCGGCGGTGGGCTCGTTGAGGATGCGCTCGACGTAGAGCCCCGCGAGCTTGCCGGCCTCGCGCACCGCGTGGCGCTGGTTGTCGTTGTAGTACGCCGGGACGGTGATGACGGCGCGGGACACGGGCTGGCCCAGCTGGTTCTGGGCGACTTCGCGCACCTCGCGCAGGATGAGCGCGGAGATCTGCTGGAGCGTGTAGACGCGGTCCGACAGCTTCACGCCCGCGTCACCGTTCTCTCCTGCGGTGATCTCGTAGTGGAACTTGTCCTTGATGGCCCCGACGATGGCGGACTCGTATGCGCGCCCCACCAGGCGCTTGGCGCCGTACACCGTGTGCCGGGGGTTGGTGAGCATCTGCCCCTTGGCGGGGTGGCCCACCACCAGCTTGCCGCGCGTGTTCACGGCGATGATGGAGGGCACCGTGTTGTGGCCCTCGCGACTGTTGAGCACCCCGGGCTTGCCGTTGCGCACATAGGCGGCACACGAGTTCGTCGTGCCCAGGTCGATGCCAATCACCACACCCGCGCGCTTGGGCTCCGCCGTGTTCAGGTCCAACGCCGCGTCCGACATCATCGTCGCGGGCACCGGGGTGACTCCGCCCGGAGGAGGGACGACCTGGGCGGCGACGACCTGGGGATTCGCCTGCTGTGGCGGAGGTGGGACGGTGTAGTCCGGAGCACCCACGCCCGTGGGGACCGGGGGCACGTCCGACTGGGCGTGGGGCAGGGCGGCGACCGCCAAGTCGAGGAAGCGGCGCGTCTGGGGGTCCATCCCCAGGAAGCGCAGGCCCATGCCCACCACGCCCTGGCCTCCCTGCCCGGTGACGAAGTGGACCACGGCCTGCGCGTGGATGAGCCGCTCGCCGCTCGCCAGCCGAAGGTCCAGCGTGACGGCCGTCCCCGGAGGCTTCACCGCGCGAGCGCGCAGGTAGATGCCACCCCGGGTGACGTTGCCGCCGTACTTCGCCAGGAACTCCTCCGGCGTCGCGAATGGCAGCTTCACGACCAACCCGACCGCCGCCTGATTCGATTCCGTCAAAGCCCGGTTCCTGAGACGTGAGTGAAAAGCCCGGTCGGATTATCGCTTGAAGTGCGAGTGAACGGGCGTCAAAAAGTCCACCCTTCCAGGTTGCGTGGGGACAACGTACCTCGTATGGAACCGCACCCTCGGGGCGCTGGTGCCTCGTGGGCCCTTCGCCCCGGGAGCGCCGCCCATGTTGAACCCCGAGATCCGGCTCGCACTCACCTTCGATGACGTCCTCCTGGTGCCCGCCGAAAGTTCGGTTGTCCCCAAGGATGCGGACCTGTCGACCCGCCTCACGCGCAACCTTCGCCTGAACATCCCGCTCCTGTCGGCGGCGATGGACACGGTGACGGAGTCGCGCACCGCCATCGCCATGGCGCAAGAGGGCGGCATCGGTGTCATCCACAAGAACATGACCCCCGAGCAGCAGGCGCTCGAGGTGACCAAGGTCAAGAAGTTCGAAAGTGGAATGGTGGTGGACCCCGTCACCATCGACCCCGAGGCCCCGCTGGGCCGCGCCATCGAGCTGATGCGGCACCATGGCGTGTCGGGCATCCCCGTGGTGAAGGGGCGTCGCCTCGTCGGCATCGTCACCAGCCGCGACGTGCGATTCGAGACCAACCTCACGCAGAAGGTCGAAGCGGTGATGACGCGCAAGCTCGTCACCGGCCGCGAGGGCATCATCCAGGGGGATGCGCAGAAGCTGCTGCACGAGCACCGCATCGAAAAGCTGCTCATCGTCAACGACGACTTCGAGCTGCGCGGCCTCATCACCATCAAGGACATCGAGAAGCGCCGCACGAACCCGAACGCGGCCAAGGACGGCAAGGGGCGCCTCCTGTGCGCCGCCGCCGTGGGCGTGTCTCCGGACCGCGAGGCGCGCATCGACGCGCTGGTGAAGGCGGGCGTGGACGTCATCGTCGTCGACACCGCGCACGGCCACTCCAAGGGCGTGGTGGACGGGGTGCGGGACACGCGCAAGAACTTCAAGGGCTTCGAACTCATCGCCGGCAACGTCGCCACCGCCGAGGCCACCCGCGCGCTCATCCAGGCGGGCGTGGACGCGGTGAAGGTGGGCATCGGCCCCGGCTCCATCTGCACCACCCGCGTCGTCGCCGGCGTGGGTGTGCCGCAAGTCACCGCGGTGGATGACTGCTGCCGCGAGGCGGAGAAGCACGACATCCCCATCATCTCGGATGGCGGCATCAAGTACTCGGGCGACATCGTCAAGGCGCTCGCGGCCGGAGCCAGCACGGTGATGATCGGCTCGCTCTTCGCCGGCACCGAAGAGGCCCCCGGAGACGTCATCCTGTACCAGGGCCGCAGCTACAAGAGCTACCGGGGCATGGGCAGCCTGGGCGCGATGAAGCAGGGCGCCAAGGACCGCTACTTCCAGTCGGACGTGGACGCGGTGAAGCTCGTTCCCGAGGGCATCGAAGGCCGGGTGCCGTACAAGGGCACGCTCGCGATGAACGTCCACCAGATGCTGGGCGGCATCCGCAGCGGCATGGGCTACGTGGGCTGCGGCACCATCGACGAGCTGCGCAAGAACGCGACCTTCGTGCGCATCACCTCGGCGGGCCTCAAGGAGAGCCACGTCCACGACGTCATCATCACCGAAGAGGCCCCCAACTACCGCGTGGAGTAGGCGCCAGGACGGGCGGCTCCTGGAACGAAAAGAGGGCCCACGCCAGGCGGCGGGGCCCTCGGTCGTTTCGGCCGGGAAGGCGGCTACTTGCGGCCCTTGCGACCGCCGGAGCCGGAGTCGTCGGAGGACGGCGACGCGGCGGAGATCTTCCCCTCGGCGCCAGCCACGCGGCTGAGCAGGGCGTCCTTGTCGTCGGGCTCCAGCGTTTCAATGGCCTGGCGCAGGGTGTTGAAGTCGAGCCGGGCGATGGTGACGGTGTTGCCGCCCTTGATCTCCTGCACGGTGGGCACCATCACCAGCTCGCGCATGTAGGTCTCGAACTCCACCTTCACGTCGGCCGTCTGCTGGATGCAGGTGTCCCGTGCATTGACGATCTGCTGGCTGCCCTCGCGGTAGCTCAGGTCCGGGTTGCGGTTCATCGCCTCCTCGAACGTGGTGGTCCGCTTGCGCAGCGAGGAGTACAGCTCGATGTAGTCGACGAGGCGGTCCGTCTCGGGGCGATTGACGTTGCGGGCCTTGCCCAGTGCGTCGGTGGTGTCGTCACAGGTGAGCTTCTGGAGATCGGAGACCCCTGGCGTGTCTTTGACAGCCAGGTTCTGGGTCTCGCGGTCCAGTCGCTCGTCGGAGGAGATTTCCTTCACGCATCCAGAGGCGGAGAGGAACAAGAGGGTCGCAGCAGTGGAAGCGGACAGGCGGCGGAGCATCCGGACCTCGAACAATTGAGGGGACTTGGGCGTTGCTTTCCGGAAGTTTGTAGCGATAAGGGCCCCCAGCCGTCAACGACGCCCCTTGGAGAACCTCCGGTGGACCTGCACGCCGAGAAGATCCTGATCCTCGATTTCGGGAGTCAGTACACCCAGCTCATCGCCCGGAGGGTGCGCGAACTGGGCGTTTATTGCGAAATCCACCGCCCGGACCTCCCGGCGGAGGATATCCGCCGCTATGCCCCCCGGGGCATCATCCTCTCCGGAGGCCCGGCGTCCGTGGAGGCGCCTGGTTCCCCCCGGTGTGACCCGTTCGTCTTCGAGGCGGGCGTGCCCGTCCTCGGCATCTGCTACGGCCTCCAGCTCACCGCCAAGCTCCTGGGCGGGCGCATTGACCGGGGCGCACACCGTGAGTTCGGCAACGCGGAGGTCGAAGTCCTCGCCCCCCGCGGGCCCTTCTCGGAGTTCAAACCCGGAGACCGGGTCCAGGTGTGGATGAGCCACGGAGACCGGGTGGAGGAGCTTCCGCCCGGTTTCGAGGCCATTGGTCGCAGTGGCAATTCGCCCTTCGCGGCGGCGGCCCACCAGACCAAGCCCTTCTACGGCCTCCAGTTCCACCCGGAAGTCGTACATACCCCGCAAGGCAAGGCCATGCTGCGCGCCTTCCTCTTCAACGACTGCAAGGTGAGCGGCTCGTGGACGATGAAGGGCTTCATCGACGAGGCCGTGGCCACCATCCGCCGCCAGGTGGGTGAGCAGGGCCGGGTCATCTGCGCGCTGTCCGGCGGCGTGGACAGCTCCGTGGCCGCGCTGCTGCTCCACCGCGCCATCGGCCCCCGGCTCCAGTGCATCTTCGTGGACAACGGGGTGCTGCGGCAGGGGGAGCGCGCCCAGGTGGAGGGGCTCTTCGTGGACCGCTTCCACGTCCCGCTGAAGACGGTGGATGCGCGGGCCCGGTTCCTGGACGCGCTGGCCGGCGTGACGGACCCGGAGAAGAAGCGGAAGATCATCGGCCGCGAGTTCATCGCCGTGTTCGAGGAGGCCTCGCGCGACATCCAGGACGCCGGGTTCCTGGCACAGGGCACGCTATACCCGGACGTCATCGAGTCCGTCTCGTACAAGGGCCCCTCCGTCACCATCAAGAGCCACCACAACGTGGGCGGCCTGCCGGAGACGATGAAGCTCAAGCTGGTGGAGCCGCTGCGCGAGCTGTTCAAGGACGAGGTCCGCGCCCTGGGCCGCGAACTGGGGCTGCCCGAGGACATGGTGAACCGCCAGCCGTTCCCCGGTCCCGGCCTGGCCATCCGCGTGCTGGGCGAAGTCACGGAAGCCCGCCTGGAGCTGGTGCGCCGCGCGGACGCCATCGTCCAGGAGGAGATTCGCGCCGCGGGGCTCTACAAGGAGCTGTGGCAGGCCTTCGCCGTGCTGCTGCCCGTTCAGAGCGTGGGCGTCATGGGCGACGAGCGCACCTACGAGTCCACCTGCGTGCTGCGCGCCGTCACCAGCGTGGACGGCATGACGGCGGACTGGGCCCGGCTGCCGTACCCCGTGCTGGAGCGCATCTCCACGCGCATCACCAACGAGGTGCGTGGCATCAACCGCGTCGCCTACGACGTGTCCTCCAAGCCCCCGGCCACCATCGAGTGGGAGTGAGCCGGGAGTAGGGTGCCCGCTGGAAACGCGAAAGAGGCTGCCTGGCGAACGTGCCCAGGCAGCCTCTTCGTGCTTCAGGGGTCCGGGGGTTGAGCCCGGGCCCCTTCAGGCGGGGTGAATCACCCGGCCGGCTTCGTGGGGACCGAGGGAATCTTGGTGCTGCCCGGACGCAGCTCCTCGAGCACCCGGGTGGCGCCGTAGATCTTCTTCAGCGACTCGATGATGGCGTCGCTGTGCACGGCCACGGTGCGGTTGACGGACTCGTCGAAGCCGTACTCACCGCCCAGGGACTGGATGTTGCCGTCGAACACCAGGCCGACGATCTCCGCGTCCTTGTTGATCATCGGGGAACCGGAGTTGCCGCCGATGATGTCGTTGCTGGTGACCAGGTTCATCGCCGTGGCGCCGTCGAGCAGCTTCTCCGACTTCAGCCAGGAAGGCGGCAGGGCGAAGGGCTCCTCGCCCGTGGCGTGCTCGAACGTCCCGGCCATCTGGGTGACGGGCTCCACCTTCTTGCCGTCCTCCAAGTAGCCCTTCACCGAGCCGTAGGACAGGCGCAGGCTGAACGTCGCGTCCGGGTACTGGTTGGTGCCGTAGGCCTCGAACTTCGCCTTGGCGACCAGCTCCGCGTTCTTCTTGATGACCGCGTCGATGTTCTCCTCGTAGTTCTTGCGGACCGCGCGGCCATCCGCGTCGAGCGCGAGGGCCAGCTGGATCATCGGGTCCTTCGAAGCGGCAATCGCCGCCTTGCCGCCGTCGAGCAGGCCCTTGCGCACGGCCACGTCACACACCTTGGAGCCCTTCACGTCCTTGAGGACGCAGAGCTTGGAGCCCTTGACCAGCCGGGCGGCCAGCTTCTCGGGGGACTCCTTGCCCAGGACCTTCTTGACGAACGGGTGGTTGGAGCCGAGCTCCTCGCGCATCTTCGTCAGGCCGAACGACAGGCGCATGATCTCCAGCTCCGGGTAGATGGGCGCCGGGCTGAGCAGCCCGGCCGTGAGGGCCGGCACGTTGGCCTGGTTGAACTCACGCAGGCGCTGGCCGTTCTCCTTGGGGAGCTCCTCGGAGGCGCGCACCAGCGTCTTGGCGATGCTGTACAGGCTGGAGGACAGGCCGTTGCCCTGCTCGACGAAGGCCAGGTCCTTGCGGACGTTGACGAGCTGGCCCTGCGCCTTGGCGATCTCATCCCACGCCGCGCCGTACTTCTTCTTCATCTCCGGGTTGGCGTCGACCTTCTTGCGCAGCTCCTGCTCGGCGGCGACCTTCTGGCCGAAGAACTTCTTGTCCTGCAGCGCCTCCAGGCGGCCCTTGGTCGCCTTCAGGCCGTTCTCCACGCCGAAGAGCAGGTTGTTGGAGATGCGCTTCTGCTCGGGGCCGCGCTTCTGGAACTCCGTCACCATGCCGCGCACTTCGGACATCATGAAGAGCATCTTCGGCATGGCCACGTCGCGCTGATACTCCAGCTCCGCGATGGTCAGCCCGCGCGAGGTGCGGCCGGGGTGGCCGGACACGAAGGTGAGGTCACCCTCCTTGGCGCTCTTCTCGGACCACTTGAAGAAGTTCTCCGTCTTGGCCGGCTTGCCGTCCTGGTAGACGCGCAGGAACGTCACGTCCAGGTCCCACCGGGGGAACTCGAAGTTGTCCGGGTCGCCGCCGAAGAAGGCGATGGCGTGCTCGGGGGCCATCACCAGGCGCACGTCCTGGAAGCGGCGGTACTTGTAGAGGTTGTACTTGCCGCCCTGGTACAGGGTGACGACGTCGCAGCGCACCTTGGCGTCGCCGGCGGAGCAAGCCTGCTCCAGCTCGGACATCTTCGCCTTCAGGGTGTCGCTATAAGGCTTGCCGGACAGCCCCGCGGTCGCCTTGTTCAGCGTCTCGGTGACGTCGGTGATCTGCTCCAGCTGGTTGATCTCCATCGCCGGGCACTGCGTCTCCTCGGCTTCGGTCTTCGCGTAGAAGCCGTTGGCGATGTAGTCCTTCTTGGCGCCGGAGAGCTGCTCGATACAGCCGCGAGCACAGTGGTGATTCGTCATCACCAGGCCGTTGGCGGACACGAAGCTGGCGGAACAGCCGCCCGCGAGCCGCGCGGAGGACAGGCGGGCCTTGTCGAGCCACTCCTGCGAAGGCTCGAAGCCGTACTTCTCCTTCACCTTCGCGGACGGGAAGTTGTTGTACGTCCACATGCCTTCGTCGGCCAGCGCGGGGGCGGCGCCGACAAGGGTGGCAATCAGGAACAACCGTTTCATTGGACAGGTCCTTTCCAGGGCCGGGGGTGTCGCGTTTCTGCGGTAACCCACTGCCTCGGTCAACCGGGAAAAAAGCTGGGAAGAATTCCCAACCCCTGGAACATCCAGGCGGCCGGGGGATTCCTCGTCAGTGCGCGGAGTCCTACGAGATGTCGCTGCCCGTGATTGCATGATTCGAGCGGATGACCGCTCCCCAGGGTTGGCTATCGCACCGCGTCGAGAACCCGCCGCTCCGGGTCGGGTCGCCGTGACTCAGGTGCGCATGGCCACAAGCGGGTCCACGCGGGTGGCGCGGCGCGCGGGAAACCAGCAGGCCAGCAGGGCGACGAGGGCGAACAGGGTGGCCACGGCGCCGAAGGTGAGGGGATCCGTGGCGGTGATTCCGTGGAGCTGGCTTTCGAGCAACCGGGTCAGCGCCAGGGAGCCCACGAGCCCCAGGGCGATGCCCACTCCCGCGAGCCTCGCGCCCTGGCCGAGCACGAGTCGGAGGACGTCTCCGGGACGTGCCCCGAGCGCCATGCGGATGCCGAGCTCCCGCGTCCGCTGCGAGACGAGCAGCGAGATGACGCCATAGAGGCCGTAGGTGGATAGCACCAGGGCGAGCGCCGCGAAGCCGCCGAGCAGGCACAGCACGAGCCGCCGGAAGCCGAGCGACTGGGAGATGACCTGGTCCATCGTGAGGGCGCGGAAGACGGGCAGGCTCGAGTCAACCCGGCGCACGGCCTCGCGGACCGAGGGCAGCAAGGTCTCCGGTGGCACCGAGGTTCGAGCGACGAGCACCAGGCTGTCGTCGCCCCAGGGCCGGCCGTAGGGGACGTGGAGCTCGGCCAGCGGCGTCTTGTCCAGGCCGGCCTGTCGCACGTCGCCCACGACGCCGATGATGGTGTGGGCCCCGGTGCCGAGTCGGAGCTGGCGGCCCAGGGCGTTGCCGTCCGGGAAGTGCCGGCGCGCGAGCGTCTCGTTGATGATGACCGTGGCGGGCTGACCGGGGGCCGCGTCGGCGGTGGTGAAGTCGCGGCCTTGCTTGAGCGGGATTCCCACCGTGGCGAAGAAGCCGGGGCTCGTGGAGCGGCGCTCGGCCCTTGGCTCCGAGCCGGCCTCCGGGGGCGGTTCGCCCTCGATGACATAGCGGGCGTTGTTCCATGCGCGCTGGATGGGCAGCAGCGACGTCATTCCCACGGCGCTCACCCCGGGCAGCGCTCGCACCTCGTCGAGGATGGGCTCCAGCAGGGTGCTCGGCACGTTTCCGTCCAGGCCCTGCTCGGTGAAGAAACGGCTGTCGGGGATGGCGATGTGCAGCGTGAGCAGTTGCTCGGGCGCGAGCCCGGGGGACGTGCCGAGGAGCTGGAAGAACCCCCGGCCCAGGAGGCCCGCGCCCACGAGGAGCACCAGACAGACCGCCAGCTCCACGACGACCAGCGTGGATCGGAGGCGTCGGCCGCCCTGGATGGGGGCCCCGCGAAGGTCGAGCCGGGAGACCTGGATCGCGGGAAGCAGTCCGAAGGCCAGGCCGCTCACGATGGAGATGGCGGCGAGGAACAGGAAGGTCGTCCCATCGAGGGAGACCGCGGCCCGGTGTGGCATCGACTCGGGGACCACGGCGAGCAGCGCGTCCAGGCCCCAGTGCGCGAGCAGTCCACCCAGGGCGCCGCCCGTGAGCGCGAGCAGGAGGCTTTCGACGAGGAGTTGCTGGATGACGCGCGCGCGGGTCGCGCCGAGCGCCACGCGGACGGCGAGTTCCTGCCGGCGGGCACCAGCGCGCGCGAGCAGGATGTTGGCGACGTTGGCGCAGGCGATGAGGAGGACCAGGGCCACGGCGCCGAGCAGCAGCTTCAGTGGGCCGCTCCAGAGCCGTGTCTGGGCCTCGGCGAGCGAGTCGACCCGGGCGGTGCGTTCCTTGAGGGCATCCGGGCCCGCGGCCGCGATTCCGGCGGTGACGGCCTTGAGCTGCTCGTTGGCCGAGTCCAGGGTGATTCCGGGCGCCAGCCGGGCGCGCACGGAGAGCACCGTGGAATAGCGACCGCCACGGGCATCGGGCGGAGCCACCATCGGCAGCCAGACGTCCATGTCCGGGGCGAACGACTCGGGAATGACACCGACGACGGTATGCGGGACGTTGTCCAGGAGCACCGTGCGGCCGAGGACGGCGGGATTCGCGCCAAAACGGCGTCGCCAGAGCGCCTCGTTGAGCACCGCGACGGGCTCATGCCCAGGCTGGTCGTCGCCGGGCGCGAAAGTCCGGCCGAGCAACGGGGGGACGCCGTGCACGGTGAAGTAGTCGGCGGTGCCTCGGGTGGTTTCCAGGCGCTCGGAATCGTCGTCCGCGCGGAGAATCGAGCCGCCCACGGTGAACGCCGCCATGTGCTCGAAGGCCCGGGCCTGGTCGCGCCAGTCGAAGAACGTGAGCCAGGAGACCGGGCCGCCTGAGCCTTGGGCGCGCAGTTCGACGAGCGACACGAGCCGCTCGGGTTCGGCGTACGGGAGAGGCCGGAGCAGCACGCCGTGGACCACGCTGAAGATGACGGCGTTGGCTCCGATGCCCAGGGCCAGGCAGAGGATGGCGGCGGCCGCGAAGCCGGGCGCACGTCGGAACGTGCGGAACGCGAAGCGCGCATCCGCGAGCAGGTCGTCGAGGAATCTCATAGGGGCCGGTCCGGGAACGCCGTGGTGGAGGTTTGGAAGGCCCGCATCTTGGCCGACCGCCGCGCGCCGATGGCCCGGGAACAGCGGGGAAGAACCCTCGAAAAACGACCCCTGGTTTCCCATTCACTTAGTTTACATAACGCATGTTATCGGACCTTCTGGACGGGCATTCACTAGTGATTTCAAGGGCTTCGCAGGTTCTCCGCCCTGCACGCAAGTTCATGATTTTGGCCTCAAGGTTGGGTCGTTTGGACACCACCTACGAGGTATTGCGCAGTCTGCCGCTGGAGCCCTCGGGCTCGCGCGCCTCGCCTCCCAACTGAGTCCAAGCGACAATCCCGCGCGGGTCGCTCGGACCTGTCGTGTCCCCACGTGGTGTTCCCCGTCCATTCACGGGGCCCCACGTGTGGGCACGGCTCTTGCCCCATCGCGCGGCATCCGAGCCCAACCCATGACCAGCAAAACCCCACGGCCCGTCCCCCAGGACGGCGCCCCGTCCCAACCCGTTGTCCATTTGCGCGTAGGAGGCACTCGCGACGCCTGCGGCCAAGGTGGTGCCGCGCCCGCGTCCGCCGACGCAGCCGTTGTCACCTGTGCGCGGTGCCGGCGCACGGTCGCGTATCAGCAGGCGTTCGCTACCCAGGCCCCGGTTGCCATGGTGATTCGCGCCGGGAGCCTCCTGCCTGAGCGTCCCATCCACTGGGTGCGAAACCTCTCCCGCGACGACTCAACCGCCTGCGGCCTCGGCCTCGCGGATGTGCGCTGGCACAGCCAGGAGTCCGACGAGGCCCCGGTGTCGTGCAGCGAGTGCCGAGCACTCATGCGGGCCGCTGTTACCTACAAGCCCGAGCAGCCCGGCGCGGTGGGCCCTGCCGTCGACGAGCCACCCGTGCCGAACGCGGCGCTCCAACTGGAGCTGGACGCTGCACGGTCCTGCCTCCCGTCGGCACACCCGCACTATCCGCTAGACCTGCGCCTGTCGCTGATTGGCACCCGTGAAGCGCTGGAGGAAATACACCGCCTCCTGTCGAGTCGCGACGCCACCCATGCAGACCTGACGCGAGCGTTGAGGTCGGCCATGGACCGCTGCCCGCGCGTAAGTGGCATCTTCAGCGATGCGGCCCAAGCCGTGGAGGGCGTTTGGGATGCACTGGGCGCCATGAAGTGGATTCTGTCGGCGCCGACCGCCACGAGCGAGGCCCGGCCAGCGCGGCAGCTCACTCCTATTCCCACGGTGCCACCGCTGGTGACGCCCGAGGCGCAACGTCGCAGTGCCTTACACGAGGGGCTGGCGCTGCTCGACCGCGCCCGGGCGCAATTCGCGCTGGCCGCGCGGGTGACTGGCTCGTGCCGTGACTGGGACTCGGAGCATGGCGCCGAGCTGCACGACGACGTGCGCGGCCTCTCGCTTGACGCTGAAACGCTCTATCGCCGCGCCCTGTCCGTGAGGATGGGCGAAATCGCGGACCGGACGGAGGGGCCCGCAAAAGCTGCGGTGCTGGCAGCGGGCTGGCGCTGGTTGGGCCGCATCGGCCACGGACGCCGGCAGGGCTACGGCATCGCTCTCCACGACGCCCAGGGCGTGCTGGTGGCGTCCGGATACACGCGCATGCCCGAGGACGCGGCCAGCCTCATGCGGCACCTGAGCCAGCAAATCGCGCGAGGTGGCCACCATGTCGGCTGAATCGCGAGCAGAGGCGCGGGCTCTCCTGGTGATGGCTGCCACGCGTTACGAGCGGGCGCTGGACGAACTCCGTGCGGCGGGCCTGGAGCTGCGCCGCTGCACCGACGGTGGTGTGGACCTGGATGTCATCCGCCGGGCGAACTACGCGCTGCGCGCCCAGGTTGACGACACCGTTGCGCTGCTGCGCTCGCGGCCCGTCATTGAGTCCGTCGACCTGGACGCCGAGGTGCGCAATGGGTAGGTCGCCCGACCCCATCACCTTGGCACGCCACCGAGTCGCTGTGTTGCGCGAGGACCTGGAGCTGCTGGAGGCCGAGCTGTCGCGCTCACGCGGCGGCCGGCGGCACTCCGTTGCGACGGTGCCACCGAACGAGCACCGCGCAGCATGGCTGCGCACGATGTTGGCACGCGCGGAGCTGGTGTTGCGCGCGCTGCGCCTCCGGGCCGTCAACGCGCGTATCGAGAGCATCCGCCGACCACGGGTTGTGCGCCCGGCTGCGGTCCAGCTCGCGCTGTTCGCGCCTGACGCTGACGAGGCACCCGACGCGGCCCCCGAGGACGTTGTGGAGGTGCCAGAGGGCGCGCGGGTGCTCTACCTGCCGCGCCCCACGTGCCCTGGCGAAGTGCGGTTGCACGTCGTGATGGGAGGTGCCGCGTGAGCCTGCAAACAGAGGCGAGCAAGGCCCAGGTGAGGCATGCCACGGCCGGCATATCGCTGCACGCGGCGCAGCGGGCCGAGCTGACGGCGAGCACGCGATGGGCGGATGCGCTGCTCAACTACGGCCCCGGAGCGCGACTGGTTGATGAGGCGCGGCTGGCGTTCGACCACGCGAGGGCCCGGCGCGCGCAGCTCGCGCTCGATCTCGACGCGGCGGCCGAGTCGCTATCGGCGGCGATGACTGCCGTGCACATTGAGGCGCGGCAATGAGCCGGAAGCCTCTGGACCCGAGCCTCGTCATCCTCCCTGGTGGCAAGGTGACGCGCTGGGGAGGGCGCTGCCCCGAGACAACCTGCGAGCAGCACTATGCGGTCGCCATCGCTCACCACGCGACGAAGCGCCAGCAGATGGTCGCCGCTGCTACGGCCGAAGGTGAGGCGCGAAAGGCGTACGTCGCAGCGATAGCGGAGCACGGCCCGTGCTCGTCGTCGGCCAACACGGCACGCATGCGGTGGGACGCTGCGCGCGTGCTCACGCTCGCGGGTGCGGCGAAGTTGGAGGCCGCTTCGTTGCGCGTCATGCGCGCGGCTGATGCGTGGGCGGCCGAAGTGGCATCACAGCTGTACTCGCGGGAACCGGTGGCGCCAGCGCCGCCTGAACCTCTCGCCAGGACGTGGGCGGAGTACATGGACGGAGACGCGCTCTAATGCGTTGCCGCTCATGCTGTAGCACCAACTTGTCTGTGCTCGGTGCACGGACCCTTGCCATGGGTCCGTGAGCCCGGCGCGGCGCAATGGCCGCTGCCCGTTGTGCTGCACGACGCGCCTCCCCTGCCCCGCTGGCATCACCAGCGCTGGGCGGGGGCGGTGCCGTGCTGTGCGCGCGAAACCAGGAGCCCCCCACGGTCCGGTGAGCACTGCGGTACGTCGCCAGAGGCCCGGCCGTGCAGCGGAGCTGCGCGCGCACGGGCCGATGCGTGGCACCCGCGTCGCGGCCGGCTGGCGGCAGCAGCAGAGCGTGTGTCCGGAGCTGGTGTGCTCGGCGTGGGACGCGGGGCGCCCCGCGTCCACCTGCGCTGTCGGTGGATGTGCGCAACCCCGCCCCCACGGTTGCCCCGTCGGTGCTGCGCTGCGGACGCCTGGGGCGGCCCGTGGGCGTGCTGGCGCTGGAGGGCTGCGGTAGTGCGCGCGGCGGCGAAACGTGCGGCTGCGGCCGACGTGGCGCCCTTGGCGCGTGCGCCCGTTGCTGGCAACGGCGCGGGGGTCCCCGGGGGCGAAGTCCCCGGGCTTGTCCGTAGTCACGTTAAGTCGGACACGTCCCCTCGGACGGGGCCGGCAAAAGCCCCCCCTGGCCTTTATGTCCCTGGCGGGTGCCACGCGTGCGCGGCCAAGGCGTGGAGTGTGGCGACCTGGCCGCGCGGCGAAACCGACCCCAGCAAGCGCAAATGGTGGACCTACCAATGCAGGAGCTGGCGCCACGAGGGGGACTGCGCCCGGTGGGTCTCCCAGCGCGACTACGCGCGAATCATGGCCGCGCTGGAGCCGGTGGCGGTGGCTGACCTGGTGCTCGTGGTGCTGACTCTCGACCCTGCTCGGGCAGAACCCACGTTGGCCGGGCAATACCAGGGGCTCCAGCCGCGCTGGGCCATGCTGCAAAAGTACCTGACGCGCGGCTGGCTGGAGGGCGCCATCCCCGCCATGGGGCGGTTCGACTTTGTGAGTGTCGTGGAGCAACACAGGAGCGGCCAGCCGCACGTAAACGTCATCATCCACTCGCCCGAGCTGGCCGCTCACCTCCGGGAGTACGGGCCAACCGACGGGGACGTGGCGGCGAAACGGGGGCCGCGCTGGTGGCGCTCCCTGGTCGCGCACTGCGGCTGGGGCCCGCTGTCGTCCATCGGCCATGCTCGCAGCAAGGAGGACGTGGCGAGCTACAGCGTCAAGGTGAGCAAGGGCGCGGTGCCGCACCCGACGATGGTGGGCGAAGTCGTCAAGCTGGCGCAACTCCCAGTCGCGGCGCCGCCGCGAATGCGGCGCGTGCGGTCCAGCAAGGGCTTTTTGCCGCCCGCGCGAAAGCCACCAGACCCAGAGCGCGAGGGCGGCCTGATGCTCCACCCGACGCCCGAGGTAATGCGCCAGCGCCAGGAGGAGGCGCGCGCGGCCCTGGAAGCAACGTGGGGCACGGTGCTGGGCTGGCGCCCAGCGGTTCGCGGCTGGTGGCGGGCGGCGCGGCTGGGGCACGTGCGCATCCTCGGGATGCGAGACGTGGAGCCCGTGCTGTCCGGGGCGCAGCTCGGCGCGTGGTGGCGCACGCCGGTTGATGCCGAACGCGACGCGTTCCGCGCCGCCGCTCGCGGTGAGGCTGCGCGCGTACCGGTGCCGGCGTGGCTGGAGGCGCAGCGGATGGCACCGCGCGAGCCCCCGCCCCCGCCGCTGCCCGTCCTGGGGCTGGCGGACGTGTTGAGCATCGGGGCATATCGGCAGGCCACGCGGCGCGCGCAAAACCTCGCGGAGCTGGAGCAGGCGAAACGTCTGCGCCCCAGTGAGGATGTGCTGGAGGCATGGCACATGCGCGCGGACGCAGCGGCGGCGACAGCACAGCGAGCGGCGGAACCCGAGCTGGACGAGGGGACCCGTCCGTACGAGCTGCGCGAGCCTGAGCGGCGCAAGCGAGACGCGGGAGACGTGCAGTTTTCGCGGCTTCTCTCCGGATATTTCAACTACGCGCAGGATTGCTCGGAGGCACTGTCGCGAGGGGAGGACCCGGAGAAGACGGTTGCGAAACCGAAATGGGTGCTACGCCGAGGTTTCGCCTGACGCGGTGGCGTCCGCGCGAAACGGCTTGGTGCTGATGGGGAGGTTTCGCGCGTTGAGCGCTACCAGCCACGCGCCACGTCCTGAGCCGAGCCTGTCCGCGAGTATCAGTCCCTCATCCGCCCAGCGGTTGAGAGTGCGGGCGCTGATGTTGGACAGGTGGGCGGCCTCCTTAATGCTCGGCCATTGGGTTGGAGGCCCCGAGGTGGGCAGCTCATAGGTGTTGCAAGGCATTGGGGGTCTCCGGCGTGCGACACCGTGAGCGTAGAGCAGCGCTCCGACGCGATGCCACCCATGGCGAAAATGGCGAGAGCCCACGGGTGCGTGGCGATCTCACCGGGTGAGACGCCACCCATGGCGACACGGATTGAGACAGGCGCGGCGGTGGCGAGTCGTGGCGAGCAACCCGCCTGTTTTGGCGGCGCGAATCGCGAGACACGTTGCCCATCGACGGGGGCGGCTCGGTGCGCCGAGTCCCCAACCTCTCCCCTCTCCGGACGGGAGTGCGCGCCCTGGAGGCCGGGGCGGACCCGGGCCGTTCCCCGTCACCCACTTACGCGAGGCGCGATGACCGACCAGGCCGAGCAGCTCCAGGAGGATGCCAGCGCGCGCAGCGAGCAGTCATCCTCCGTCATGGGTGCCCCGGCCAAGGCTGGCGAGCCTCGCCGCGCGCAGTCATCGAGGAGCAAGCGGAGCCCGGCACGCCGAGGCGGCCGTCCCGCGTCCAATCCCCACCGTCAGGCGCGCACGTACCGCGACAAGCTGCGCGCGGCTGGCGCGGACGTGGCGGCCATCTGCGAGGCCAACGCGTGGGCGCGAGCCCACGACGTGCCGGTGGACGGTGCGGCCGAGCTGGTGGAGCTGCACTCCCGCGAGCGCGCCGCGCCGGCAGCGCCCCCACCGCCCAGCGCGCCGCCGCCATCAGCTCCACCGCCCCCAGCTCCAGCCGAGCCCGAGCAGGGCCCGGAGCTGGTGGACCCCGTGGACCCGTCCGTGTTCGACCGACCGTTGGGAGACGCGGCGCATGACGACCCGTCCGACGACGGGGAGCCGGACCCTGGCCATGCCGGGCCGCGCCCACCGCCCCAGCCGACGGACCCGACGCACCCCACGTACATGGGTGAGCCGCCGGAGCTGGTTGAGGCGTGCGCACGCGGGCCCCTGTTCGTCCTCGGAGCGCTCGCGGAGCTGACGCGCGGTGGGCTGCTCGACTTGACACGGCCCGTGGAGCGAACCCTGTTCGCCGGCACGCCGTTCGCCCGCGACGTGCGCGCGGACCCGGTGACCAGGCTCTCCGAGCTGGCCGGCGTTGGCATCGCTCGACGGGTGCAGGCCGCCGCCGCGAGCGCCGCGACGGATGGCGGCGTCGCTCACCCCTCCGTGGCCTGGGAGCTGGTGCCGCTGGGCTTGGCCTTTGCTGGCGCGGTCGCGTTGCCGAACGTGGGCCTCGTGAGCGGTGCGGCCAAGTCCGTGGGCGGGTGGCTGCTGCGCGGCGCGCAGGGCGCGGCCGGTGGCCTCGGGCGTCTCTTCTCACGGGGGCGCTCATGACGGCCTGCAAGGGCTGCGGACGCTCGTACCCCGTGGGCGTGCAGCGATTCATCCGGCCGTGGAGCCCACGGCCCTATGAAGTCCTGATGCTGCTCGGGATGACCGGCAGCGGGAAGTCGTACCTGTTCAAGCAGTGGCTTGCCCAGCTCCAGGAGGAAGGGCGAGCGACGTTCGTCCTGGACGTGGGCGACGAGTATTCGTCCCAGGGAAACAGTCGCGGCGGCACGCTCAAGCTGGGGCCGCTGCGCACGCGGTTGACGGTGCCCGAGTTCATGGCGCGAGCGCTGCGCAACCCTCGCATCGTGTTGGAGCGCAACGCGTCGGTGGCCATCGTGCCCACCGTGACGGACGCGGGCGAGGCCCTGGCCGAGCACATCCGCCCGGTGTTGCGGCTGCTCTACGCGCGCGGCAACGCGGTCGTCGGATTCGACGAGCTGCAAAAATACGGGAGCCACCTGGCGCCCGAGCTGTACCGCGCCGCAGGTGAGTTGGGAAAAGACGGCGTGACGCCGTTCTTTTTGAGCCAGTACCCCGGGGGCGTCCCCGAAATCGTGCGCAAGCAGGTGTCCACCTGCATTGCCGCCGAGATGGGCAAGGACAGCGACCGGCGCATGTTGGCCAACGACTTCGGTGACGCGTTCGCGCACGCGCTGCGCGACGCGGCTGAGCGATGTTTTCACGTCGGTGTCTCACGCTCGCGGTTCGCCGCGGGCATTCCCACGCGGTGACGCGAGAGGTGCAGCGATGAGCAGCGAAAAGGGCGACAAGGACAACGCGGAGAACTGGGGCACGAGCATCGGCATCTTCGTGGCCGGCGTGGTGGTTGGCGCGGCGGGCACGGCGGCCGTCGGTCACCTCACGGGACGGGTCAACCTGACGCCCGGCAGCACGAGCGCGCCCGCGACGAAGCCGGCCTGACGCGACACCCCACCCCACCGCTCCACAACCAATCCCTATCAACCCGCGCGCTGCTCGTCTCACGAGCGCGCAACGAGAGAGCCATGCCCCAGGAAAGTACGTTGACGACCACGGTGCCCTTTCCCAAGGGGCGCCAGAACCTCGAACGAGACGCGGGCTTTGCTCGCGGGGAAATGCGGGCCCCTGTGGGGACCGTGACGGATGCGGTGGTGATGGATTGCGAGCTGACGGTGACGGCGTCCGCCAACACGGCGGCGCTCACTCTCCCGCAGCAAATCTCCGTCCTCGCGGCGTTCTCGGTGTCTCTCAAGCTCCACTTGGGGGACACCGGCGCCACGCTGGAGCCCTTCCAGTCCGTCACATTGGACCGGCTGCGACTGGACGCGCTGCGGCTCTTGGAGCAGGACGCCGAGGGCCTGGCGGCCGCGTCCGGTGGCCTCGCCACGGCGTTCGTCACGGGCAACAACAGCCTCAAGTTCCGCGCCTATCTCCCCACGGGGCACGTCGCGAAGATTCGCGAGGCCGTTTTGTTCACCGGCCTGTCGGTTGAGCAGCTCCTGGATGCGGAGCTGACCCTGTCGCGCAGCGACGCGGACCCCTTCAAAACGGCAGCGGCCGCGCTGGCGCTGTCGAGCGTGCGCGTCACGTTTTCGCCGGGATTCAAGAAGGCCGAGGCGCGGCGGTTGGGCATCCCGCCGCACGTCCGCCGCGTCGTCAACGCGGAGTCCGACACCATCACCACGCCCGAAGGGCTGGTGGTTGACCTCTCGCACGACGGCGCGCTGGCGGGCAACCTGCTGGGGGCCCTCACCGTGCGCGCCGGTGGCGTGCTGGTGGCCGATGACCCCGCGACGCCGGCGACCATCTACGCGGACTGGCTGCGCAAGTACCCCGGAGCGAGCACCGAGGAGAAGACGGTCACGACGTACCGCACTCCGGTGTTCGTCATCGCCCCCAACGTCCTGACCCGCCACTACGCCGGCAGCGTGAGCGCGAAGATGAAGGAGAAGGCGACGGAGTGGGCGGGACGCGTGCTTTACATCCCGCTGCTGACGCACGACCAGGTTTGCTCGATGGTCGAGCAGTACGCCGGTCGCATTGAGCGCGGCCGCGCCATCCTGGCGGTCTGCACGGCAATGTATGAGGGCATGTCCGTCGCGGACCACATGCTGCCGTACACGGGCATGACCATCTTCCGAGACGATGAAGAGGGCTTCTCCGACTACCCGGGGCTCTACTGCGCCGCCGGCGGGAAGCCGTACGTCGTCGTCCCCGAGCAGCGCCAGCGGGCCGCCGCCTACCGCGTGAAGGACGCGATGGCGAGCACGCCGCAGCACCCGACCGGCAACCGCCGGCTGGTCCGGTCCATCGTGTTGGACGAGTGCCGGTGGGTGCCGGGTGCGGTGACGGACCCGGGCGGATTCGAGGTCATCTCGAAGGTCCGCCAGGACGTGACCGCCATCCTTCGTGGCGCCGCGTCGTCGAAGTGGGCCGAACTCGCCAACGCGTTCTGACGTCCCGAGGGGGCGCCCCACGGCGCTCCCTCGCCCTCTCACCACAAGCACCAGGTGCCCCGTGCCCGTCCTGCCATTCGCGGCGTTTGCGCTGCTGTCGGTCGTTGGCGCTGCTCGCGTCGTGCGCACGCCTGTGCGTGGCGCGGTGAAGGCGCAGGCCGAGACGGAGCCCGTCGAATCGGAGGACCCGAGCAAGGTGGCGCCACCTCCGCCAGTCCACGAGGCCGAGCCCATCCCCGCGCCAGCTCCACCCCCAGCTCCACCGCCCGAGCCTCCCCCTCCGCCAGCTCCACCGC
>NZ_VIFM01000109.1 GCF_006636215.1 Myxococcus llanfairpwllgwyngyllgogerychwyrndrobwllllantysiliogogogochensis | reverse complement strand
GTGGGTGGGGTGGGCTTCACCTTCGAGCGGAAGTTGTACTTCGTCTTCACGCTCCTGGCCGCGGGCACGGTGTGGCTGACGAAGAACCTCCAGCGCTCCGACAGTGGCAGGGCGATGATGGCGGTGAGGGACCAGGACCTCGCGGCGGAGGTGCTCGGGGTCGGCACGACGCAGGCGAAGCTCCAGGCGTTCGGTGTGTCGTCCTTCCTCGCGGGCATCGCCGGGGCGATGTTCGCGTTCCAGCAGCAATACATCACCGTCGAGCCGCCCTTCGACCTGAACCTCTCCATCCAATACATCGCGATGATTGTGTTGGGAGGGGTGGGCACGGTGTTCGGCGCAGTGAGTGGCGCGCTCGCGTTCACCTTCTTGAGTCCCCTGGCGGAGACGGTGGGCGGCGCGATTCCCCTGGTGAACCAGCTCACGTCCGCGCAGCAGGCGACGGTGTTGCTGTCGCTGGTGGTGGTGCTGGTGCTGGTGCTGGAGCCGCTGGGGTTGTTCGGCGTGTGGCTGCGGGTCCGACGGTACTTCCAGGCGTGGCCGTTCCGTTACTGAGTCAATCCAAGTCGTCGACGTTCAATGAGGGAGGGAATCACCATGAAGCGCGTGCTGCTCACTGTCCTGTTCGTATCGTTGCTGTCGGCCACCGGTGCCCAGGCCCAGCAGGCGGACCTGCGTGACTACGAGGCCGGTTTCTTCGTGCCGCACCGGGGCATCATCTCCAACATGTACCTGCGTCACGTATCTGCCTCCGGCGAGCGTGACTTCTCACAACTCCAGGCGGCCTTCCGCGCAACCTACGTGCTCAAGTTCGGTGACCTCGTCGTCGTCCCGTTCGACGTGAGCCTGCCGGTGGTCGACGTGACGGTGTTCACGGGCAACCCCGCGACGCCGTCCGCCCCGAAGACGGCGCTGCGCGCTTCCGGCGTGGGCGACGTCACGTACATCCCCACGATTGGATATGGGCTCGTTCAGAACCCCGAGGACAACACCCATACGTGGTTCGCCTTCACGCCCTACGTCACCGTCCCGGTGGGCCAGTACGACAGCAACAAGCTGGTGAACATCGGCGCCAACCGCTGGGTGGTGCGCCCGCAGCTCGTCGCGGGACAGCGCTTCAAGAAGATCTTCACGGTGGAGGCGATGGCGAGCATGGCCTTCCAGGGCGACAACGACGAGTTCCTGGTACCGAGCGCGGAGGGTGGCTCGAAGCTGGTGATGAGCCAGGCGCCGTCCTTCGGCGGCATCTTCCACTTCGGCATGGACCTGTCCTCCACGTTCTTCACCGGCGCGGGGTACATCGTCGAGGCGTCCGGCAAGCGCACCATTGATACGCCCGTGGGTGAGGTGGAGGTCGCCAAGCGCACCACGGTGCAGTCGCTGCGGCTGACGATGGGCATCCGGCTGGAGAAGGCGTCCACGCTGATGCTCCAGTTCCAGCCCGACGTCGCTGTCTCGGAGGGCGTGACGAAGAGCCAGTTCATCGGCGCGCGCTTCACGCACGTGTTCTTCTAGGAACTCCGTCATCGGGAGACGGCCCTGTCACTCGGGCCGTCTCCTCGCGGTTGGATGTGCATGGCTCACGTCCGGGTGATGGACACACCTCCGTCCACCAGCGTCGCGGTGCCTGTCACGAAGGACGCGTCATCGGAGGCGAGGAACAGCGCCGCCTTCGCCAGCTCCTCGGGCGTGGCCACCCGCTTCAGGGCGTGCAGCCCGGTGATGAACGTCTTCGACTCCGGCGACGCGTTCACCGATTGATACATCGGCGTGTCGACACCACCGGGCAGCAGCGCGTTCACCCGGACGCCCTTCGGGCCGTACTCGGCGGCGAGCGCCTGGGTCAGCCCCACCAGTCCGGACTTGCTCGCGGAGTAGGCCGCGGTGCCCGGGAAGGCGAAGCTGTAGCCGACGAACGTCGACGTGAAGATGATGGAGCCCGCGCCCTGCTTCACCATGGGCCCCAGTTGGTGCTTCGCGCCGAGGAAGGCCGCGGTCAGGTTCACCGCCAACGTGTCGCTGAAGCCCTGCTCCGAGACCTCGGTGCTCGGGCCGCTCTCGCCCATGACGCCCGCGTTGTTGAAGGCGATGTCCAACCGGTCGAAGCGCCGCACCGCGAGCGCCACCAGCGCGCGGGCGTACTCTTCCGAGCGAACATCGCCCGCCAGCGCTACGGCCTCTCCACCGGCCGCGACGATTTCGGCGACCAGCGAGTCCAGCTCCTCCTTGCGGCGCGCGCCCACCACCACCTTCGCGCCCTCGGCCGCGAACAGCTTCGCCGCCGCCCGTCCGATGCCCGCGCTCGCTCCGGTGATGATGGCGACCTTCCCGTTCAACCGTTCCATGACTGGCTCTCCCGCGATTCGGCCGGCGAGGTGCCGGCGTCGATGAAAGAGAGATACGCCTCAGCTTTCCTGGGCGTAAGGGTTGGAAGCTGGTCTACTCATTCAGCTTTTATGAATGATGGGAGGCCGCACCCGTGGATCGTCTCCGAGCCTTCGAGGTCTTCGCCTCCGTCGTCCAGCGAGGCAGCTTCACCCAGGCGGCGGACGCGCTCGACACGTCGGCGGCCAACGTCACGCGCTACGTGCACGAGTTGGAGCGACATCTCGGCACGCGCCTGCTCAACCGCACGTCACGTCGAGTGTCGCTGACGGAGAGCGGCAAGGCACTGTACGAGCGAGCGCGCACCATCCTGGAGGAAGTGGCGGAGGCCGAGGCCCTGGCTTCGGCGAGCACCGTCCAGGCACGAGGCCGCCTGCGCCTCAACGCGCCGCTGAGCTTCGGCATCCTGCACCTCGCGCCATTGTGGCCCCTCTTCCTCGAGCGCCATCCGGAGGTCGAGTTGGATGTGTCGCTCTCCGACCGCGTCGTGGACCTCGTCGAAGAGGGCTACGACCTGGCCATCCGAATCTCGCGTGGTGGAGCGGGGAGCAACATCGGCCGGCGGCTCTCCACTTCACACAACCTGGTCTGCGCGTCGCCCGAGTACCTGGCGCGACACGGTGTGCCCAGGAGACTGGACGACCTCTCCCAGCATGTCTGCGTCGCGTACAGCAACTCGTCGATGGCCGAGGAGTGGCCGCTCACGGACGCGGCGGGCAGGACCCAAGTCGTGCACATGCGCAGCGTGATGCAGAGCAACAATGGCGACACCGTCCGGGCCGCCGCGCTCGCGGGCCGTGGACTCATCTGGCAACCGAGCTTCCTGATTGGCGAGGACCTTCGCGCCGGGCGCCTCGTGCGAGTCCTGTCGGAGTACTCGCTGCCAGACATCGACATCCTCGCCATCTATCCCAGCCGGCGACACCTCTCCGCCAAGGTCCGACTGATGGTCGACTTCCTCGCCGAGCAGTTCCGAGGGACACCTCCCTGGGAGCGGACGTAGTACGAGTCACACAGCAAGGAGGTGCGGGTGAGCGACGAGCAGCAGCGGAGTCTCGACGAGCTGGGGCGAAGGATGAAGGAGAGGGGCTTCTTCTGCCGTACCGCGCCCTTCTTCGCCGCGGCAGGCATCGTCGTGGGTACTCCTCCCAGGCGCGTCGTCCTCGACGCTTCGCCTGACACGATGGACCTCGACATCTCGGTCATTGATCGACGGGTCGCGCTTTATCCCGTCTCCACGGGCTGGGAAGCCCGCATTGGTCAGCATGGAGGTCGGGACTGGATACGCGGTGCGGACACACTCGACGAACTGGAGGCCATCGCGCTCGAGGCCCTGGGGACTTCGGTTGTTCCCCCAGGGCCGGACTGGCGAATCGCCGACGATGCGGAATAGGAGCCCGCGCGTCAGAAGAGGACGACGCCCCGGGCATTCACTCCGCTGTTCATGTCGGTGAAGGCCCGGTCGAGCTGGTCCAGCGTGTACGTCGTCGTCACCAGCTCATCCAGCTTGAGCTTCTTCTGCGTGTAGAGCTCCAGCAGCCGGGGCATGTCGCGGTGGATGTCCGCCGTCCCGAACCAGGAGCCGAGCAGCCGCTTCTCGAACAGGGGCAGCACGAAGACGTTCAGGCTGATCTGCTCCTTCACGCTGCCCACGCCGACGACGACACAGGTGCCAGCCTTGCGCGTGCACTGGTACGCCTGCTCGATGGTCTCCTTGCGGCCCACCGCTTCGTACGCGTAGTCCGCGCCCCGTCCCTTCGTCAGCTCACGGATGGCCACTACCGGGTCCGTCTCTCGCGCGTCGATGACGTCCGTCGCGCCGAAGACCTTGGCGAACTCCAGCTTCCTCGGGTGGACGTCCACCGCGATGATGCGCTCCGCGCCGGCAATCACCGCGCCCTGGATGATGTTCAACCCCACGCCGCCCGTGCCGAACACCACCACCGAGCCACCGGGCGGCATCTGCGCCGTGTTGAGCACCGCGCCCACGCCCGTCGTCACCGCGCAGCCAATCAGCGCGGCCTTGTCCAGCGGCGCGTCCTCAGGGAGCCGCACCGCCGCCCGAGCGGGAACCACCGCGTACTCCGCCAGCGCACCGAGCGCTGAGAAGACATTCAGCTCTCGCGAATCCTTGCGCAGCCGCGAGCTGCCGTCCGGCATCCGGTTGCTCGCGTTGATGCGTTCGCCCAGCTCACACAGGTTCGGACGTTGGATGCGACAGAAGTAACACTCCCCACATTGCGCGACCCACGAGAGGACGACCTTGTCGCCCTTCTTCACGTGGGTGACGTCCTCGCCTACTTCCTCGACGATGCCCGCGCCCTCGTGCCCGAGCACACAGGGGAGCTTCATCTTCACGGTGCCGTTCACCACGGACAGGTCCGTGTGACAGACACCACAGGCAACCATGCGGACGAGCAACTCGCGCGCCTTGGGCGGCTCGAAGCTCACGTCGGTGATGGTCAGCACGTCCTTCTCGAAACACACGGCGGCCTTCATGGGGGCTCCTGATTCGGAGGGAGACAACGAGAGGGGGGACGACGGACGAACGTCAGAGCTGCATCGCCTTGAGCTCCTGGAACTCCTCCAGCCCGTACCGGCCCAGCTCACGGCCATGTCCGGACTGTCGGTAGCCACCGAACGGCGCCAGCGGATTGAAGCGGCCTCCGTTGATGTCCACCTGACCGGTGCGCATCCGCCGAGCCACCCGCTTCGCGCGCTCCACATCCTCCGACCAGACGCCACCGGCGAGGCCGTAGATGGTGCTGTTCGCGATGCGGACCGCGTCGTCCTCGTCGTCGTACGGCATGATGGCGAGCACGGGACCGAAGATTTCCTCCTGCGCGATGCACATCTCCGGGGTGACGTTCGCGAAGACGGTGGGCTTCACGTAGTAGCCCTTCGGGAGTCCCTCTGGCTGCTCGGGACCACCGGCGACGAGCTTCGCGCCCTCGCGGATACCCTGCTGGATGTACTCACGAACCCGCGTGCGCTGCGCATCGGAGATGACGGGACCGAGCTTCGCCTCGCCCTTGAACGGGTCCCCCAGCGTGAAGCCGGCGGCCACCTCCGCGGCCAGCTTCACGGCCTCTTCATGCTGCGCGCGCGGAACGAGCAGGCGCGTGTGGGCCGTGCACGTCTGCCCGCTGTTGAGGAAGCAGTTGCCGACGATCCGCTTCACGGCGGTCTTGAGGTTCGCGTCATCGAGGATGATGGACGCGGACTTGCCGCCCAACTCCAACGACACCCGCTTGACGGTGGCCGCCGCCACCTCCGACACGCGGCGCCCCGCGCGCGTCGAGCCCGTGAAGGACACCATGTCCACCTCGGGGTGACGCACGAGCGCCTCGCCCACGACGGGGCCCGTTCCCGAGACGAGGTTGAAGACCCCGGGCGGCACTCCAGCCTCGTGAAGAATCTCCGCGAGCATGAAGGCGTTGAGCGGAGCCACTTCGCTCGGCTTGAGGACGACGGTGCAGCCCGCCGCCAGCGCGGGAGCTACCTTCGCGATGGTCTGATGGAGCGGGTAGTTCCACGGAGTGATGCAGGCGACGACGCCCACCGGCTCGCGCACCACCAGGGAGTTGCCCACCTGCTCCTCGAAGGAGAGGTCCTGGAGGAGCTGCACATAGGTGCCCGTGACGGCGATGGGCGTTCCCACCTGGATGGGCTTCGACAGCGCGATGGGCATGCCCAGCTCGCCCGTAATCGTCCGGGCCAACTCATCCTGTCGCGCCGTCAGCCCCGCCTGGAGCCGGCGCAGCAGGGCTGCGCGCTCCTCGACGGGGCGGGTGGACCACGTGTCGAAGGCGGCACGAGCGGCGCGCACCGCCCGGTCCACGTCCTCCACGGTGCCTTCGGGGATTCGCCCCATGACCTCCTCGGTGGAGGCGCTGAGCACATCGATGTGTCGCGTCCCCAGGGACGCCACCCACTCACCGTGGATGTAGAGCTTGTCGTAGACCTGCATGCGGTTCTCCCAACGTCAGAGGAATGAGCGGAGCCGTCAGACGCGCTCCAGGACAGCGGCGATGCCCTGCCCCACCCCGATGCACATGCTGACGAGCGCGTAGCGACCACCGGAGACCTGGAGCTGGCGCGCGGCCGTCAGCGCCAGGCGCGCACCGGAGGCCCCCAGCGGATGACCGACAGCGATGGCGCCGCCATTCGGATTCACCCGGCTGTCGTCCTCGCTCAGCTCCAGCAGCTTGAGGCAGCCGAGCACCTGCACGGCGAAGGCCTCGTTGATTTCGATGACGTCCACGTCGGCCAGCGTCAGTCGCGCCCGCTCCAGCGCCTTGCGCGCGGCCGGGACAGGACCCAGGCCCATGGTGCGCGGCGGAACCCCGGCGATGGCGGCCGAGACGATGCGCGCGAGCGGCTTGCACCCCGCATCCTCGCCCGCGTTGAGGGAGCCGATGAGCAGGGCCGCCGCGCCGTCGTTGATGCCGGAGGCGTTGCCCGCGGTGACGACCCCGTCCGGCGCGAGCGGCTTCAGTGTGGATAACTTGTCGAGTGTGGTGTCCGCGCGCGGATGCTCATCCGCCGACACCGTGGTGACGGCGCCCCGTCGGCCCGGAAGTTCCACGGGGACCAGCTCGCCGGAGAAAAACCCGCGCGCCTGGGCAGTGGCGTATTTCTGCTGGGATGCGAGGGCAAAGCGGTCCGTCGCCGCTCGACCAATGCCCAAATCCCGGGCGATGTTGTCCGCCGTCTCTGGCATCGTGTCCCCGCCGAAGCGAGCCACGAGGCGTGCGTTGGGGAACCGCGCGCCCAGCGTCGTGTCGAAGACCTGGGCTTCACGGCTGTAGGGCGACTCCGCCTTGCCCATCGCGAAGGGCGCGCGGCTCATGCTCTCCACGCCTCCCGCGACAAGCAGCTCACCCTGCCCCGTCATCACGGCGCGCGCGGCATCCAGCACCGCGGCGAGACCGCTGCCGCACAGCCGATTCACCGTGACGCCGCCGACCTCGAGAGGCAGTCCCGCAAGCAGCGCCGCATGCCGCGCCACATTGCGGCTGTCCTCGCCCGCTTGATTGGCGCAGCCGATGACGACGTCCTCGACGGCACCGGGCTCGAAGGGGCCTCGAGTGAGCAGCGTCCGGATGACACCCGAGAGCAGGTCATCGGGACGCACTGGGGCCAGGGCTCCGGCATGACGACCGAACGGCGTGCGCAGCCCGTCGTAGATATAGGCGCTCATGAGAGTCACTTCTCCGGAGTGAGGAGGGAGACACCGAGCCGGGCTCGGCGGGACAACCACGGACTGGCGCGGTAGCGCGGGTCTCCGGAGGCGGAGTGGATGGCCTCCAGCACCCTCAACAACCTGCGAGGCCCGAGCGCGTCACCCCAGGCCAGCGGCCCTCGGGGATAGCCGAGCCCCAGCGTCACGGCGGCATCGATGTCCTCGGGACTCGCGATGCGCTGCTGCGCGATGTCGCAAGCGATGTTGACGAGCGTGGCGAGCACGCGCTGCGCGACGAAGCCCGTGCTGTCATGGATGCGCGACACCGCGGTGCCGTCCGCCGCGAGCAGCGCCAGCGCCGAGTCCAGGAATGGCTGACGTGTCACCGGCGTCGTCATCACCGTGCGGCGGCGCTCCGGACCGAACAAGAGGTCCACGGCCACGGTGCGCTCGGGGTCCACCTCCAGCGCCAGCGCGGTGGTGGTCGCATCACGCCCCAGCGGTGCCACCAGACACAGTGACTCCGGCGCGGGTCGCTCACCGTCATCTGGGAACCAGCCCGCCGCGCGCACCAGGGACAGGAGTGCGTCGCGCCAGCCAGGCTCATCGGCGGCGACCCACACGGGCCGACGCTCGCCCGACGGAATCGTGGGCTCCGGTTCGACGTGCGGCTTGCCACCTTCGTGTGAGTAGAAGCCCTGTCCGCTCTTGCGTCCGAGCAGTCCCGCCGTGAGCCGTTGCCGCAGCACATACGAAGGACGGAAGCGCGGCTCCTGGTAGAACTGCTCGTAGACGGACTCCATCACCGGGTGGGAGACGTCGAGCCCCGTCAAATCCAGCAGCTCGAAGGGCCCCATCCGGAACCCCGCGGCCTCGCGCAGCACCCGGTCGATGTCCGCGAAGGAGGCGACGCCCTCCTGGAGGATGCGCAGCGCCTCCGTACCAAAGCCGCGCCCGGCGTGATTCACGATGAAGCCCGGCGTGTCCGCCGCACGCACGGGCCGGTGGCCCAGACGCAGAGCCAGCGTCACCAGGGCCTCGCCCACCCAGGGCTCCGTGCGAGCGCCCTCGATGACCTCCACCACCTTCATCAACGGCACGGGGTTGAAGAAGTGGAAGCCACCGACGCGCCCTGGGCGCTCGCATGCCGAGGCGATGGCCGTCACCGACAGCGACGAGGTGTTCGTGGCCAGCAGGCAATCAGGACCGACGATTCCCTCCAGGCGAGTGAAGAGTTCCTGCTTCACACGGAGGTCCTCGACGATGGCCTCCACCACCACGTGACAGCCCGCGAGTGACAACTCCTGGGGAACCGGCTCCAACCGAGCCGTCGCCGCGAGCGCGGCCTCGGGGGACAAGCGTCCCTTCGCCGCCAGCGAGTCCAACATCGACGCGATGCTCGCGCGAGCTTCGTCGGCGGCCTGGGGACGGGCATCGAACAGGCGCACTGTGATTCCCGCCTGCGCGGCGAGCTGGGCGATGCCGCGACCCATGACCCCGGTGCCGACGAGGCCCAGCGTGAGCGTGGAGGATTGGACGTCGACCATGTCAGCGTCCCTCGAAGGTGGGCTTGCGCTTGTCCAGGAAGGCCCGCATGCCTTCCTTCTGGTCTCTGGTCGCGAAGAGGAGCTGGAACGCCTTGCGCTCCAGCAAGAGCGCCTCCGACAGCGACGCATCCTGCCCCGCGAGGACGACCTCCTTGATTTGCCGCACGGCCAGGGGCGGCATGCGCGCCACCTTCCGCGCGAGCGCCAGCGCCCGCTCCAGCACCTCCGCGTCGGGGACGACCTCCGTGACCAGCCCCATCGCCTCCGCTTCCCGGGCCGTCATCGGCTCGCCGGTGAGCAGCAGCTTCATCGCCTTGAACTTCCCCACCGCCCGCGTCAGGCGCTGAGTGCCACCCGCGCCCGGCATGATGCCGACACGAATCTCGGGCTGGCCAAAGCTGGCGCCCTCGCCCGCGACAATCATGTCCGCGTGCATCGCCAGCTCACAGCCACCCCCGAGCGCAAAGCCATTCACCGCGGCGATGACCGGGCTGGGGCACTCCACCAGGGATTGCCAGAGTCGATGTGTGTCTCGGAGCAACAGCTCCACGGGCGTCGCCTCCGCCAGCGCGCGCAGGTCCGCGCCCGCGGCGAAGAACTCCGGTCCGCCCGTCAGGACGATGCAACGGACGGCCGTGTCCGCTCCCAGCTCCAGGAAGCAGGCAGCCAGCTCCTGACGCAGCTCCAACCCCAATGCATTGCGAACCTCGGGGCGATGGAGTCGCACCAATGCGACGCCTTCCTCTGGCTTCTCAATGAGCACCTGAGCCATGGGCTGGTCTCCCTAATTTCGCTGTGCGAAATTGAGTTTCGCAAACCTTGACCCATTTGTACTGTCTGTTTATCGTGAAGGCAATCCCGCACTTTCAGGACCGCTATGCGACGCTTCGCAGCCCTCTCATCCCCTCCCAATGACGATGGTGCCCCCTACGTGGAGTCGCTGGAGCAGGTGGGCGAAGAGGAAGTGAAGGACCGTCAGTTCGTGACGGCGCTCGCGCGCGGGTTGGAAATCCTGCGCGCCTTCACGCCTCAGCGCCCCATGCTCGGCAACCAGGAGCTCGCGGCGAGCACGGGGCTGCCCAAGCCCACCATCTCCCGGCTCACGCACACGCTGACGCGGCTGGGCTACCTCACGTATTCCCAGCGCCTGGGCAAGTACCAGCTCGGCACCCGCGTGCTGGCGCTGGGCTTCGCGGCGCTGTCCAACATGGGCGTGCGCGACGTGGCGCGGCCCTTGATGCAGGACCTGGCGGACTACGCCAACGTCCCGGTGTCCCTGGGCAGTCGAGACCGTCTGAACGTCGTGTACGTGGAGCACTGTCGCTCCACGGCGGCGGTGACGCTGCGGCTCGACATCGGCTCTCGGTTGCCGCTGGGCACCACGGCCATGGGGCGGGCGATTCTCGCGGCGCTGCCGGAGGGCGAGCGTCGCTACTTCATGGGGCACATGGCGAAGCGCGAGCCGGAGAAGTGGCCGCGCATCGAGGCCAGCATCGAGAAGTCGCTCGAGGAGTACCGCACGCACGGCTTCACGCTCTCCGTCGGCGACTGGGACAAGGACGTCAACGCGGTGGGCGTGCCCTTCATCGCGCCAGACGGCAGCGGCTTGCTGGCCTTCAACTGTGGCGGCCCATCCTTCCTGCTCCCACGCCAACGACTGCTCCTGGATATCGGTCCCCGTCTGGTGAATCTCGTCCGCAACGTCGAAGCGGCCCTCCAGCACCGCTGACAAGGAATCCCTGCCATGATTCGCGAGGACGACACACTGGACCCGCTGCTCGCCATGCTGGAGCGCTTCGTGAAGGAGCGCTTGATACCCAACGAGCATCGCGTCGCGGATGAGGACGCCATTCCTCCCGACATCATCATGGAGATGCGCGGACTGGGCCTGTTCGGCCTGTCCACTCCCGTGGAGTACGGCGGCATCGGACTGAACATGAGCCAGGAGGTGCAGGTGGCCTTCGTGCTCGGACAGACGTCGCCCGCCTTCCGCTCGCTCATCGGCACCAACAACGGCATCGGCTCGCAGGGAATCATCCTGGACGGCACGGAGGAGCAGAAGAGCAAGTACCTGCCCCGCCTGGCCTCGGGAGAGATTGTCGGCGCCTTCGCGCTGACGGAGCCGAACGCGGGCTCGGACGCCTCGTCGCTGAGGACCACGGCCCGGCGCGACGGTGACGTCTACGTGCTCAATGGCACCAAGCGCTTCATCACCAACGCGCCGGAGGCCGGGCTGTTCACGGTGATGGCTCGCACCAACCCCGACGAGAAGGGCGCGGGCGGCATCTCCGCGTTCCTCGTCGAAGCAGGCACACCCGGGCTGCACATCGGCCCCGCCGACCGGAAGATGGGACAGAAGGGCACACACACCGCCGACGTGCTGTTCGAGGACTGTCGCGTCCCGGCGACCCAGTTGCTCGGGGGCGTGGAGGGCCAGGGCTTCAAGACGGCGATGAAGGTGTTGGACAGGGGCCGGCTCCACATCGCGGCCGTGTGTGTCGGTGTCTCCGAGCGCCTCATCCGCGAGAGCCTCCGCTACGCGATGGAACGCGAGCAGTTCGGCAAGCCCATCGCGGAGTTCCAGCTCATCCAGGCGATGCTCGCCGACAGCCGCATGGAGGCCTACGCGGCCCGGTGCATGGTGCTGGACGCGGCCCTGCGAAGAGACCAGGGACAGAACATCAGCACCGAGGCTTCCTGCTGCAAGCTGTTCGCGAGCGAGATGGTGGGACGCGTCGCCGACCGCGCGGTGCAGATTTTCGGCGGGGCGGGCTACATCGCGGATTACGGCATCGAGCGCTTCTATCGGGATGTGCGACTCTTCAGGCTCTACGAGGGCACCAGTCAGATTCAGCAACTGGTCATCGCGCGCAATATGATGCGCGAGGCGAGCTGAGCCGTCCCCGCGAGGCGCCGGCGCCACCCCGCCTTGGGAGCAAGCATGTACGTGGCATTCGGAGTCCTTGCAGGCATCACCGTCTCCGTGCTCGCCCTGCGGCAGTGGTTGCTGCGCAGGGAGGGCACGCCCAGCCCGAGCGAGCCCTTCGACGGGCACGTCTACCGGGTCGGCAAGGCGGTCATCGCCGAGCGACGCTGCGAGCAGCCCCGCGCCACGGTCATCGGCATGCACGGCTTCGTGGCGGACATGCGCTACTTCACTCGCCACTACGGCGAGGCGGACATCCAGCTCATCCTGGTGACGAGCTGCGACTACCACCTGCCCATCACCACGCCTCGCGAGCAGCCCGCTCCCTGGGCGAGGGTCCCAGCGCAGCCCGAGGGCACCATCTCTCACGACGCCGCGGTGCTGGTGCAGGCACTGGAGCACCTGCCGAAGACGGACGTGGTGCGGGTACATGGCCACTCGCGTGGGGGAGCCGTCGTGCTGGAGGCCGCGAAGCTGCGGCCGGACCTGTTCGAGCGCGTGGAGGTGGTGCTGGAGGCCCCCGTGCTCCCGCAAGCACGGCCGTACACGAGCATGACGCGCTCACAGGTCTGGCTGCTGCCCTTCGTCATTCCCCTGTGGCGCCGCGCGCCCATCTCCCGCCACAACCGGGGCGCCTGGGGACCGCTGGAGGACGCTCGCAAGCGCGAACTCATCATGGCCTTCCCCTTCAACCCGAAGCGGGTGTCGACCATGGTGGCCAACGTGCTGGACATCGGCGCCTGGAGTCGGGAGCGCGACGCTTCCCTGTTCCGGAACGTGCGGCGCGGCACGGTGCTCGTCCCGGGAAAAGACCGGGTGCTGGAGGCCTCCTCCATGCTGGAGAGCGCGCAGCGAGCGATGCCGGAGCTCAGCGTGGTGACGCTGGACGGGTGCAGCCACTTCGTCCTGTGGGACCGGCCGGACGCGCTGCCCTCGCTGGCTCGCGCCACGGAGCATCCCGCCGCGAGCGGGTGAGCTTCCTACTTCCGATGCCACCAGCGCTTGCGCGCGGCGCGGACATCGGACCAGTCCACCAGGCTGTCGTGCACGTTCTCCTGGCCCCGCTGCGCGTCGGGCATGTCGCCCGACTCCACCCGGGCGATGAGCTCCGGCAGCCGCGCGTAGAACGTGGGTGAGCGGTACTGCGGATGCAGCGTCCACAGGCCGGGGCCCGTGCCCAGGAAGTCCAGCCGCCACAGTCCCTTGCGAGCCATGGTCCGGGTGACGAGGTTCTCCGGCTCCCTGTAGGGCGGATTGCCGGCTCGCAGCGCCCGCAGGGCATGGATGGGGGGCGCCAGTCGCGCGCGCAGCGGGCCCAGGCGCCGCGTCATGACGTCGCGGTCCACCAGGAAGACCCGGCTGCTGAAGCGACGGAAACGGAACGCCTGGGGCGCGCCATCCGGCTCGTACCAACGAGCGTCCACGCCGATGGTGCCATCCGCCCTCGGAGGACCCGAGAGCGGACTGCAGCTCACCAGTTCCTCACGCGCGGCGAGCTGTTCCGCCGCCTCCGTCACCCACGACCGTGAGCCGCCGCCAATGAGCATGTCCGCGTCCAGGTGCAGGACATGCCGATGCGCCGCCTGGGCCACGCCAAAGAAATAGGAGTGATAGGGGCCACCGCGCGAGTCCTTCATCGGCAGGCGTGAGCCCCCGAAGAAGCGCTCGGAGAGGGCCTGGGTGGTGGCGGGCGAGTAGTCCACTTCCACCACGCGCACCCGGGGGTCCGCGGCGCGCAGCTCCGCGAGCAACGCCTCCATCTTGGGCTTCCGCTCCAGCCACGCTTCCGCGAAGCGGCTGCCCTGGCTGCGATGCAGGTCCAGCACCAGCAGGATTTCCCGCACGGAGGGACCGAGCTGACGGAGCTGGTGCGGCAGGATGAGTCGCGCGTGCGGGTGGTCCGTGGGCGCCAGGTTGATTTGCAGCGTGACGGCGCTCATGGCGCGCCCGTTCCGGCGTGGAGACCCGAGGCAACACGGACGGGCCTCGCCCACCACGGCCCCTGGTGGGCCGCGAGGCAAAGGCAGACATCTACGAGGTTTGAAGTAGGCTCATCCATGGCGGGCGGGTCACTCCTTGCCACAACCGGATGAATGACTCAACGCGCGGGCGCATTTCCTCGCGCCTTGCTTGCATCGAAAGTGCACGCCCCGGGAGTCGAACCCGGCGAAGGCGGTACGTCAGACCGCTGCCGTCACCCGCTGGCTCGGCGTGCATGTTGCGTATGGTCCTGGCAGGAATCGAACCTGCGACCTCTCGGTTCGCAACCGAGTGCTCTCATCCGCTGAGCTACAAGACCTGAAGAACCGCGTGAGTACCCCGTACGGGAGTCGAACCCGTCTTTCCGCAGTGAAAGTGCGGCGTCCTTCGCCAATAGACGAACGAGGCAACTGGCTGCTGCGAGACAGCTTGGGGAAGTACCTCGTACGGGAGTCGAACCCGTCTTTCCGCAGTGAGAGTGCGGTGTCCTTCGCCGATAGACGAACGAGGCAAATGGGTACTGCGGGTGAGGGGACCCGGGGAAAAGGAAGAGGCCGGGTCCCCTCTGGGAGCCCGGCCTCGGAGAGCCATGCCGCGTCGGTCGACGTGGCCTGGAAGCTCAGAGTTCGGGTGGAGCTCCACGGAAGGACGCGATGCCTTCCAGGAACTCATCCTCTTCAGAAGCGGTGTCCTGCTCGGTGTTCGCGAACAGCACGGCGATGCCGCGGACAGTGTCGTTCTTGCGCTTGAGATTCATCGGGCTCATCGGATTCACCGTCGGCATGGTCACCGCTCCTTTCGCCTTGGACTGACGCATCTGGAATTGCCTCCTGACAAACCGTGTATTCACGTGAGCAACCCTGATTTAACGTCTCAAGCATGAGTTCATATCGACTCCCCGCCCGGGCGCTCGTTGTCACATGGAACGCCGTCGACGGCGTCGGCACCCTGCGGACGGAGGATGGAAGCGAGGTCCGCTTCGGCGCCTCGGCGTGCACCGACTTCGAGCCTGAGACAGGGCTCGACGTATGGCTCGTGGAGACCAAACCCGACCCGCTGGGCCGTGGCGAGCGCGCCAAGGTGGTGAATCGCTCCGGACGGATGGAGCAGGACAAGCTCTCCCAGTTCGAGCAGGAGGCCGCCGAGGAGGAGGCCCGCTTCGAGCGGGAAGCAGCGCTGCTCGACACCGTGGGGCTCGCCGAGGAGCCGGAGTCCACCGACTACGAGGCGCTGACAGCCAAGGAGCGCACGCGCCTGGCCCGAGGGTTGATGGAGCTGAAGCGGACCTCCCATCTGGCCGAGGAGCCCTTCACCCACCTGGTAGAGCTGGAGCCAGCCCTCTTCCACCCCTACCTCGACGAGCTTTCCCGCGAAGAGGAGCCGGAGTGCCTGGCCTGGGTGGACGCTCCGCTGCACCGCGCCCTCGCGCTCACCCAGGAGCTGCGCACGGACTGGACGCCGAATCGTGGCGGGCCTCCCGTGGGGTCGGTGATGAGCCACCAGGACGCGGGGCGACAGGAGCGAGCCCCGGGAGACCCGGTGGCCGCCGCCGCGCTCGCACTCGGGCGCAGCGGACACCCCGAGGCCCTGCGCGCCCTGGAGCAGTGGATGGCCGGGCTCGGGGAAGCGGAGCAACGCGAGGCGCTCCACCTGCTGTTCCTGGCGGATGTCGGAAGGCGCCCCTCTGGCGAGCTGGTGTATCTGTACTCACGGACATGTCTCGAAGGGGTCGCGAGCGAGGCGTCCGAGGACGGCCCCGCACCCGTGGCGAAGGGCCTGCTGTGGTTCCCCACCGTGGGTGCCGCCTGTCTGACCTGCGGTTCCGGACTGGTGGACGCGCTCCGGCTCGATGAAGACACCACGGGCCACCCCTGGCCCACTCGCCTGCCCACCTGCCTCGCCTGCATCTTCCAGGGCGGCGTGGTGCACGTGGAGGTGTCACGGGATGGAACGCTGGGACGGGCCGTCTCCCAGGTCTCTGAATCCCAGCATTCGCACAAGGTCCGCCCCCCGCCCACGGGCACGGTGGAGTTCATCCCCGGGCGCATCCGACGAAGCGTTCCACGGAGCGAGCGGGAACAGCACCACCGTCTCGGAGGAGCCCTCTCCTGGATTCAGTCACCAGATGTCTTCGGCTGCCCCAACTGTGGCGAGCCCATGCGCGCCGCCGGGCAGGTCCGGGACGAGGACGCATGCTTCTCCGACATCGGCATGCTGTACGCGGTGGCCTGCGGGCCCTGCGGCATCGTCACCACGTTCTCCCAGTCATGAAGGCCCGCGCGCGGCCCGACCTCCAGCGCTATCCTCCCTTCATGTGGAGGGTGTGGGATGCACGAGGGTGAGGCGTTGGGCGGCTACACGGAGGTGTCGCCCTCGGGAGTCCTGGCGGACCGGGTGGACGCCTTCTGGCGCTTCGTCGCCCCGACGTCCCAGGGAGCAAGCGAACCTCCCCGCGTCCACCGGGTGCTCCCCGACGGCTGCACGGACCTCATCGTCCACTTCCGCGACGCCAGCGCCGTCGGCCGAGGTGCCGAGCCCCGTCTGACGGTGGTCGGCCCCATGGAGCGCTTCGCCCTCGTCGACCTCGAGCCGGGCTCGGTGAACCTCGGCATCCGACTCAGGCCCGGCTGGGCGCTCGCGTTGCTCGGGGTGAGCCCTCGCGAGCTGCGGAACCTGAACGTCCCGGTGGAGGAATGCGCGCCGGTGTTTCGGGCCCTCCAGCAGCGACTGTCGTCCTGTCGCTCGCTGACGCACGCCATGGCCCTGCTTCGAGAAGAGCTCTCGATTCGCAACGCCTCCCCTCGATACATTCCGAGGGCTCGCACCACCCATGCCCTGCAGTGCATCCAGTCGTCCGCCGGGCAGGTGCGCATGTCCTCACTCGCCCGCACCCTGGGCATCAGCGAGCGGACACTGCATCGGGATATCCTGGAGGAGGCAGGGGTGGCTCCCAAGCTGCTCGCCCGGGTGCTCCGCTTCCAGCGGGCCCTCGCGCGCCTGCGCACGGGGGAGCAGGACCTGAGCACCCTGGCGCTCGACTGCGGCTACGCGGACCAGTCCCACTTCACCCGCGAGGTTCGCGAGCTGGCGGGAGTGTCCCCCACCGGGCTCCTGGAATGAGGCCTGTCCGAATTCTTCAAGACGCTCCAGCGGGGGCATGAGAGACCCGCGACTCCTGGCGGTACCTCACCTTCTCCTCGGAGCGTTCCCATGCAGCTCGGCTATGTCATCCTCTACGTCCCGGATGTGCCCGCCACCATCGCCTTCTACGAGACGGCGTTCGGCCTGAAGCGGCGCTTCATCCACGACAGCAACTCGTACGGAGAGCTGGAGACGGGCACCACGGCCCTGGCCTTCGCGTCGGAGGAGATGGCGGCCCACAATGGCCTCACCGTGCGCTTCCACCGGCCGAAGGAGACCGCCGCCGCGGTGGAGGTGGCGCTCGTCACTCCGGACGTCGCGGCCGCCTTCCAACGCTCGGTGCAGTCGGGTGCGAGCCCCGTCCATCCACCCAAGCAGAAGCCCTGGGGACAGACGGTGGCCTACGTGAAGGACCTCAACGGCGTGCTGGTGGAGCTCTGCTCCCCCATGTCCGCCTGAGGTGAATGGAATCGCCGGGAATCGAACCCGGACCGCCCGGACGCCAGCCGAGTGCTCTCCCGTTAAGCCACGATCCCTGAAGGGGTGCTGCCAGCGCTCCGACAGGGAATCGAACCCTGTTCACACGGTAGACGGCCGTGCTGCGATCCAATCGCATCCCGGAGCTGATACGGACGACACATCTGGATGACAGGATTTGAACCTGCGGCCTCACGGATCCGAACCGTGCGCTCTGGCCAGACTGAGCTACATCCAGGAAACTCACAGCCACTGCGTGCAACGAGTCGGGACGACTGGATTCGAACCAGCGACCTCACGCACCCCAAGCGTGCGCTCTATTCCAAGCTGAGCTACGTCCCGAAACGACCATGCCGCGAGCGGGAGTCGAACCCGCAACCTCTGCATTCTGAGAGCAGCGCCTCTACCAGGTTGGGCTACCGCGGCGTTTGAAACAGACACGAACAACAACTGTGATTGAGTGGAGCCGCCGGGATTCGAACCCGGGACCGCTCGGATGCGAACCGAGTGCTCTCCCGCTGAGCTACGTCCCCATGAATGTCTTTGAGTAAGCAGCCTGCGGGATTTGAACCCGCGTCGTCCTGAGTGGCGCTCAGGTGCCTCGCCTCTCGGCCAAGGCTGCGTGTGCTGGTACTGGTGCGTGCCCGGAAAAAGAGAAGGGCCGGGTCCCCTTTCGGGAGCCCGGCCCTGCCTGCCGTGCCACGTTCGAGAACGGGCGCGGAAGAGTCAGGTTCCGGGCGGACGACCGCCGGCGGTATCTCCCAGCAGGGCTGGAGCAAGAGCGGTGGCAAGACCGGCGGGCGCGAGCGCATCGATGCCGCTGACAGTGTCGTTCAGAATCTCGGGGTTCATCGGGCTCGTCAGGTTCGCCGTCGTCATGGTCACCGCTCCTTTCATCGAGAAATGACGCGCGGATATTTCATCCCTGACATGCGAGTGTTTTCAGACAGGGATTGCCCCGCACACACCAGCATCCGCGAGGCGACACCCTTGTCGCACCGGGGCTGACCGGGCTTCCGGTTCGGGGTATGAGTCAGGACGAAGCCCGCGCCGCTTCCCCCTGGCCGGAGGGGACGCCGACGTCGGGGTGAGACCCCCTCGGATGAAGACCACCCTCCCCCTCGCCCTGGCCGCCCTGCTCGCCCTCCCTGGCTGCGCGCAGAACGATGAACCGGCCCTCTGCAACTTGTCGCTCCCAGGGGAAGCGCCAGGCATCGACCCGCTGCTCGTCCCCGTGGGCGCTCCCGCGGCGATGCGCGTGGACATCGCCACCCGGACGCTCCAGTGCGAAAGCGGCAAGACTGCCCAGGCTCCCGACACCGCCACCGCGGAGGTCTTCGACCCGGAGAACCACGTCATCCCCTCCGAGGTCTCCCTGCAGGCGTCGGGCACGGTGGCCACGCTGAGCTTCACGCCCACCGTCGTGGGTCGGCACCACGTCATCCTCGCCTTCACCCCGGTGGGTGGCATCCGGCAGCTCGGCGTCTATGCGGCGAGCCACTGGGCGGGGGCTCCCTCCCCCGTCACCCTGCCCCTGCCCCGATGTGGCCAGCTCGAGCGCACCGCGCACGGCCTGTGGCTGTGTGACGGGGTCGCCTTGCGCAGCCCCTCCGACCGGCCCCTGCGACTGGGCACCGGCGCCACGCCTCCCGATGTGGCCGTGTCGGGCAACGTCGTCTGGGTGGTGGGAGATGGGCGGGTGCGCCGGTACGTGGATACGGGCTCCGAATTGGAGCTGACGGGCTCGCTGCTGCTGAGCACGACGACGGGCGTGAAGGTCATCCAGTCGCGATTGGCCTCGGAGAACGAGCTGGTGGTCCTGGACGCCGAGCTCCTGCACCGCTTCGTCTTCACCGACACCGGGGTGCTTGAGTCCCCCACTCCCGCCTTCTGGGCGACAGGGCAGCCTCGGATACCCTTTGGCCTGGACAGCGCGGTGGGGCTGCTGGTGCGCGCGGCGGAGGACCAGGTGTTGGTGGTGAGTCAGCCCGGGCCGATCGACAACAGCACGGCCTGCGCCTTCAAGGTCGGAGCGGACGGGGCCTTCCTGCCCGAAGGCCTGCTGTGCGCTCTCGTGCGCGGCAGACCCGTGGGGATGGAGGACGGCATCCTGTGGACCCAGGTCGGCGTCAACATCCCCACGTTGAACGCCGGACGCATGCTGCATCGCTGGGGCATCTCCGAGGGGCGGCTCGAGGAACGCAACGCGCTCATCCTGGATGCCTCCATCGCCGTGGCCGACGCGCCCCTCCGAGGGGGCTTCACCGTCCCCGCCCTGTACGCCGTCCCCCGGAAGGCCACCGCGCTGACACGGCCGAGGGTCCTCCCTGACAGGTCCGCGCTGGGGCTGGAGCTGATGCCCACCAACATGCCGCTCGCCGAGGGCGCTCGCGCCACTTCGCCCCGCTTTCATTGGGGCGGAGACTCGCGCCCCACTGTCGGCTTCACCACGGTCTACGAGCAGGCCCTGCCCTGAATCCACCGGTCCGCACCCCGGAATCGACTGGCTGGGGCTCCCACGAACGGTCCACGGCCCCAGGCTGGTGACAGGTTCGGAAAAAGCGAGGGGAGATGGTTGCCTGCCTCTCGCAGTGCCCTCCGTGCGGGTGTAGAGAGGCCGGCGCGTCGCGACTGGCCGCGCGCTCCCACCCTCGGAGGCGAGCCCCATGATGGACAGCCCTCTCAGCGCCTCGCTCTCCATGGAGGAGCTCCATGAAGCGTGGCCGGTGCTCTCCATCGACGAGCGCCTGGAGGGCTTCCGCCTCTTGCCGACCGCGGTGGCGGACGACTTCTTCCTCGCCCTGTCCGCGCGCGAGCAGGCGGAACTCATCCTCCACCTCCCGACATCGGAGCGGCGCACGTGGGTGCGGCTGCTGCCCCCCGACGACCTGGCGGACCTGGTGCAGGCGGTGGAGCCCGAGGAGGCTGACGCCATCCTCGCGCAGCTCGACGACGCGAGCCGGCGCGAGGTCAACGTGCTGCTGGCCTACGCGGAGGACGACGCCGGCGGTCTGATGAACCCGCGCTTCGCCCGCGTGCGGCCGGACATGACCATCGACGAGGCCATCGGCTATCTGCGCAAGCAAGCGCGGGAGAAGGTGGAGACCGTCTACTACGCCTATGCGCTGGACGCGGAGCAGCGGCTGCAGGGCGTGCTCTCGTTGCGCCAGCTCTTCCAGGCCGCCAGCGACAAGAAGGTCGCGGACGTCATGCACCACGACGTCATCACGGTGTCGGAGAACACGGACCAGGAAGTGGTGAGCCAGCTCTTCGCCGAGCACGGCTTCATGGCCCTGCCCGTGCTCGACGAGCAGAACCGGATGAAGGGCATCGTCACGGTGGACGACATCGTCGACGTCGTCCAGGAAGAGGCCACCGAGGACATCCAGAAGGTCGGCGGCATGGAGGCCCTGGAGGCCCCCTACTTCGAGGTGGGCTTCTTCGGAATGCTGAAGAAGCGCATCGGCTGGCTGCTCGTCCTCTTCCTCGGACAGATGCTCACCGCCACGGCCATGAGCAGCTTCGAGGGCGCGATTGAGCGCGCGGTGGTGCTCAGCCTCTTCGTGCCGCTCATCATCTCCTCCGGTGGCAACTCCGGCAGCCAGGCCTCCACGCTCATCATCCGCGCGCTGGCGCTCGGCGAGATGCGGCTGAAGGACTGGTGGCGCGTGGCCCGGCGCGAGGTGCTCTCCGGGCTGGTGCTGGGCTTCGTGCTGGGCGCGGTGGGCCTGGGCCGCATCGTGTTGTGGCAGGAGGTGTCCGGTGCCTATGGCGAGCACGCCTTCCTGCTGGGCTGCGCGGTGGCGCTCTCCGTGCTGGGCGTGGTGACGTTCGGCACGCTCGCGGGCTCCATGCTGCCCCTGGTGCTGCGCCGCTTCGGGTTCGACCCCGCGAGCGCCTCCGCGCCCTTCGTCGCCACGCTGGTGGACGTCAGCGGCGTGGTCATCTACTTCACCGTCGCCAGCCTCCTGCTGCGCGGCACGCTGCTCTAGAGGCGCGAGTCACATCCCTCGCGGGAGGTCCGGCCATGATTCGCACCACCCTTCGGCGCACCCTCACCCTGGAGGCCCCTGAGTCTCCGGGCCGCATCGCCCATGTCTCCGCCGCCAGTGGACTGGTGCGCGTGGGGGAGTGGCTCTACGTCGTCGCGGACGACTCGCTGCACCTGGCGACGTTCCCCGCGCGCGGAGACGCCCCGGGACGACTCGCGCGACTCTTCGCGGGCGAGCTGCCGGAGGAAACCCAGGCACGCAAGGCGGCCAAGCCCGACCTGGAGGTGCTCTGCGCGCTGGGGCCCTTCGCCGGGGCGCCGCATGGGGCCCTGCTCGCGTTGCCGTCGGGCTCCACCTCCGTGCGCATGCGCGGTGCCGTGCTGCCGTTGAGCGCGGAGGGAGCGCTCGCGGGCGAGGCGCGCACGGTGGACTGCTCGGCGCTGTACCAGCAGATTGGCCGGGAGCTGGGCTCGCTCAACATCGAGGGCGCGGCGATGGTGGGCAGCCGGCTGCGGCTGTTGCAGCGGGGCAACGGGGACACGGGCGTGGACGCGCTGGTGGACCTGGACCGCGAGCGCGCGCTGCGCGGAATCGAAGTGGGCGCTCTGGGCCCGGAGGTGCTGCGCACGATTCGGCGCTGGGACCTGGGCCACGCCGGCGGAGTGCGGCTGTCCTTCACCGATGCGTCACCGCTGCCGGATGGGCGGCTCGTCTTCACCGCGACGGCCGAGGACACCCGGAATGCCTACGCGGATGGCCCGGTGGCGGGCTCCGCGGTGGGGCTGCTGGCGCCAGATGGGACGCCGCTGTTCCTGGACTCGGTGGACGCGAAGGTGAAGCTGGAGGGCGTGGACGCGCGGGTGGAAGGTGGCCGCGTGCACCTGCTGCTGGTGGCGGACGCGGATGACCCGGCCGTGGCGGCGCCCCTGCTGGAAGCGGTGCTGGACGTACCGGCGTAGGCGCCCTGGACGGGCCCCGCGTCAGTCGTGCTCGTGCGCCGCCTCTTCGGGCCTGCCACCCACGGCTTCGAGCGAGGAGCGCGCGGGACGGGCCCGGTCGAAGGCCACCTCGCGCTGGCCCACACCCTCCGCCGTGGTGTTGGCGATGCGCTTACGCGCACGGGCGATGTAGTCCTGCACGAGCGTCGGGTCCGGGTGCGTCTTCAGCGTCTCCACCCAGGTCTCGATGGCCTTCTCGTGCTCGCCGGCATCCGAGCGCAGCTTGCCCATCTCGAAGAGGGCGTGCGGGGACAGCTCCGAGTCCGGGAAGCGCGTGCGCAGGTCCGCGAAGGCGCGCGAGGCCTCCTGACGTCGGCCCTCCATCATCGCGATGGCCTGCGCCTGGAGGAACAGGGTGTCGTCCACGAAGACGCTGGTGGCGAAGCGCTCGACGAGGCGGCGCGTCTCCAGCTCGCACTGCTGATAGTCGCCCAGCTCGAAGTAGAGCTTGCCCACCTGGTAGTGCAGCTCCGCGCCTTGCGGAGGATTGCGCTGGAGCGCGGCGGTGAGCTGGTCGATGGCGCCGCGCAGGTCGCGGTAGTGCACCCGCAGCAGCTCCGCGAGGATGATGCGGGCCTCGAGCGCCTCGGGGGACTCGGGGCACTGCTGGATGAGCTCGCGGTAGACGCCCACGGCCTCCTTCACCTTGCGCTGCTCCAGCCAGTAGACGTCGGCGGCGCCCTTCAGCGAGCGGGCGCGCAACACGAGCGCCTCCGGCGAGCTGTCGTGGCGCAGCATGTCGAACGCCTTGCGGTATTCGACGAGGGCCTCGTCGGGACGCTTCTCGAAGATGGCGTCGCGGGCTCTCTGGAGGTGGTCGACAGGCTTGTCGCGACGACACCCGGCACCCGCCAGGGCTAACGCGACGAGGGCGAACCGGAGCGCCCGCACTAGCACTTCTCCGGAGTGACGGTGACGCACCGCGAATCCTCGCAGCTCACACACTCGGCGATGGGCGAGACGTCGGTGACGCACACGTCGACGCGGGAGGTGCGAGGACAGTCCTCGGACGTGACACAGCGGAAGACGCTCCCGTCTTCACGGGTGACGTCCTGGGCCGTGGAACCGCAGACTTCCAGGTCGTTGCATCCCAGCAACCCCGCTCCGATGGCGGCGAGGACTGCGTGCGTGGCGCGTCTCACGGCGGCGGTTCTACCTGGATTCGCCCACGCCGTCACGGAACGGTGTGTCTGCTCGTCTGCCTACCGGGAGACCCCTTGCACCCTCACCACAGACGGTGAAGCCTGAAAAGCAAGCGTGTCACGAAGTACCCGGCACAATGCCGGTAGGATTTGGCTCACACCCAGGTGAATCAACATGACCGAGGCCATCCACTTCTACAGCGTCACCGACGACCACGGCTGGTGCTCGAACTTCGCGCCCTACCCCATCAAGCTGGGTGGCAAGACGTGGCCCACCAGCGAGCACTACTTCCAGGCCCGGAAGTTCGAAGACCCCACGGACGAGGAAGCCGTCCGACAGGCCCGGACACCGATGCTCGCGGCCCGCCTGGGCAGGGACCGCAAGCGCAAACTCCGACGGGACTGGGAGTCCATCAAGGTCTCCGTCATGCGCGAGGCCGTGCGCGCCAAGTTCACCCAGCACGAGGACCTTGCCCGGCTCCTGCTGGAGACCGGCGACGCGAAGCTCGTCGAGCACACCGACCAGGATGACTACTGGGGCGACGGCGGAGATGGCCGCGGCAAGAACATGCTGGGCCGCATCCTCATGGAGATTCGAGAAGAGCTGCGCGCACGGTAGGGCACCCCGAGTTCCTCTCCTCCCTGGGCCCGTCACTCGCCTGAATCAAGGCCAGTGCATCGATGCCAGGTCCTCGCGAAAGCCCGCCGCGAAGACAAGACTCACCACCACCGCGCCCAGTGCCAACAAGGACACCGCGCCCGCCCACCGCGTCCCGGGTGGCGTCGCGTCCTCACGCCGCCACACCCGCGCGAGCCCCAGCCCCACCACGCCTCCCGCGAGGGCACCTCCCAGGTGCGCTGCGAAGTCGACCTGATTCCCCGTGCGCGACACGGCGATGGGAATCAGTGAAGGCACCAGCAGCCGCAGCGCCATCATCTGAACCTCCACACGGCCCGGCCCCACGGGCAGACGTCGGCTCACCGCCAACACCGCCGCCAGGAGCCCCATCAGTGCCCCCGACGCGCCCACCGACACCACCGCATCGCCATTGAGCGCCATCGACAACGCTCCGCCGCCCAGCGCGCTCACGACAAGCAACACCCCCAGCCACGCTCGGCCCACCATGCTCTCCAGCACCATCGCCCCGAACCAGAGGCAGAAGCCGTTGAGCAGCAGGTGGATGAGGTCTCCATGCAGCAGCGGCGCCAGGAACAGTCGCCACCACTGGCCATGCTCCAGCACCAGCCCCGAGACCAATCCTCCCAATCCCACCAGTGTCTGGAGACCCGGCGCGAGCAGCCCCGTGCCCGGTGAGCCCACGGCGAAGAGGTGCTCCGCCGCGAAGCCGAGCGCCAGCGCCACCAGCAACGCCACCGTCAGCACCGGCTTGCGCTCGACGGCCTCCGCGACCTCGACCTCCTGCCCCTCCATCACGCGAGGCTCCCGGAGCAACCCTCGCACGTAGCCACGCGACACCATCGCGCGCCGCCACGTGTTCGCCCACACCTCGCCAGAAGACACGTCCACGTGCATCGCATGCAGGTGGACCTTGTTGAACATGCCAAGCCGGTGACGCTCCAACCGCTCCTGGTCCTCCCGCGTCGCGGGCCCGCTCCCCACTTCGATGAGCTGAAGGCCCACGGGCAGCTTCGTCCCACTCACCGTGCCCGAGTAGTGCAGACACGCCTTGCCCACGCGCTCCAGCGCCGAGGTCTCCAACGTGAAGCGCCGCGAGGGCTCACGCTCGCGCTCCACGATGCAGACGATGACGCATGAGTACCCGTCCGAATACGTGAGCACCGCGTCCGACGCATCGACCAACTCCGCCGCCTCGGGATGCGTGCCGGGCTGAAAGCCCTTGTCGGCCATCAACCGCCGCGCCAGGTACTCCGCGAACGGCGGCCCGGAAGTCACCGCGGCGGGCGGCGCGGGCACCTGTCCTGTCAACGCTTCCTCGGAGGCGGACTGCGTGGAAGGTGGCGGCGACACAGCGGTTCCTTTCCCAAAGCCCTGACCGATGAGCCTGCACGAGAAGCCCGTCTCCACGCCAGCCGCCCGGCCCCTCCACCACTCATCCCGCACCAGAACCGCTCATGGAGTATCCAGGGCTCCCGGCGGCCCGGCGCGTACCTTCTTCCTCGCCCGGCACCGCCATCCCGGCGGCGTCCAGTTCGTGGGAGTCCTCCATGTCTCGTGCCCTGCTCCTGGCGGCGTTCGTCGCCGTGCCCCTCGTCTTCGGCTGCGCCACCACCTCCGGCGCCAGCAGCGCCGCCACTCCCACTGCGCCCTTCGCGGTGAAGCGCTCCGGACAGGGCCAGCCCGTGCTGTTCATTCCCGGTCTCGCGTCGTCGGGCGAGGTGTGGGAGGAGACGGTCGACAGGCTCCAGACTCAGTACGACTGCCACGTCTTCACCCTCGCCGGCTTCGCGGGCCAGCCGTCGGTCCCCGCGCCCTTCCTGCCCACCATGCGGCGCGCGCTCGCCGAGTACATCCGCGCGCAGGGACTGAAGAAGCCCATCATCGTCGGACACAGCCTGGGCGGTGCGCTGGCGCTCGGCCTCGCCGCCGACGCACCGGACCTGGTGGGCGGCGTCTTCATCGTGGACAGCGTGCCCTTCCTGCCCGCCTTGATGTACCCGGGTGCCACCGTGGAGACCTCGAAGCCGTTCGCCGAGCAGTTCCGCACCCAGATGCGCATGCAGACCGTGGAGCAGCGCAGCCAGGGCTCGCGTCACGCGCTGCAGGTCTACATCTCCGATGAGGCACGACGAGAGGTCGCCGCGCGCTGGGGCGCGGACTCGGACCCGGAGACGGTGACGCAGGCGATGTACGAGATGAGCATCACCGACCTGCGTCCGGAGCTGTCGCGCATCACCGTGCCCACCTTCGTGCTCGGCTCGTGGGTGGCCTTCCAGGGTCGTGTCCCGCGCGAGGCCGTGGAGGCCAACTATCGCGGCCAGTACCAGACCCTCACCACCGCGCGTGTCGTCATGCACGACACGGCCCGGCACTTCATCATGTGGGACGACCCCCAGGGCTTCCTCGCCACGCTGGAGGCCTTCCTGAAGACCACCGCTCCCGTGGAGTCACGGCGCTGAGCGTGGTGAACTCTGGTCCCACGCAAGGCAGGAGCTCGCATGTCATCCCGACGCGCCAAGGTGTATGCGGCCTGCCAGGTGGGCGGCTGGGGCCTCTACGGTCTCGTGAACATCCTGCTGACCCTCCTCACGGTGGTGGCCCTGTCGCGAGGCACGGAGCAACTGCTGCCCCGCACGTTGTGGACCCTCGCGATGAGTCTTTCGGGCGGAGTCATCACTCACTTCGCCCGAGCCCCGCTGAACCTTCGCACGTGGGTGCAACTCCCGCTGCTTCGCCTGGCACCACGCGTGGTCCTCGCGTGCGTGGGACTGGGCGCAATCCAGCAGGCCGTGGGCCTCTTCCTCGCCTACCCCGTGCTCGGCCTCTACAAGCCCGAGGACTTCTCCTTCGCCTTCGCGATCACCGGCGTCTCGTTCTGGGCCGTGGTGATGCTGATGTGGCTGCTGACCTACTTCACCGTCCACTTCGTGGACCGGGCCCGCACCATGGAGCGCGAGCGCTGGCAACAGCAGGCCGCGGCCCAGACAGCGGAGCTGCGCTTCCTCAAGGCCCAGCTCCAACCCCACTTCCTCTTCAACTGTCTCAACAGCGTGCGCGCCCTCATCGTCGAGGACCCCGTCCGCGCGCAGCAGGCCGTGACGCGCCTGTCCTCCCTGCTCCGCCACGCCCTCTCCGCTCGCGGCCCCGAGACGGTGCCACTGTCCCAGGAGCTCCAGGTGGTGCGTGACTACCTGAGCCTGGAGGCCATCCGGCTCGACGAGCGCCTTCGCGTGCGCGAGGACGTGGCCCCGGAAGCGCTCGACATCCCCGTGCCCGCCATGCTCGTCCAGACGCTGGTGGAGAACGCCATCAAGCACGGCATCGCGCGGACTCCGGAAGGTGGCGAAGTGAGCCTGTTCGCCCACGTTCACGGAGGCGCGCTGCTGCTGGAGGTGGCCAATACCGCCGCGCCCCTCGGCACTCCCACCGCGCCCCACTCCAACGGCGTGGGCCTCCACAACGCGAGCGAGCGACTGCGCCTGCTGTGCGGCGCCCACGCCTCGCTCCTGCTCGACCAGACACATGCGGCGCTCACCACGGCGCGCGTCCGGATACCGCTGCCCTCATGAGAGTCCTCATCGTCGATGATGAACGATTGGCCCGCGCCGAGCTGCGCCGACTGCTGGCGGCCTTCCCGGACGTGGAGGTGGTGGGTGAAGCCACGCACGTGGACGACGCGTGCCGACAAGTCGAAGCGCTGGAGCCGGACCTGCTCCTGCTCGACATCCAGATGCCAGGTGGCACGGGCTTCGACGTGCTGGCCCGACTCGACGAGCCTCCGGACGTCATCTTCACCACCGCGTATGACGCCCATGCGGTGCGTGCGTTCTCCGTCAACGCGCTCGACTACCTGCTCAAGCCCATCGAGGCGGAGCGGCTCGCCGAAGCCCTGGAGCGGGTGCGCCAGCGCGGCGGCCATGTACCGCACGCGCCTTCACGCACCCAGGACGCATCCCTGGAGCGGGTCTTCGTGCGAGACGGTGAGCGCTGTTGGCTGGTGCAGCTCGCGCAGGTGCCGCTCATCACCTCCGAGGGCAACTACGCCCGGCTGCACCTGGAGGGACATCAGCCGCTGCTGCTGCGCTCGCTGAGCTACCTGGAAGAGAAGCTGGACCCGGCGCGCTTCTTTCGCGCCAGTCGCCAGCACCTCATCAACCTCGACTTCGTCGAGACCCTGGAGCCCGGCCCCGGAGGCACGCTGGTGGCGCGCCTGCGCGGAGGCACCGAGGTGGAGATGTCACGCCGTCAATCCCAGCGCTTCCGTGAGCGAATGAGCCTCTGAAGCGCGCGTCAGTTGGCGCCACGCTGGCGCTTGGACGATTTGCCGGAGGTGAGCACCGTGTCCACCGCGGCCACGCTGCTGCGACGCCGCATCTGCTTCACGCGCTCTTCCATCTTCTCGTAGTGCTTCATGCGCGCCAGCATGTGCGGTTCCGAAGTCTGACAATGCAGCTGCGTCACTTCCTGGTGACGACGCCCCATCTCCTGCCACGTCTGGAGCATGGCCTGGTTGCCCAGGAGCCGCTCCTCGACATTGTCCAACACCGCGTCCAGCTGCTCGGCTTCCGCCTCCAACGCCGCGAGCCGCTCCTGGGACTCTTCCGAGGGCGTCGAGCACCCCGTGGTCACCGAGAGGCCCACCACCACCACCGACAGCCCGAGCCACCTCTGCATCCCCACATCGCCTCCCACGTGTCTCGCGCCATCCGCAAGCCTCTCGCGCGAAACCCAAACTAGGGAGGCCCCCCTGACGCGACAACCCGTGCGGGCAAGCGACCCGGCGGACTTTTCACGAAGTGACGATTCTCAACACCGCGGCGCGGGTTGGCGGCGGTGCCAACGCCCTCTTTTCACTCTCGAAGCGCTGGCACATGTACGCCGAGCACGGTGAGCATCGCCCACCAACCGAGAACAGTCCCCGCGCCCGCGCCAAGGACGGGCACAGGAAAGTTTCCGAAGAACGTCGAGCCCACCAGCGCGGCGAAATACAGGACGAAGGCGACGCCCAGTCGCGCGGTCCGCGAATCCCGACTCCGCGCCGCGAGGAGTCCTGGGAGCAACAACCCCGTCATCGCGGCAATCGCCAGGAACACCCCCAGCGCTCCTCGCGAAACGATGAGCACGAGGATGCGCTCCACATGGTCGACCGGAGCGAGCGGGTCGCTCCGAGTCCAGGTGACGACCACAAGCCCCAGCAGCACCATTGCGATGGGGATGCCCACGCGCCTGTTCACGAAGTCGCCGCCCACCAGCAACGGCAGCGTCGCGAGCGCGAGCGCCGTGGCCTGTGAGGCATCCGGCTGCAGGAGGTGAAACCCCTGCACCAACACCATGAGCCCGCACGCAAGCCACCGAGGCCAGGCACCGCGAGACGCGACGCCGAGCAGCAGCCAAGGAAGGAAGGCCGCTGACGCGTTGACTCGCACGGGCCCCAGCGACCACCAGCGATGAACACCCTCCAGCCCCGGCGCGGCCAACGTCGCGGCGATGGCGAGACACGCGAGCACGGGGAGCACGCGCTCCGCCCGGCGATGCGACTCCCACGGGCCCCGCGTCAGCAGCATGAAGCCCGCGCCGCCCAACACGATGGCCACGAGGTTCGGAAGAAACGCGGCGGGACGGACACCGTGAGCACTCGCCGCCCAGAGGCCGACGCACGTCGCGAAAACTGGCGCGACGAACGACCAGGGCCGGGAGACCTTCATCACGCCCACGGGCTTCTCATCCAAGGCCCCTCGCCTCCGTCCACGCAGGCCCGCGAGTGGCTACGGCCGGTGACGAAGGATGAACTCACACACTTCGCGCGCGGCACCGAAGCCCGCGGGCTTCTGGGCGACGTAATGCACCTGCGCGCGCACCTCGTCGGGGGCCTCGGGCGGCGCGGAGGAGAAGCCCACGGCCTTGAGCAGCGGCAGGTCCACCACCTCGTCACCCATGTAGCCGCAGTGCTCCGCGGAGACGTTCAGCAGCGCCAGAAGCTTCTCGAAGTGCGCCACCTTGTCCTGGCTGCCGAAGTGCACGTGTTTGATGCCCAGCGACTGCATGCGCATCTGCGCGGACAGGCTGTCGCCCCCGGAGATGGCGGCCACCTCGATGCCCACCTCCTGGAGTCGCTTGATGCCCATGCCATCCCGCACGCTGTACATCTGCGTCCAGCCGGAGTTGGGCACCCAGAAGATGCGTCCGTCGGTGAGCGTCCCGTCGATGTCGAAAATCATCACCGACAGACGCGCCACCCGCGCCTTGAGCGATTCCAGGTTCTGATTCATCGCGAGCGGCCTACTTCGGCACGGCCTTGAGCGAGGCCTTGCCGTCCTTGATGACGACCTTGAACTCCACCGCCTTGGCGTTGTGCTGCTTGAGCAGCTCCGGCACCTGCTTGCGCAGCGTCGCGGCCACCGACTCGTAGGAGATTTTCGAGGTGTCTTCCTGGCACCGCCGCTTCGCGGTGACATACGCGTCGTACACCGCGCGCAGCTTGTCGTCCGACATGCCTCCGCCACCCGCCGAGGGAGGCTTGGGCGCCGCCGAAGCCACCGGAGCCGGAGGCCGGCTGGGAGCCGTCACACCCGGCGCGGAGGAAGGACGCGCCGGGGGAACCGTGGAGCCCACAGGCTTCGCGGTGGCCATGCCCGGAGGCACCGTCGCGGTGCCCCTCGCCGGAGTGCCACCCACCGGCGACGTAATCGTGGGCAGTCCGCGCGGAGGCGTTCCCGTCACCGGCGCCACGGTGGGCTGGCCCCGAGGGGGCGTTCCCGTCACCGGCGCCACCGAAGGCATTCCACCCGAAGTCAGCGGCGCCACACCCGGCACGCTCGCTCGCGACGCGGGCGCCATGGCGGGTGCCACCGAAGGCACCGCGGAAGACCCGCGCGCGGGCATGGCCGAAGCGGCGGCGGCGATACCGGCCAGCTGCGGCTCGTTGGTGGGGCGGGGGCGGAGCACTTCCTCCACCTCCTCGAAGTCCATGTCGGAGATGTCCTCCGGCAGCTCCACCACGCCCTTCTTCGCGTCACTGCTGGAAGATGTGCCGCGCACCTCCGCGCGACGGCGGGCCTTGAACAAGTCCCTCTTGTACGTGCCCGCCTCGATTTCCTGCAGCGTGCGCGTCCAGAGCCGCTCGTACGTGAGGTACTTGCCGTGGATGCTCCCGACGCGGAACTTCGCGGCGGTGCTGCGGATGAAGCCGGTCTTCAGCCGCATCACCCGCTTCTTGAAGTCGTCGTGGGCCCGCGTGGGCGGATGACGCTCGTTGCCCAGGAAGTACTGCTCGTAGAGGTTGCGGAGCACGGCCAGCTCCGCCTCCAGCGCCTCACACTCCTGGAGGACGGCCTCACTGGAGCTGCTGTCCGCCTGGGGCTTGCCAGCGAAGGACTTCGAAGCGGACTGTCGGGCGTCGGGGGGAGGCATGACTCCTCAGAGTGTCCCCAACCCGCGCCCGGGGATCAACCTCACGCCGCAGACGGTGTCGGACCCAGACCGCCCGCCGCCTCGCCGGCCCCTCGCCGCCCCTTCTGGTAGAGCAGCACGGCGCCAAAAGCGAACATGCACAGCGAGATGAACTGACTGGTGGAGACGTTGTACCAGGCCTCCAGCGGCACCGCGCCCGCCAGGCCCTGGGCCCCCAACGACTCCAGGAGCCCGTGCAGGGTGCCGCGCTCCACGTCCCCGCGGAACAATTCCACGGTGCTGCGCAGCACCGCGTAGGACATCAGCCACAGGGCGAAAATCTGCCCGTGGAAGCGCCGGAAGCGCCGCGCGTACAAGAGCCCCACGAAGAGGACCAGCTGGCCCACCGACTCGAACAACTGGGTGGGGTAGACACCCAGGGTGTGGCCGTGCTGGACCACCCAGTCGGAGATGCGCATCGCATCGGGCGCCGCCTGGTGCAGAATCTGCCCCGTCGCCTCCACCACGAAGCGCGAATCCTCCAGCTGCGAGGAGTAGGCGAGGCTCGACGAGCTGCCCACCCGCCCGAGCAGGTCCTGCGCCAACCCCGGCCCCGGGAAGTGCACGGCGGTGGCCGCGTGCGAGGGAGCCACATCCCCCCAGCAGCACCCCGCGCTGAAGCAGCCCAGTCGGCCCAGACACTGGCCCAGCGACACGGTGGGGATGCACACATCCGCCAGCCGCAGGAAGTCCATGCCGGACGAGCGCGCGAAGAACCAGGCCGCCACGGCCGCGCCGATGAGCCCCCCGTAGAAGACGAGGCCGCCACCCAGCGACAACACCTGCGTCCAGTCCCGCGCGTAGTCCTTCCAGTTGACCAGGATGAAGAGCAGCCGGCTGCCACCGATGCCGCCGATGAGCACCCAGAAGGCCATGTCCATCACCTGCTCGCGCTTCTTGGGCCCCTCCACATCCACCCACTGGCCCTCCACGAGCTTCACCTTGCGCCACTCGTCCTGCGCCAGCCGCCCCGCCACCGTCAGCGCGGTGATGAAGCCAGACGCCAGGAGCACGCCGTAGGTGTGCAGGGGGATTCCCTCACCCTTGCCCCCGGGGAAGGCGTCGGCGGGCAGCGCGTACTTCAGGCCGAACCACGCCAGCCCCGCACCCGCGACGCCGAAGCCCAGCGCGCGCAACAGCTTGTCGGTGGAGTTCGTCGCGGCCCGCGTGCCCGTCTTCGGGTCCAGCACGCCCTGCGCGCCTCGCCACCCGTTGAAGGCGATGTAGCCCACCGTGCCCACGGCGACCGCGTACAGCAACAGCTGCGTCCAGAGGCTGGTGAACGTGAAGCGGATGAGGACGGGGAGCATGGAGACCTGCCGGAAGGCGAATGGGGCGGCGCGGCGCGAAGGCTACCCCTGTCGCGCCGCCAGGCAAGGCGAGGGGGCCCGCCGGTCCGCCCGGCTGCCCTCCCGGGAGGCTTTGCTTCAGGCGGCCTTGGACTCGGCCGGTGCGGGCTTCTCCTTGCGGACGAAGGCGTCCACGAGCAGCAGCCCCACGCCCACGCAGATGGCCGCGTCGGCGACGTTGAACGAAGGCCACGCGGCCTTGTCGAACCAGTGGGCCTCCAGGAAGTCGATGACGAAGCCCCGGGCCAGCCGGTCGATGTAGTTGCCCAGCGCGCCACCCAGCACGAGCGGCAGGCCCCACAGCGCCCACTTCTCCTCCGGGTCCGAGCCGGACAGCTTGCGGAAGTAGAAGACGATGAGGACGACCGCGCCCAGGCTCACCACGTGGAAGAGCGGCCCGCGCTTCTCCGGGGACAGGCTGCGGAACAGGCCCCACGCGGCGCCCGGGTTCTCCGCGTAGCGCAGGCGGAAGAAGGAGTCGGCCACCTCGATGCTGCGGCGGGGCCGGTAGTGCAACCCGTCGAAGCCCTGCGGGGGCGGCTCGCCGAACATGGCGCCCAGGCGCCCGCCCAGCGTCTCCTGCCCTTGCATCTGGGAGGTCAGCTCACGGACGACGAGGTACTTCGTCCACTGGTCCAGGACGATGACGCCCAGGGCGACGGCGATGAGGATGACGTATTTGCGAGGCACGCCCGGGGGCTTACACCACCGGGCCCCCGCCCGTCACGGATTGGGGCTCTGGGTGAGGGGCGCCGCGACGGCCTCCGGGCGGCGCACCTTGAGCGAGTCCAGCAGCATGAAGGCCACACCCACGCAGATGGCCGCGTCCGCCACGTTGAAGGTGGGCCAGCGCATGCCTGGCTGGTTGCGCCAATGCCAGTCGATGAAGTCGATGACGTAGCCGCGAATCAGCCGGTCCGCGAAGTTGCCCAACGCGCCACCGGTGATGAGCGCCAGCGCCACTCGCACCATCTTCTGGTCCAGCGAGGTGCGGCGGTACATCAGGAAGATGAAGGCCAGCGCCGCCACGCTCACCACGTGGAAGAACGCGCGCCGCACACCGTCCGGCAGGTTCGCGAACAGGCCCCACGCCGCGCCCGGGTTCTCCACGTAGCGGAAGTGCCAGTAGTCCTCGATGAAGCGATAGGGCCGCGTCACCCGCCGCTCACCCTGGGGCGGTGGGTCGTTGTCCAGGTTGTGCTGGGTGAGGAAGCCCGTCACCCGGGACACCCCTTCCCGCCCATCCAGGGCATCCGTCAGCCGGGACACAGCCAGATATTTGGTCACCTGGTCGGCGACGAGCACCGTGGTGGCCACGAGGAGGAGGAGGCGTAGGGAAGCTTTCATGAGGCGTCCCAATCCTCTAACCCGCCCCCCCGAGCCCTGACAACCCGGTGAGCGCACCTGGCCCCAGGAGGCCTGCCCGCTCTGTCTCCCTGCCAGCGCTTCTTTGGGGCATGGTGGAGATATGTCGCC
>NZ_VIFM01000108.1 GCF_006636215.1 Myxococcus llanfairpwllgwyngyllgogerychwyrndrobwllllantysiliogogogochensis | reverse complement strand
GGGCTCGAAGATGTGTCTAAGGGTCAGGGCGGGTGTCGCGTAGACCTCGGGACGCCAGATGCCGTCGCGAGCCAGGCGCACGCGCTCACGCAGCTCCGGCAACAGCTCCGGGTCCATGGGCGCGAGGCGCTGGGCGGGGGCCGCCACGAGCGGCTCGAAGACCTGCACCTCCTCCAACCACCACGCCACGGTGCCTCGACAGGACGCACCCGGGGGCCACCACCAGGCGTCACGTCCAAAGGCGCGGGAGTCGTTGCCCACGGTGGACACCTCCGCGAGCCGCGCCATGGCGACATACGCGCCAGCGGGCAGCACGTCGCGGGTGGGGGATTCCAGGCCGTGTGCCCCGCGCAGCCACTCCACGGCCTCCTCGTCGTACTCACGGGTGGCGTAGAGGGCGAGCCAGCAGCCGAGCACGGCCTCGGGAGGGTGGAGCGGGTGGCGTCGCTCGGGGACACCGGGACGCGCGGGCTCCACGTCGTGGACGAAGACGCTCCACATGCCGTGGTGCGTGAGCGCCCACGTCCACGGCCGGCTCAAGGGCAGGTGGAACACTCCCATCCCCTTGCGCGTGTAGCGATAGGCGCCGGCGAGTGGGATGGAACTCATGGGGCCGCACCCTACACGACCGACCCGACATGATGCGCGGGCAGGGTGGCTCTCCGGACGGCCCGCCGCCGAGACGAAGACACCCGCCAGCCATGACGGCCAGCGGGTGCCGGTGCTTCACCTCACTTCGTGGCCGAGGCGCGACGCGGCGCTTCCAGCTCGCGCTGCATGGTGTCGTCGCCCACGAGCAGCCCGTCGGCGAACATGGTCCGCTCGTTGGGGCTCAGCGACTCCAGCTCCTCCGCCGTGCCCAGCTTGAGGTTGTAGACCTTGCCGTCGTACGGCACGCGCTCGGTGGAGGTGATGGTCGCCGTGCCCGTCTGCGTGCGCACGGTGTCCTTCACCTGGACCTTCTCCGCCGCGACCACCAGGCCCGAGGACAGCAGCACCGGGTGCTTCTCCGTCAGCCGCACGTCGTGGCCCTGGTCATCGCGCAGCCGGACCAGCGGCTTGGGCTCACGCCCGAAGATGAAGTCCTGCACCGTGAGCACCCGGCCGGCCGCGTTCGCACGCACCTTGTCACCCACGCGCAGCGTCTCGATGGGCGCCAGCTTCCCGTCCGCCATCGTGATTCGCGTGCCCTCCGCCAGGCAGCTGTTGAGGACGTTGAGGTTGAAGGGGTTTGCGGGCAGCGCCGTGCTCGTGAAGGTCACGATGCGCGGAATCGCCGGGCCGCCACACGTCGACAACCCGTAGAGCGTCATGGACAGCACCACCGGCTCATTCACGATGCGCTCCATGGTGCAGCCCGCGCCGCCGGACGCCGTGGTGTTCTGCGAGACGTTGACCAGCTGCTGAATCGTGCTGGTCCTCGCGCCCACCGGGAAGGCGTCCGAGAGGTCCGCCAGCGTCGTACACGTGCCGCCCGACTCCGTCTTGATGAGGCGAAGCCGCGTCGTCGTCGCGCCGTTCTTCATCGCCTGGATGGTGCAGTCCGCCGTCGCCGAGGCCCCCGCGTCGAAGGTGCCCTGCAGGGGAATGTAGATGTTGGTGAAGTCGAAGGCGGAGCCCGGCTTGAAGGGGAAGTAGGCGGTGGGGTCGCCCGTCCAGGGGGCCCCCGTCTTGCGCAGCGCGAGCCCCGTGGACTGGGCCGGGAAGGGCGCCAGGGTGCCGCCGGCGTTGGCCACCATCGCGTAGTCGCAGTCCGCCCCGCCGCGAAGCTGGCAGGTGGTGAGGTTGATGTCCGGCCGAGGCCCCGGGCCCGCGAAGTGCGGATGGACCAGCGTGAAGGTCTGGGGCGTGGCCACCAGCGACGTCTCCAGGCTGGCGAACGAGACGTGCTCCTCACCCGTCTTGTCGTTGTGCGCCACCATCATCGACTCGATGATGACCTTGCGGTTGGCCTCCATCGACGGAGTCACGGACACGGTGGTGTCGTCGAACGTCCTGCCGTCGTTGTGCTCCTCGTTCGCGCTCGTCGACAGCACCGTCCGCTTCTTGCCCGCCAGGTCACTTTCGTACGCGGTGACGTCCGTGAAGACGTGGGTCGAACCACCCGCGCAGGTGGCGTAGGGGCGAATCTGGAGCGTGGGCCGAGGGGCCTGGGCCTGGGCGTTGTCGGCCTGCTGGGCGCCCTTGCCTCCGGCGGTGCGCGAGTCCTCGATGTGGAGGAAGTGGTCGCAGTTCCATTCGGTGGGCTTCGGCTGAGGACCTCCGCGCACGGCCTTCGCCCGGGCGACGTCCAGCGTCTTCAGGGCGCGCGAGAAGTCCTTGGGAGGCGTCTGCTGTGCCACGAGCCCCTTGGCTCCCGCGGCACCTTGCGCGGCGACAGCCTCCTGGAGCCGGTGCTTCGCGTACTCGTAGTGGTCGTCGTTCGCCAGGTCCAGTTCGACGAAGTCCTCGTGCGGCGTGCGCTTCTCGAAGTGCGCGACGACGGCCTCACGTTGCTCTTCGACAGTCTTGGGCTTGGGTTGAGGTTTGATAACCCAGGGACACCCGGGTAGCAAAGACAGGCATGTAGCGAGAATGGCGAGACGGGTCGCACGACGACCGTGAGTAAAATTCATGACTCCCCCTCTGAGCAGGCCCTCGGTGAGCCCGGATAAGTACTGTCATACGCTCCGTGTTGAAAAGTCAACGTCTGACATATGGCATTGTGTATCGGTCAGGGACGACCCATCCCGTCGCATCGTGATGTTCGCTTCCAATGTGAAGGATTGTCTCGTCGAGCGTAGAGGGCCGGGCGCCCCGTGTTTTCAGGGGTGCTTCAGGGACAGGCTCACGCGCACATTGACTCCGTGCGCCGCATGAGGGACGGGGTGAAGCCATGGCGCTGCAGAAGGTCCCTGTCCCCCACGAGGTCGCCGGAGAGCGGCTGGATCGATTCATCTCCAAGCACGTCCCCGGCTTCTCGCTGGAGCGCGCCCGGGCCCTCATCGAAGCGGGTGGGGTGCGCATCCGGGGCAAGAAGTGTCAGCCCACGCGGAAGCTGTGGGGCGGAGAGGAACTCGAAATCGAGCGGCCGGAACCGCGCGCCTCGCCGCGTTCCTCCGTGGAAGGGCCCACGCTGACGGTGCTCCACGACGACGCGGCGCTGGTCATCGTGGACAAGCCGCCGGGCCTCGTCGTGGAGCCGGAGGGGCGAGCGGCCTCCGTCATCGACCTGCTCGCCGCGCAGCGCCCTCCCTTCGACGTGGAGGGCCAGGCGCTGCCGGGCGTGGTGCACCGCCTGGACCGTGAGACGAGCGGCTGTCTGGCCTTCGCCCGCACGGACCCGGCGGCGGCGGCGCTCCTGCGAGCCTTCCAGGAGAAGCAGGTGGACAAGCGCTACTGGACGCTCGTGCTGGGCCACCCTCCGGAGCACGGACGCCTGGAGGGGCCCTATGCGCGCAATCCCCAGGACCCGCGCCGCTTCACCACGAAGGTGCCCTCCGCGCGGCGGGCGGCGCTGTCGTTCGAGGTGCGCGAGCGGCTGGACGGAGCGGCGCTGCTGGAGGTGGACCTGGACACGGGGCGCACGCACCAGATTCGCGTGCAGCTCTCCGAGGCGGGCTTCCCGGTGCTCGGCGATACGCTCTACGGGACGGAGGCCGCGCGCGAGCATCCCGCGGCGAAGGCGCTGGGGCGTCAGGCGCTCCATGCGTTCAGCCTGGAGCTGCCGAGTCTCTTGACGGGGCAGCCCGTGCGAGTCCAGGCGGAGCTGCCCGAGGACTTCCAGCGCGCGCTGGCCCTGCTGCGCCGCTGAGCGCGGGCGCGGGGCCGGACTCCACTCGAAGGCGTGGAGTCCGGCGGACGGCGAACTACTTCGGGTCCACCACGAGGACCATCCAGCGGTCCGTGGAGTGGTCGATGCGCACGTTGGCGGCACCGGCCTCCTGGAGCTGCTGCACGATGCTCTCCAGGAAGGTCAGGTGCTCCTTGGGAGCGTCCACGAAGACGTTCTTCGAGCCGGTGCCCTTGGCCTTGGGCTTCTTCGCGGGGGCGGCGCCGTTGAGCGCCTCCGGCGTCGCGGCGGCCTTGAGCTGGGCGGCGGCGTCCTCCACCACGGTCTCCGGCGCGCTCTCGACCTCGACCTCAGGCTCCTCCGCGACCGGAGTGGAAGCGACCTCCTCCTCGGCCTCCGCGCGCAGCTGGTTGAAGGTCTTCAGGTTGATGGTCGCCCCGAACTTCGTCTTGAAGGACTCCAGCGCATCCTTGCTGCTGATGTCCGGTTGCTGGCGGAAGAGGGTGAGCAGGAACGCGTGGCGCTCCTGGGTCTGCTCCTGGGAAGTCCTCGGCATAATCAAAACTCCTTCAACCCTTGGAAATGAAAGGCGGCGCAACCTAGCCGACGCTGTCCCGGGAGGAAAGGTGGTCGGGTGGACGCGGGGGCGGTGACTCTCCTGGTCCCTCGGCGGGCGAGACGGCCCGTGTGCCTGCCTGCCCTGGGCGCCAGCAGGGCGCTTCGTGTCCACCCTGGAGCCTCATGGAGACCGCTGCCGAGACGAACGTGCCCTCCCGTGAGTCCGCCACATGGGTGGACATCTCCGTGCCCTTGCGGGACGGGATGGTGCACTGGCCGGACAACCCGGAGGTCCGCATCACCCGGGTGCAGGCCCTGGAGCGTGGAGACGACGCCACCGTCTCCCACCTGTCCCTGGGGGCGCACACCGGCACGCACGTCGATGCGCCCGCGCACTTCGTCCAGGGCGCGGAGGGCGTGGACGCGCTGGCCTTCGACAGCCTCCTTGGCGTGGCCCGGGTGCTGGAGATTCGAGACCCCCGCGCCATCCGCGTGGATGAGCTGAAGGCGCATGCTGTCCAGCCCGGAGAGCGGGTCCTCTTCAAGACGGCCAACTCCTCGCGGGGCTGGGCCGCGCAGCGATTCCTGCCGGACTTCGTGTACCTGTCCCTGGAAGGCGCGCGCTACCTGGCGGAGCGGAGTGTTCGCACAGTGGGCATCGACTACCTCTCCATCGGCAGTCCGGAAGAGGGCGTGCCCACCCACCAGGCACTGTTGGGCGCGGGGGTTTGCATCATCGAGGGGTTGGACCTGTCCTCGGTGAGCGCGGGCACGTACGACCTCGTCTGCCTGCCTCTGCGAATCGCGGGAGGCGACGGCGCCCCGGCGCGCGCCATCCTCCGGCGGCGCTGAGGCTCGGGCCCCACGGCATTCAGGGGCTCGTCGCGCGGCGCTTGCGGCGCAGGTAGAAGGCGGCGCCGAGCATCGCCGGGAAGAGCAGCGCGCCTCCGAACATCATCAGTCGTTGGCGCTTTCCCAGCGCCTGTTGGGCCTGCTGGGCGCGGACCTTCTCGAAGTCCGGCTCGGGACAGGAGTGCCCGAAGGACCACCAGGGCTCGTCGATGGCGGCGCCCACTTTCAGGTACGTCTGCCACAGCCGCTGGACGCGCTCTGGCTCGCTGCTGGAGACGTAGCGCGCCGCGTGGCAGAGCATCATCGCGTACGCCTGGCTGCGCGGAGGAAGGAGGGCCGCTCCCCGCTGGGCGAGGTCCGCCGCCGTGGAGCGATAGTGGAAGCGCCACGGATACGGGGGCGCATGCGATTGCACGCGCTGCTGCTCCGGCACTCCGAGGAGCGGTGTTCCGGACAGGGCCTCCCGGGACTGCTCCGCCCCGGCTGAGAGCTCTTCTTGTTCCTCGTAGGTGCCCAGGTCGTAGTTTCCATCCACCCAGCCCCAGTCCGGGGCGACCTCCGTGCCCAACATCTCCAGGCCCAGGCCGCGAGCGAGCTTCGCCGCCGTGAACAGCGCCTCCGCCTGAGTCACGGCGTCGTGGGCCAGGGTGCTCTGCTTCAGCGCGTCGGCGTACTGGCGCGCGGGCCCTTCCCACTGCGTGCCCCGGAAGTGCTCCAGCGCTTCATCGGCGCGCCCGATGCGCAGCAGGCGCCGCGCGAGCAGCAGGCGCAGCCGCTGAGACAGGTCCGCCCCTTCGCCGACGTCATCGTCGTGCCAGAGCTGCCCCACCTCGGGCTTGCAGCGCTCCTCGCCGGAGGGCGGGTGGGCCGCGACGAAGCGCTGGAGTTCGTCCACGGACAGCACCCGCTCCGCCACGTAGGCCAGGTCCGGCCAGGAGCAGCTCGCCAGCATCCGCTCGGCGGCCTGGAAGAAGTCGCCTCGCGCGAGCGCGAGCACCCCGCGCTCTCCCTCCACGCGGCAGAGGGGACGGCGCGGCACCATTCCCTCGCCCACCCAGTCCTCCGACGCCGGGAGCCCGCGCGCGGCCTCCGACAGATAGACCTCCGCGGACGACGGGTCTCCCCGGCGCAGCGCCAGCTTGCCCTTCACCCACGCCGCCAGCGGGGTCTGCCCGTGCTGGGCGAAACGCTCGGCCAGGTCGAACCGACCCGCGCGCCAGGCTCCCGCCGCCAACCGGTCCGCTCCCGCCAGCCCCTGCACCGACGCGAGCGCTTCCAGCACGGCGGCGAGGCCACCGCCCGATGTGTCCTCGGACCCGTACCACTCCTGGCCACGCGTCCACACGAAGGTGGTCATGAGCCGCTGCGCCAGCGGGTCCTTCAGCGCGGCGTGGAGCCGGGCCTCATCGCGGGCGAGCGCGCGTGCGACCATGAGCAGCGAGGTCACCGCGCCTCCGCTCCCATGAGCGGCCTGCTCCGCGTACAGCCGGATGGCGCCAGCATCGTCTCCCGCCCGGAGCAGGCCGCGCGCCTGCTCGCCCAGGCTGGCGACCGCGAGGCCCAGCGGGTCGTCGAAGCCCTCGCGCGCGAGCTGCCGCGTGCGCTCGAAGCCGTGCTGCGCGTCCTGCTCGAAGCCCGCGCCCGCGTTGCGGCCCAGCATGAAGGCGGCGAAGGTGGAGTAGTGGCGGCGCTCCCCGGCCGGCAGCGCGAGCACGTCGTTGAAGCGGGCGCGCGCCGTCTGCGCATCTCCGCTTGTGAAGGCCCTGGCGCCCGCCTCGTACAGCTCCGTCTCCCGTGCCCCGCCGCCTGTGCGTGCATCGACGGGCTCGTCTCCACCCTCCATCACCCGGAACGACTCCAGGGGCTTGGGAGCCAGTCGTGTGGCCTCGAGCGAGAAGGCGCCGTCTGGCAGCTCGCCGAGAGTGCCCGCGCGGTCCACGAGGAGTCGATGGGGAAAGTCGGGTCCGCAGGCATCGGCCGAGCGCACCGGCGCGAGCAGCATGAGGACGAGCAGGGAGGCCAGCAGACTACGGAGCCACAAGTGACACCTCGGTTCCCCGCACGAAGCCGATGACGCGTCGTTCGCCAGCGCGCAGGCGGGGAGGCGTGCGCGCCACGAGTGAGGTCCCTCGCGGGGCATAGCCGCCCACGCCGTCGAGGACCTCCAGGTTTCCAGAAAGGGTGAGGCGCGCGGGCGCCTCGGTGTCCACGCGGCCTGTGTTCTCGAGGACGATGTCGAGCGTGCCGCCTCCCGCGTCCACCAGCCGGGGCTCCAGTCGGGGCGTGAGCTTCTCGCCGCGCACCACCGCCGATAGCGTGCTCAGGCTCCAGGACTCCGCGTCGCCCGCGTGTCCGAGCCGGAACCAGACGATGCCCTTCATGCCCTTCACCGGGTGCTCCCGCAGGTGGGTGAGCAGGCGCGACACCTCGTGGGGTTCGGACGTCAGGAGTCGTCCGTCGCGAAGCCGCGCGCGGTACGTGGGCAGGGCAATCCGGAAGGGATGGGGCGAGGCCTTGGCCCACGCCTCGATGAAGCCGCGGGCCTCCTCGGGGGTGAAGAGGGAGGGGGCGCGCACGGCATGCACCTGGACGACGATGTCGTCGGGGATGGACGTCAGGCGCTCCAGGGCGGGCGAGTTCGCCCAGGTGGGCAGCGCGGTGATGGAGAGCGAGAGGTCTCCGAGCCCGCTCCGCTCACGCGCGAGCCAGTCCGCGTAGGCGGGCAGGGAAGCGGTCGCGCAGTCGTGGTCCACCTCCACGCCTCGGACTCGCACGCCGCGCGCCTTCCAGTCGCGGGCGAGTGTCGCCACTTCCTGGAGGGACACGCCGTCGAGCGGCGCCGTCCCGTCCACGCGGAGGACGGCCACCACCTCGCGCCCCGTCTTCGCCAGGGCCGGCACGTCCACCGCCACTGTCACTGCGACCCGCGTGGCCCCGGAGCGCTCCCGCGCGAGGACTCGCAGGGCGCCCAGCTCCGAGGGCAGTTGCGTGAGCGCGTGCCCGAGCTCCGGGCTCCAGTCCCGCTGCCACACATAGACCTCGTGTCCCAGCGGGGGCGCGGGGGCGCGGGCACAGCAGAACAGGAGGCACAGCCCCACGCTCGCGAAGCTCGCGAGGACTCTTGGCCAGGACAGGGGTGGGGTGCTCATGCGGAAGCGCGGGAGGGGCTCGCGGGGCTCGTCGACAGGCGCGTGAGCCCACGCCTCACCATGGTGCCACAACGGCATGACGTGGGCTGCACCCCCGCGTTCCGCCTGAATGCCAGGCGGGTCCGTTCACGTGCCGCGGTGGCCCTTCCCCCTCTGGACGGACCTTCCTCGGCTGCTACCGGCCATCCACCCAGTAGCGATAGCCGTTGACCCGGTAGGGCACGCCCAGCTCCGTGCACAGCTCGGCGATGACATCCGGGGTGAAGAAGTAGTTGCGCACCCGGACGATGCGCTCGCCGTCCGTCTCCACGGCCATCACGGTGCGAACCAGGGCGCCCTCTTCGTGCTCGTACCAGAAGACCAGAATGGGCGAGCCGCGATACGCGCGGACTTCGCAGCGAGGGCTGGTCGACAGGTACCCTTCGAGCAGATGCGGCGGGACGCCTCCCCGCTCGTCGAAGGTGATGGGCGCGAGCGTTCCGGCGAAAGACCCGGTGTCCGGATTCTTCGGTGCGTCCTGGCCGTACTCAGTGACGACGCCGACGATTTCCACGCTGGCGCTGTCGAGCAGGAGGTCGGTCAGTCGCTCCAGGTTCCGGGCATTGAACGCCGCACAGAACGCGTCCAGCACCGCGGGCGCGGGTGCTCGAGTCATCGGCTCCTCGGGCACCGCCAACAGGCCCCGCCCCCGATGGAGCGCGGACTTCACCGCGCCCACCGTCGTCGAGAGTGCGTCCGCGATTTCCTGGAGCGAGAAGTCGAACACATCCTTGAGGACCACCGCGGCCCGCTCCTGGGGAGACAGCCGCACCAGCAAGGAGCCAGCGGCCTCGCGTGGTGCCCGAGGGTCCGGCTCCGTCGCCGAATCGGCGGGCGCCTCGAAGGTGAGCTCGAGGCGCATGCGCCGCATGCGGTCCACCCAGAGGTTCGAGGCCACCCGGAAGATCCACGCGCGTGGATTTGGAAGCGCCATGAACACCGTCCCGAGCGTCACGAACGCTCTCGCGAGGGTGTCCTGAACCAGGTCCTCCGCGTCCCACGGGCTGCGTGTGAGGTGGCGGCAGTAGCGAAAGAGCTCGGGACGCATCGGCTCGAAGACGTCGAGGAATCGATGCCAGGACGACTTCACCTCGTCGCTCAGCGCGTTGATTTCGGGGGGCGACTTGCTCACGGTGTCATCGGTTCATAGCAGAGGACCACCAGGCCCTGACCGAGCTGGGTCGTTCGGACCAGCTTCAGCTTCTGTCGGGCTTCGATGTCCTTGAAGAGCGGTGTGCCTCGTCCGAGGAGCACCGGGTGGATGATGAGCCGATACTCATCGACGAGTCGAAGCCGGGTGAGGGTCGAGACGAGCCCCGCGCCGGCCCACGCCACAATCGGCTTGCCGGGTTGACGCTTCAGCTCGGTGATTTCCTCGGCGATACGCTCCTTGATGATGCGGGTGTTGTTCCATGCGGCATGCTCGAGCGTCCGCGACAGAACGACCTTCGGCAGTGCGTTCATCTTGCGGGCGAATACGAGGTCCTGGGGAGAACGGGGGTTGAGCTCCGCGTTGGGCCAGTAGGCCAGCATCTCCTCGTACGAGCGCCGTCCGTACAGCGCCAGGCCGACCGAGTCGATCATCTCTTCGCAGTACTGCTCGAACTGAGGATTGCCGTCCTCGAACCAATCGAGCCGCCCGTCGGGGTCCGCGATGAACCCGTCGAGCGAGACGATCATGGAGACAAAAAGGCGACGATTGCTGGGTTCCTGGATTGTCATCCCCGTCAGACGAACCGGCGCCCCAGAAGGATACTTCCCCTCGTCACAAAGGGTCGTTTCCAGCACAGTGGGGTGACGGGCTTCAGCGCGCGTGGGCGCGTGCGGGTCGTGGCGGCTGGCTGTGGTCGCAGTGCAGGAGCGACGGCGGGTCGAAGCAGGTGAACTTCTGGTCGACCAGCCTGCACACGCCCCGAGGCGTGCTGGCGCAGCGCACCTCCGTGCGGGTGGCCTTGCAATCGAAGCCGCAGGCCACGGCCTCCGACGCATTGACGCAGCGGGGCCTGGGTGTCTCGGCGGCGTACTCGTGGATGACGCTCTCCGGCGGGTCCCAGCAGACGAGCTTCCCGAAGTGGGTGCTGCAGACACCGTAGGGCGTGTCGTTGCAGGCCACCTCGCCGTTGAACAGGCGGCAGTTGAAGCCGCAGGCCACCTTGCCCCGGACGGACTTGCACTCGGGGCTCACGGAAGTGAGCGGTGGGTGCTGGATGGCCACCCGTGGCGGGTCCCAACAGTAGACGCCTCCATTGGTGACCTCGCACGTCCCGTAGGGTGTCTGGGCGCAGTCGATGTCGGAGACGCTCGTCTTGCATTGAAAACCGCACACCGTGCGCCCCTGGGAGCTGATGCATTCAGGGGTGGGCTGAGGTGGTGGCGGTGGCGGTGGCAGCTCGACGCGGGGCGTGGGCGGCGCGGAGGCCAGCAGCAGCAGGGCGAGGAAGGGGAGCATGTGGCCCCCCGACGCAACGCCGCGCGGTTTATTCAAAGCCCCGCGCAATCCCTGTCACTTTCCTCAGCGCGGTCGCGAGCCCTGGCGTCCCGGGCCTCGGGAACCGCTGGGACGGGGCTGCGCGGAGGGGGCCTGCGTGTCGCGCGGTGCGTCGTCCGCGTCGCGTCCCTCGGTGCGCTGACGTCGAGCGGCCTCGGCGGGCGTCTCCGGAGGGACGAGCGCCTGCGGGCCCCGGCCGATGAGGTCCGAGCGGCCTGCCTGCCTCAGCGCCTCGCGCGCCAGCGGCCAGTGCTCCGGGTTCCAGTAGAGCAAAAGCGCCTTCTGCAGCCGCTTCTCGCGCAGACCCTGGGCCGTGTAGACGGGCTCCATCTTCAGCGGGTCGATGCCGGTGAAGTACATGGCGGTGGCCATGGCCATGGGGGTGGGGATGAAATCCTGCACCTGACGAGGCCGCTTCCCGTTCTTCTTCAGCCACAGCGCCAGGTCCACCATGTCTTCCAGTGTGGAGCCGGGGTGGCCGCTGATGAAGTAGGGGATGTCGTACTGCTCCTTGCCGGCCTCTTCGCTGGCGCAGGCGAACATGGCCTGGAAGCGCTCGAAGCTTTCGATGCCGGGCTTCTTCATCTTCTCCAGCACGCGCGGCGAGACATGCTCGGGCGCGACGGAGAGCTGTCCGCCCACGTGGTGTGCCGCCAGCTCCTTCACGTACTCCGGCGAGCGCTCGGCCAGGTCGTAGCGGACGCCGCTGGCGATGAAGACATGCTTGACGCCTTCCTCCTCGCGCACGTCCTTCATCAGGCTGATGAGCGGGCCGTGGTCCGTCTGGAGGTTCTCGCACACGCCCGGATGCACGCAGGAAAGCTTGCGGCAGCGCTTCTCGATGTCCTCGCTCTTGCACTTGAGCTTGTACATGTTGGCGGTGGGGCCGCCGAGGTCGGTGATGGTGCCTCGGAAGTCGCCCATGCGTCGCAGCGCGCGGACCTCGCGCAGCACGCTCTCCGCGGAGCGGCTCTGGATGACGCGGCCTTCGTGTTCGGTAATCGAGCAGAAGGTGCAGCCGCCGAAGCAGCCGCGCATGAGGACGATGGAGTGCTTCACCGTCTCGTACGCGGGGATGCCCTCGTTCTTGTAGAGGGGGTGGGGGACGCGGTTGAAGGGCAGGTCGTACAGCTCGTCCATCGCCACGGTCTTCTCACCGGTGGCGGGGTTGCCCACGCCGTCCTCCAGCGGGAGCGCGGGCGCGTTCATGAAGATGGCGCGGTTGCCGTGGCGCTGCGCGAGGGGGCGCGCGTTGCCCGGGTTGGTCTCCATCTGGAAGTCGCGGCTCATCACCGCGAAGGCCTGCTTGTCGGTGACGACGGACTCGTAGGGCGGCAGGACGACCGTCTTGCGGTCCGCGGCGCGTTTGGCCGGGTCGGCCTCGTGGACGCGCATCTGCTCGTCGCTGATGAGGTACGCGGTGCCGCGCACGTCGCGGATGTCCTCGATGCGCTCGCCGTTCCTCATGCGGTCGGCGACTTCCATGATGGGGCGCTCGCCCATGCCGAAGACGAGCAGGTCGGCCTTGGCATCGAAGAGGATGGAGCGGCGGACCTTCTCGCTCCAGTAGTCGAAGTGGGCGATGCGGCGGAGGCTGGCCTCGATGCCGCCGAGGACGATGGGGACGTCGGGGTAGGCCTCGCGGCAGCGCTGGGCGTAGACGATGGTGGCGCGGTCCGGGCGGCAGTTGGTGCGGCCGCCGGGGCTGTACTGGTCCTCGGAGCGGTTCTTCTTCTGCGCCGTGAGCCGGTTGAGCATGGAGTCGAGGTTGCCGGCGGCGACCCCGAAGAACATGCGCGGAGGCCCCAGGGCCTTGAAGGGCTCGGCCGAGTGCCAGTCAGGCTGGGGGATGATGCCCACCTTGAAGCCTCGGCCCTCCAGGAAGCGGGCGATGAGCACCGGGCCGAAGGCCGGGTGGTCCACGTACGCGTCTCCCGTCACGATGATGATGTCGCACTGCTCCCAGCCACGCGCCTGCATGTCGGCACGGGTGATGGGCAGGAAGGGATGGGCGTAGCGAGTCGGAAGGGCCATGGCGATGGGGCGGCTGCTTCGGGGGCATCTCTCCTAAACACCCCCCGCGCCACGAAGCAAACAGGGCGGGAGCGGGGGTGTACACCCAAGAGGGCCTCGTGCCCACCTCGCCTTCCTGGCCCGTGGGCGACTGGCCGGCCTGAGGGGCCCTGGAGGCAGTATCCTGTAATTCATGATTATGCTGTCAAAGCAGATGGGCTTCCTGGCGGTGGTGAGGTGGTGGGTCCTGGGGTTTCTGCTGCCGGTGTCATGTGCGACGACGGCGCCGGGTGGGTCGAGTCCGGGGACTCCCGCTCGTTACGAGCAGACCGTGGATTCAGCCACGAACGCTTGTGGGAAGAACCCCGCCTGCTACACGCAACGTGGGAGTGAGGCCATCATGCCCACGCTCCCGCGTGTGGTGGGGGTGGCTCGGGCTGTCGGTGCAGCGTTTCGAGTGCTGGAGTCCGCCGAGCTGGCGCGCGTGGAGCACCTCCTGGTCCAGTGTGCGAAGGAGGCGAATCAAGAGGTCAATGAACGCGAGTACGGGCTTGGGAAGAGGCCCGATGATGCGGAGTGCGAACGCGTGGTCGGATACGATGAAAAGGGCAATAAGGTCAGGCGCCGCATGGAGTTGGGAAGACTGAAGCACGAGGTGGCTTTTGCGTGCGTGAGGCGAGAGCTGGTGCGGCTCTTCCCCGACAACATCTCCGTGGAGCCGCGATACGGGCCCGACCCGAGGACGGGACGGTATGCCCTCACCCAGGTTTGGGCGAAGTCGCTCAAGCCAGACATCGTCGTCCACTTCTCTAAAGACCCCAACCGGGTCCAGTGCGTCTACGACTTCAAGTTTCCGTGCACGACTGCCAGCAAGAGCAATCCGCTCGACAACACCGACGTCCTGAAGCAATTGAGACAGTACGAAAAACTAGGTCGGCCTTGTTCTCCGTCGATCGTCACACCTCAACTTGGGGTCAGCCATGTCAGCCCAGAGTGAGCGCTTCCCTCGCATCCGCCGTTTCGCCAACCGTCCTGATGGCGAGCGACTGGTGGTTCGGGATGTGCTGCGCATCGTGTATTACATGCCACATGACCATCAGGAACTCGCTGCTGGTATCGAACATGCTCTCGGAGTCTATCGGCGAGCCGTGGGGGATGGCCCCGAAGGACTGACCCAGTCATGGGAGGATGGTGAAGCCATTCGCCTCAATTCCGAGGAATGGGAAATGGTTCGGGCCTCGCTACGTCCGAGCCCTACGAGGTGGTTTTTCGAAGACGTCCCCGAGACCGATCTGTTCTACCGGCAGATGTCCAAGACACAAACAGACCGCTCTGTGCTCCTGACTGGCGGAGACCAGTCTGACGACAACGGGTATCTGTTCTGGTATCAGGCGCGCCTTCCCTCTCGAGAGCCTTCCAGGACAGGCGCCAGTCTCCTGACTGCCACGCTTCCCTCCGAGTACGTCGAGGCCCATGGCCCCGGGCACGTGCGAGAACTGGCCATGGAGATGGCCTCTGGATTGCCACTCTCATCCGGCCATGCGGGGCTTGCGCTGGCTCTCCATACGGCCCGCTGGCATGCCCTTCCCCGACTGAAGGAGGAACTCGCCCGCTACCCCGGAGTGGATGTGCCCGGAGTCCTGACTCACTGGCACTTGGGCGACCGGGTCGATGGCGTCCACTGGCTGAATTTCCTGGGCCCCTCGCTGCTCGAGTCCCTGGGGGGGCAAGCGAGCTTGCGAGCCCGACTCCATTCACCAGGAACCACCGTTCAAGATGTGGGCACTTCGGGGACCGCCGTGGTGACGCTCGGTGCGTGGCCCGAAGCCGGAGACCTCTCTCGCGGAGACAACCTCCCCGCCTACCGTGAGCTGGCGCGAGTCCTGGATCCCTGGATGGAGAAGTTCCTTCCGGGGCATGCAACGGTCTGGAGGGGGTATGACTCCGAACCGGCGTACTCCGAGGAGGAAGTCCGTCGCTGGTGGCGGCGCTTCCTCGACTGACACCAGGGATGTGGGGGCGTGGGCGCGTTGACGTGGATCCATGCCTCCCCTACCTTCGCGCGCCCGTACCCGGCTCGGCCCGAGGGGCCCGGGCCCGCCGCCATGACGCACCGGACGCACAACGAAGTCTCCGAAGGGCGCCCCGCGCCGCAAGAGGGAGACTCCGTCCGAGAGCTTCACGTCGAGTACGACGATGCTCCCGTCCCGCCACCGTCCTCGCGTTCCAGTGCGTCTACGCGACAGCTCCCACACGCGGACCCGACCGACGACGTATCCTCGACTCCCGCCTCCGTCCTGGACCCGACGGAGGACATCCCCCGGTCGCCCAATCCGTTGCTGGCCCTTTCCCGCTCGAAAGGCCGGAGCCCGAAGCCCGCCGCGCCTCTCGCCGAGTCCTCGACACCCGATGAGCCGCCCGCCCGCGACGTGGCCGCGCCCACCGACGTCACCACGTCCGAGCGCGAGGCCATGCAGGCCGCCGTGGCGACCGGAAAACGCCGCGAGGCCTGGCGCCCTCCCGCCTACCTCCCCGATGACCTGAGCGACGCGCTCCTCTCCGAGCGCAGCCAGTACCGCGCGAAGCTGCTGCAAGACGTCCGTCAGGTCAGCCTCCAGGGGCCGAGCGTCATCTCCCTGGTCCCCGTGCCCGCCGCCGACCCGGACTGGTCCGGTGGCTCCCTGCTCGGCTTCCTGGGCGAGGAGTGCGTCTTCGGCGGCGACGTCGTCCACCTCGACTTCGAGTCCGGCCGAGTCTTCGCCGCTCCCGAGCACGGCGACGACGTGGACCGCCGCGCCCTCTCCGCCGAGCGCTGGTGCTACCGGCCCTATGACTTCGCGGAGGCGCTCTGCACGGCCGCCTCGGCCTACGAGGAGCGACAGCCCGCGCTCACCCAGGCCCTGCGTCGCGCCAGCGGCGAAGAGCCCGCCACGGAGGTTCGCCCCCAGCACGCGGAGTTGATGCCCGCCGACCGCCTGTGGGCCCAGCCCTGGGGCTGCATCTGGGGCCCTCCCGGCACCGGCAAGACGACGGCCATCGCGGACCTCATCGCCCGCGCCCTGCGCGCCTTCCCCGGGGAGCGCATCCTCGCCGTCGCTCCCACCAATCGCGCCGCGGACGAACTGGTCCTTCGCGTCAGCGCGCTCCTGGAGCGCGAGCCCATCCCCCTGCGCCCCCTGGCGCGCAGCATCTTCCGGGGTGGCACCGGCGCCAGTGACGCGCTGGCGAAGCTTCCCACCGTCACGCTCGAGGACACCAAGGGCGGCAAGCTGCGCGCGAGCATCGAGGAGCGCGAGCGCGAGCTGTACCTCCAACGTGTCCGAGGCGGCCCCGCGCACGAACTCGCCAAGCTCCAGGCGGAGCTGCGCGGCCTGCGCGGGAAGATGAAGGACCCCACGCTCAAGGAAGCGGAGAAGGGCGACTGCCCGCTCATGGTCCTCACCGTGCACCGCGCCCTGCGTCTGGTGTCGGAGCTGGAAGGCAAGAGCACCTTCGCGCGACTCGTGGTCGACGAGGCCGGCATGGTGACTCGCGCCGCCACCGCGCTGATGGCGCCCCTGGCCGAGCGCGTGACGCTCGCCGGAGACCCCAAGCAGATTGGCCCCGTGTCTCGCGCCGCCGAGGGCGCCGGACGCGGCACCCAGAAGTGGCTGCGCGCCAGCGGCCTGTCCCATCTGGAGGATGCCGTGAAGGACGCCGCGCGGGCGGACGTCCTGCTGCTGCGCACCCAGCACCGCATGCACCCGGACATCGCCCGCGTCGTGAGCCACTTCTGCTACGGCGGCGCGCTGGAGGACGGTGACATCGTCAAGGCCCGCGCGCAGAAGGCCCCGCCCGTGCCCGCGTTCGCCGCCACGCGCGCCGGTTGGGTGGTGCTCGACGGCCTCAGCCGAGATCCGAAGCGCCTCACCCACGGCCGGGGTGAGACAGGCTCTGGCTACCAGCGAGAGCTGTCCGCCGAGCTGGCCGTGTCGCTCGCCCGTGAGGCCGTGCGCGCGGGCCTCAGCGTCCTGTGTGTCACGCCCTATCGCGCCCAGGCCGCGCTCCTGCGCAGACTGGGCACGTCCGCCGGGTTTCGCGGTGACGCCTTCAGCGCGTCCACCATCCACCGCCAACAGGGCACCCAGTACGACGTCGTGCTGGTGGACACCGTGGCCGGAGGCCGTCCCTTTCCTCCCCACACGCTGGTGCCCATGCTCAACGTGGCCGCCAGCCGCGCGCGCGACTACCTGCTGGTGCTCGCCTCCCGCGACGAGGCCCGGGGCGCCACCATTCCCCAGCGCTTCTTGTCGCTGCTGCCGCGCCTGAAGGTCCACCCTGGCACGCCGCTCCGCCTGGAGCCGCTGCCCATGCCGCAGCAGCCCCAGCAACCTCCACCCCCACCTCCACCGAGCGCACCGGCCACGCTGGGCGGTGAAATCGAAGGCTCGCGCCCCACGCGGCCCCTCTTCACCCAGGAGCAGGTATCCCTCTTCGAGCGGCGCTTCGACGACGGCCACCACCTGGTGCGCGGCGTGGCCGGCAGCGGCAAGACCTTTGTCCTGGCCCATTGGGTGGCGCGCTACCTGCTGGAGCACGAGGACACGCGGGTGCTCGTGTCCTTCTTCAACCGCGCGCTCGCGCCGCTGGTGGACAAGCTGCTGATGGAGGCAATCATCCAGCGCGCCGGCCGGGTGCGCGCACGCGAGCTGCGAGCCCGGGTGATGGTGAAGCACGTGGGGGCGCTGCGCCGCGTGGAGCCCGCGTCCTTCGACGGCGTCTTCGTGGACGAGGCGCAGGACATGGATGCTCGCGCGCTGGCCATGCTCCACGCGCTGGTGCTCCCGCACACGCTGGCGGACGGACGAGAGGTGCGCTGTCTCCAGTTGTTCATGGATGACTCGCAGAACGTCTACGGCCAGGTGCCCATCGACTCCCTCAAGGAGCAGCTCCCGGAGGGGCTGTCGTTCCGGGGCCGCACCCGCGTCCTCAAGGAGACCTTCCGCGCCACCCGCGACATCCTCGACGTCGCCTTCAACGTGGTGCTGGACCCGCTGCGCCAGCACGCCACCAGCGACCCCGGCATGCGCGAGTACATGAAGGCGGGAGAGCTGGCCCGCGAGGGACTCCTGTGGCTGCCCGAGGAGACGCTGGAGGGCCTGTACCGCGTGCAGTCCACCGAGCGCGGCGGTGTGCTGCCCCAGGTGCGCGGCTTTGCCTCCGGCGCCAGCGAGGCCCGTCAGGTGGCGAAGGAAGTGGCCCGCCTCATTCGCGAGGAGGGCGTCCATCCCGGTGACATCCTCGTCGTCGCGCCCGTCATGCCGTCCCAGTACACGGAGGCGCTCAACCGCGCGGGAGTACCCGCGCATGCCTACGGCGGCAAGGGTGGCCGCGACGTGACGGACTTCCGGGTGAGTGGTGTGGACCACGTGCGCGCCACCACCGTGTTCTCCTGCAAGGGCCACGAGTGCCCCATCGTCTTCTTCGCGGGCCTGGATGCGCTGGACACCGTGGAGAACTGGATGGCGGGCGCCAGGGAGCGCAACGCCCGGGAGAACGAACGCATCCGCCGCGCCATGTTCTACGTGGGCGCCACGCGCGCGATGAAGCGCCAGTACCTCACCGGTGTCCGGGGCGCGCGTTTCCTGCGAGTGGCCACGTCCTACGTGGAGACGCTCGCAGGGCTGTCGCCCACCGTGGACGCGGGCGGCAAGGGCCCCTGAAACGACGAAGGCCCCGGCGCCGCTTCCTCGCGGTGCCGGAGCCTCCGGGTGCCGTGGTGCTCGGGACTACCGCTGGGCGGGCCCGTCGACGCGCGGGACTGACGTCACGGTGGGAATGCCGACATGCCGGGTGGACCAGAAGGCCAGGCCCGCCAGTCGCAGCACCTTCGCCTTGAGGCTCTGGTGGCCGGTGGGGTCGCCGCCGCCGCCCGACACGCCACCCGGGTCACCGTCGGTCAGGTCCGCCAGGTTCAGACACCCCTCCTTCTCGTCCTTGGGCTTGCAGTCGGTGAGCACCTCGACGGTGCCGACATTCTTCGGCGCGGGGGGCGGGGCCTGCTGCATCGACGACGTGGGGGCGCCTTCCTCGGACGCGGGCGCATCCAGCGCGCTTCGGGACGAGGCGGGCACGTGGTTCGTCTGGCTGACGATTTCGTTGCGGCTCACGTCGACGGTGAAGAGGGTGGCGCGGTCGGGATTCGTCCTGTCCCGCAGGATGACGCGGACGAGCGCCCCTTCGGGCGCGCTGCGCTGAATCTGCTGGGTCGAAGGAACCGTTTCGACGTGGCGGCACGCCGCGACGCTCAGCAGCAGGGGGACCAACAGGAGGCTTTTCTTCATGATGACTTGGAGCTCGGGGTCGAAAGGAGACGACTATTCGAAGAGGAGCACCTGGCGGACCCAGGCACTCCCCCGACTGCGAAGCCAGTCCTGGCGTGCATCACGCAGGACGAGGGCTGCGGGGATTCCCGCGCGAATGCGCTCCAGCACCGGCTCGAAGAAGGCGGACGCCTCGGTGTCGGGAATCTCCTGGGTGGCGGCGAGCACCGCTCGCGCGCCGGCCTCCACGAACGCCACGGGCAAACCAAACGTTTCGTGGAAGTAGGTCGTGCTGTGCGCGGCATGGCAGGCCGCGAGCAGCACCACGGGCCGCCCCAGGAGCCGCTGCCCCTGGACGTCGGCGGCCGTCAGCGCATAGCGCCCGCCCTGCTCCTCGGGAGAGAGCACGAGCAGGGAGCCGTCGGCGACATGCGGGTCGACGACGCCGTGGGCGTGAATCTGCACCTCGGTGGCCTCGTGCATCGCCCGGAGCACCTGGGTCGGCGTGGCCGAGGCCCCCTTCAGGGTCGACAGCGAGCTGTCCTCCGCATCCGGAGGACTCCAGGCGCGCAGCGATGGCAGGCGCAGCTCCGCGGGCGCATTCACGTCGGCCACGACGAGCCGGCGCTGGGCATGTGGCGAGGACGCCGGGGGCGGCGGGGCCACCCGGTACGTCCAGGCGAGGTCCGGCGGCAGCAACCCGGGCTTGCCCAGGACGGGCGGGCGCGCCAGCACGTCCACGCTGGGACAGTCCCGCAGCGCGTCCACGAGCTTCGCGGGCACCAGGCCCTCGACGCCTTCCAGGCGCTGGCGGCGATCCGCGTCGTAGTGACCGAGGAGCCGTCCGGATGCATCCCGGGCCACCAGGGCCGTGCGCTCGTCATCCACCGTGACACCCAGCGCGCAGCGCTCGGGCAGCGCCAGCGAGCGTTCCTCGGCGAAGAGGGCGAGCGCCTTCTCCAACTCTCCGTGGTGGGCCGCGTCCAGGATGAGCGACGTGTAGCTGTAGACCCGCGCCTTGCGCGCGGTCACATCCGAGGCGAGCAGCGGCGCCGCCTCGGTGATGGCTTGACGCAGCAGGGCCTGTCCCCGGCGCCGGTCCTGCTCGACGAAGAAGCGCCCTTCGATGTGGCGCAGCATGGGGCCATCCCCCGCGGCCTCCAGCGACGCGGGCGTCGTGCGAATCGCCGCCAGTCCGCGCGTGAGGAGGTCCGCGTCCATGTCGCTTCGGGCGTGGGTATGCGCCAGGTCCGCGATGACGAAGGCCCGCGCCAGGGACGGAGGACGGCCGCACTTCGCCGCGCGGTCCAACTGCTCCCGGGCGCCCGCGAAGTCGAAGGTGCGGTAGTACGCGAGCGCGAGGTTCGCGTAGGGCAGCTCATGGTCCTCGCAGCGCTCCGGTGTGCGCAGGATGGCTTCCTCCATGTACGCGCGGGCCAACGACAGGTCCCCATGGAAGATGGCCACCTGTCCCAGCTCCTGGATGAGTCGGAACTCCTTGGACCACTCCCGGCCACCGCGCGCGCGCGCGAGCGCCGCGAGTCCGTGCGTCCGCGCCTCCACGGGGCGGTGAAGCTGCCGCTCCACCAGGGACAGATTCCGCAGGAGCTCCAGGCAGCGATAGCTGAAGCGCTGCTCGGAGTCGCAGGTGCGCAGGGCCACGGTCAATCGCGTCAGGGCCCGCGGCGCTTGTCCTCGCTGGAGGTCCGCCTTCGCCTGACGCTCCTCGGCCAGCAGGGCGAACCAGGGGTCCTTCGTGGCCAGCGCGAGCGCGCGGTACTCCTCCTCGTGCTGACGCGGGTCCGACACGAAGAGCAGCGCGCCCAGCAGGATGTCCTCCTGCCGCGCCTCGCGCAGCTTCGCAATCAGCGTGTCCCTCGCCGCCGGTGCCAGCTCGCCTCGCGTGAGGCGGACGTATTCCTTCGCCAGGGGCGCGCGCGCCTCGAAGTCCACCCGCGCTGCGCGGCGCAGGGCGTCTTCCAGATGCGTGCCTCCGTCGACGCGGTCCAACTGGACGGCGAGTGGACGCAGGGACTCCACTCGCTCGGCGAGGGTGGCGGTGCGCAGGGCATCGTAGAAGCACAGGCGGGACAGGCCCGGGTAGCGCTCCACCTCCGCCGGCGAAAGCACACCACCTCCGAGCACCATGTCATCGCAGCGCTGCTTGGCGCCCTTCCAGCCCTTGCGCTGTTCTTCTTCCTGACGCCGCAGCTCCGTGGCGCGTTGCGCGGCCTCATCGCTCCAGCCGGGCTCCTTCATCGCCGCCACCCGGTCGAAGGCCTCCGCGGCTTGCAGCGACAGGCCCAGGGCCTTGAGCGCCAGTCCCCGGTTCCACAAGGCCTGCGCATGTTCGGGCCGCTGCTTCAGCGCGCGGTCCGCCAGCGCCAGGGCTTCCTCGGGGGCGCCTCGCTGAAGCGCCAGCGCGGCGCGGTCCGAGTCCAGGTCCGGCGATGCGTCGAGCTTGTCCAGGAAGGCGCCAGCCTGGGCCGGGTCTCCGCGCAGCAGGTACGCGGAGGCGATGCCTCGCTCGTCTCCGGCCTCCTCCAGCTTCGCCAGCTCCCGCAGTGACAGCGCGCGGGGCTTGTCGCCGCCACTGCGCATCACCTCGTAGGGGCGGTGCCGGTCCGCGCCCGGATGGGTCAACCGGGCCTCCAACGTGCGCCCGGGCGTCTGCCCCAGCCACAGTTCGGAAGAGTCCGTCGACGAAGCCGGCCGCGTCACGAGCACCCACGCCGCCAGGCCCGCGGCCAGCGCCAGCGGCACCACCATCATCCAGGTCCTTCGCCGCTTCAGCAGGGACGGGGGACGCACGAAGGGGAGCGTGTCACCGGAGGCGTGCAGTGCGTCGTCCGCGATGAGCTCCAGGGCGAGCAGCTCCTTCATCCGCGCCTCACACGCGTGGCAGCGGGTCAGGTGGTGGCGGAAGTTCTCCGCGTCCACCGGCGCCAGCTCGCCGTCGATGAAGGTCTCCAGTGTGTCGCACAGCTCATTCATGGTCTGGCCCTGCCCTCACTCGAGGCGGCGCCGGGGGCCAGCAGCCCTCGCAGAGCCTGCCGCGCCTCGCTGAGCCACCGCCCCACTGTTCCTTCGGGCGCATCCAACTGCCGCGCGATGGCCCGATATCGAAGTCCGGCCACGTGCAGCCGGTACGCCTCCCTCAATTGCGGTGGCCGGAGCTGCTCGATGGCGCGCTGGAAGTCATCCCGAGTGACCTGCTCCCATTGCTCCAGCGGCACCGGCTCCCCGGTCACCTCCTGGTCCTGCACCACGCGCAACGACGGTGCCCCCAACACCTCCGTGCGTCTGCGCCGGCAGTGGTCCAGGAAGCGGTTGCTCAGCGTGGTGCTCAGCCACACGCTCACCGCGCCCGGGTTCTCCGCCACCAACCGGTCGAAGTTCCGGTAGGCGCGCTCGAGTGTTTCCTGCACCAGGTCCTCCGGGTCGATTCCACCCCCGGAGCACAGTCGTCGCGCAAGACGCAGCAGTCCCGGCCGTCGCGAGCGTGCAAAAGCATCGAACTGGCGGTGCTGCCCGTCGTCCATCGTGGCGCGAACCCCTACACCCATCTTCTCATGTCGTTCCACCGGTGGAGCGCCCCCTCCGCTCGTTTGAACGTGGCGGGGAAAATCCCTTCGGTCGGGAACTCATGACGCGGCGCGTTGCGGGTGGGTGCGGGTATGCCCCCCCTGGGTCAACCTCGCAGGGAGGTGACGATTGCGGGCCAGTCCGTCCCGGGAGGGAGGCGGCCTTCGGCGTGTTCGGGACGTCCGCCGCCCCGTCCCCCGGCGGCCTCGGCGGCCCGTTTCAGGAAGGCGCCGCAGCCGAAGGAGGAGGTGGCCCCCCGGGAGATGAGCACGCAGAGGCCGTCGGGCGCGCGGCCCGCGAGGAACACCACCGCGTCGGGTCGGGAGGTGAGGCGGGTGGCCACGGCGCGAAGCTGCTCGGGGCCGGCGCCGTCCAGTACCGCGACGACGTGCTTGTCGGCGGAGGCGTCCAACCGGGCGGCGAGCTCCACGGCGGTGTGCTCGGCCAGGCGCGCGCGGGCGGCGCCCAGGGCCTCGCGGGCCTCGGTCAGCTCGCGGCGCAGCTTCTCCACCACGGTGGGCACTTCCGAGGGGCCGCAGGTGAAGGCCCGCCCCATGGCGCGCAGCGTGCCCGCCTCGTCCCACAGCTCGCGCCGCGCGCGCGGGCCCGCGGAGAAGAGGACGCGGCCCTTGCCCTTGTAGCGCTCCACGCCCAGCACCCGCACCATTCCCACCTGTCCGGTGCGAGTGCAGTGGGTGCCTCCGCAGGGGGACACGTCGAAGTCGCCCACCTGGATGACGCGGATGTTGTCCGTCACCTTGGGGGCGCGGCGCAGGGGCAGCGCGGCGAGCTCCTCGGGCGTGGGGAAGAAGGCGCGGATGGGGAGGTCGGCGTCGATGATGGCGTTGACGTGCGCCTCTGCCTCGGCGACACGCTGCTCGTCCAGGGTGTCCTGGTCCGTGTCGATGGTGCACGTGGCGCCCAGTCGAGATGACACGGTGGCCGCGCCCGCGATATCCAGCAGCGCGCGCGACAGCATGTGCTGGCCGGTGTGCAGCGACATGTGCGCGCGCCGTCGCTCCGCCTCCACCACACCCGCCAGCTCCACGCCGGGCGCGGGCAGCGGGCCTGTCCCCGAGACGTCCAGCAGGTGGTGCACCGTGCCGTCGTCATCCACCTGCACGTCGCGCACGGCCAGACCTCCGAGCACGCCGTGGTCGGCCATCTGTCCACCCGCCTCCGGATAGAAGGCCGTGCGGTCCAGCACCACGGAGGTCGCGCCATTCCACGTGCCGTGGGCGACGACGCGCGCGGTGAAGTGGTGGAGGAACGGGTCGTCGAAATAGAGGCGCTCAGTGGACATGGTGCGCGGGAAATAACACGCCGCTGAAACTCGCGCGGCGCTGCTGTCACTCTCGTTCGCGAGGGCGACGAGCCCCGCGACGCCCGGTCCCCGAGCAGGAGGCCCGGCGTCCCCATCCACACTCAAGCGAGGTCCTCCCATGAAGTCCCGGGTCTCCGCCATCATGGCGGCCGCCGTCCTGTTGTCTTCGTTCGCTCCCGCCTTCGCCCACGAGCCTTCCCCGTCGTGTGACGGCAAGTGCCCCAAGTCGAAGCCGGGCGCTGTCGACAACACCCTCATCGCCGCCACGCCGCGCGCCGACGCTCCGTCGCTGGGGCCGCGGAGCGCGTCGGTGACGGTGGAGGTGTGGTCCGACTTCGAGTGCCCCTTCTGTGCGCGGGGCGCGTCCGTCATCGAGGGCCTGCGCGAGCGGTACGGCGACAAGATTCGCATCGTCTTCCGGCACATGCCCCTGCCAACCCATGCGGATGCGAAGGTGGCCGCCGCCGCGTCCATGGCGGCGCACGAGCAGGGGAAGTTCTGGGAGATGCACGACGTGCTCTTCGAGAACCAGCGCTCGTTGGACCGGGCCTCGCTGGAGAAGTACGCGAAGACGCTGGGGCTGGACCTGGAGCGCTTCCGCAAGGCGCTCGACACGAAGGCGTGGAACAACTACGTGGAGGCGGACTTCGTGGAGGCGCAGCGCCGGGGCATCGCCGGCACGCCCACCTTCTTCATCAATGGCACCGGAGTGATGGGCGCCCAGCCGCTGGACGTCTTCGCCGGCCACATCGACGCCGCGTTGAAGCGCTGAGCCCGGCGCGTCACTTCGCGCCGCCTCGTCAGGCCGGGTCCCACTCGACGCGCAATTGTCGGGGGCCCCGGTGCAGGAAGTTGGGCACGTAGGTGATGGCGTTGCCCGGTGCCAGTCGCAGGCCGGGCAACCGCTTCAGCAATTGCTCCATGGCCACGCGCACCTCCATCCGGGCCAGGGGCGCGCCGATGCAGTAGTGGATGCCCAGGCCGAAGCCCAGGTGCTTGCCCAGGTCCGAGCGCAAGGGGTCGCCCCGCTCGGGCGCGTGGAACGCGGCGCCATCGCGGTTGGCGGAGGCATAGAGGACGAGCACTCGCGCGCCCTGGGGCACCTCCACGTCGCCCACCTTCACCGCGCGCCGCGTGGTGCGCATCATCGCCTGCACAGGGGCGTCCAGCCGCAGCGTCTCTTCAATCGCGCGGGGGATGCGGGAGGGTTCCTCACTCAGCTCGCGCAGCCGCTCCGGCTCCTTCAGCACCCACGCGAGCAGGTTGCCCAGCAGGTTCGCCGTCGTCTCGTGGCCGGCGAAGTGCAGCATGGCCAGCAGGCTGATGAGCTCCACGTCGCTGAGGGGCGGGGTGTCCTCGTGGCGCGCCTCGATGAGGGCGCTGATGAGGTCGTCCCTCGGTGCGAGCCGCCGCTCGGCGATGTGGCCCGCCAGGTACTTCTGGATGGAGACGAGCCCGCGCGCGCACTCCACCTGACGGGCCACGGGCGCGTTGCCCGCGGACAGGAGCGACAGGTCCTCCGTCCACCGCTTCAGCCGCTCCAAATCCGAGTCCGGCAGTCCGAGGATGGCGCCGATGACACGCGCGGGGAGCGGATAGCCGAGCTTCTCCACCAGGTCCGCGCGGCCGTCGCGAGCAAAGCCGTCCAGGAGTTCCGTGGCGATGGCGTGAATCCGGGGCTCCATCGCGCTGAGGCGGTGCGGGGCCAGGGCCTTGGTGACGATGACGCGCATGCGCGTGTGGTTGGGCGGGTCGTCGTCCACCAGCGCCGGAACCTGGGGATAGCCCTCCGCGAGCGCTGCGAGCACCTCGGGCGCGGGCGGCACGGGGTTCTTGAAGGCGTTGGCGGAGAGGAAGTCCTCCGGGTTGAGCACCACTGCCTTCACGTCCTCATGCCGGGAGACCACCCACAGGTGCATCTCCTCGCTGAAGTGGACGGGCGCCTCCTGGCGCAGCCGGGCATAGAGCGGGTACGGGTCCTCCACGTGGTGGGGCTCGAAGCGGCTGACGAACGTGGGCGGCGAGGACGGAGACATGCGGCGGACTCGATTCTCTGGCGGGGCGCTTCAGGCCGCGTCTGGACGGGGCTTCGTCGAGGGGGGCGTCAGGGGCCCATCGGAGAGGTCGGCCAGACGCAGACCCAGAGGAGGAACTCGAGGCAGGCGGACGGTGAAGCAGGTGCCATTCCGGGGAGCGCTCTCCACGTGGATGTGGCCCTGGTGCGAGGTGATGATGCCGTGCACCACGGCGAGCCCCATGCCCGTGCCCTCGCCCGCGGGCTTGGTGGTGAAGAAGGGCTGGAAGAGCCTGGCCTGCACCTCGGGCGTCATGCCGATGCCCGTGTCCCGCACGCACAGCACCGCCTCGTCGGCCTCCATGCGCGTGGACAGTTGGATGCGGCCACCGTCGGGCATGGCCTGCGCCGCGTTCATGAGCAGGTTCACCACCACCTGCGCGAGCTGTCCGGGGCGCCCCAGCAAGCGAGGCAGGTCCGCCAGCGTCACCTCCACCTCGCAGCGCGACTGCACCTGGGTGCGGGTGATGCGCAGCGCGACGGCGATCTCCTCGTTGAGGTCGTACTCCTCCAGCGCCCCCGGGTCTCCGCGCGCGAAGCGCCGCAGGTCCGCGACGATGGCGACGACGCGGCGGATGCCATCCGCGGTGGCGGGCAGCACGTCGTCCACGTACTCCCGCAGCTCCGGGGGCAGTGGCTGCAGCGCGCGCAGGTCCATGAGCAGCGCGTTCACGTTGCTCTTCACGTAGCTCATGGGGTTGTTGATTTCGTGCGCCACGCCCGCCGCCAGCATGCCCAGGCTGGACAGCCGCTCCTGCTCGCGCGCCCGGCGGTGGGCCACCTCCAGTTGCGCGTGCGCCTGGGCCAGCTTCTCGTGTTGGTGCGCCAGTCCCCGCAGGGCATGGTGCGTGAGGAAGACCCGGCCCTCGGAGATGAGGTACGTGAGCACGGACAGCAGCACGAAGCAGGCGGGGAGCAGCGGCGGGCACCCGTCCCAGAGCGCAGCTCCCGCCACCAGCACCAGCAGCAACCCCAGCCGGAGTCGCGCGCCCGAGTCCGCGAAGTAGTCCACCCACAGCGCGTTGAGCGGCAGGTACAGCCACACGGGCAGGGCCCAGTCGCTCGCCATGCCGTAGAAGACGGTGGCCAGCATGTTCATCGTGAAGCGCCCGGCCTCCACGACGCGGGTGTGGCGCGAGAAGAAGTTGCGTGCGAGGACCTGATTGGCCGTCGTCACCGCCGCGAAGCCCGCCGTCACCATGAGGATGGTGCCCCACTGTCCCCAGAGGCTGGAGACGAGCAGGCCATGGATGAGGAGGCACGCCAGGAGGGTGAACCGCTTGAGCCGGCTGTTCACCCAGTCCGCGTCGATTTCGTTGTCGATGGGCTCCGCGGACGGAGTCGGGGTCATGCCTCTCCGAGCCCCCGTCGGACGACGGGCGTCGGCTCCGCCCGCATCGGCAATTCCAGCCGCAGGCGCTGGGGGCCGCCCACCTCCGCGACGAAGGACAGCCGTCCGCCGAAGCGCTCCAGCAGGCCCCCGACGACCTTCAGGCTGTCATCCGCCAGCAGGCCCGCGAAGCGCTCGATGATGGACACGGCCTGCTCCGCCGGGAACGAAGGGTCCGCCACCTGCACCTTCAGCACGAGCGCCGCGTCCGTCGGGCTCACCTCGGCGCTGACACCCTGGTGCGCTGAGCGGAACGGAGCGTAGAGCTGGGCGAGCGTCTCGCGGTGGCGCAGAAGGCCTGACAGGTACGTCACCAGCTCCGCGTCGTCCCATGGCTTGCTGATGAAACGACAGATTTCGCCTTCGTTCACCGAGGCCACCACCGACTTGAAGTCGGCGTAGCCCGAGATGATGAGCCGCAGCGCGAGCGGATGGCTGCGCTTGATTCGTTGCAGCAGCTCGCTGCCCGTCATCCCCGGCATCCGGAAGTCCGTCAGGACGATGTCCGGACTGAAGCCCTTGAGCCGCTCCAGGGCCTCCTCTCCGTTGAACGCGAGCTGGACGTCGAAACCCTCGCGCCGCAGCAGCCGCCTCAAGGCGTGTGCCACCTGCGGCTCGTCGTCCACCACCAGCACCTTGTATGCTTCCATGACGCCTTGCTCCTCTGGCGCGGCACTCTAGTACGGGGTCCCGGAGAAAGTGTCAGGACCTGAATACTGGGTCACACCTGCACCTGCTACAGAGTGGGAGTCCCCGGAATGAATGTGAGTGCAGTGCGGCGCGGTGCCGGTGCCTTGTTCGTGCTCTCGGTGCTGATGACGTCCTGCGTCCAGAGGCAGGAGGTGGGACTGGAGCGGGTGCGACGGGCAGGCGAGCTGCGGTGGGGCGCGGACGCGCAGGGTGGGGAGCCGTACGCGATGGAGGACCCGGAGGTGCCCGGGCGCATGCGTGGCTTCGAGGTGGAGCTGGCGGACGCGCTCGCGAGGGAGCTGGGCGTGCGCGCCCGCTTCATCCAGAACGACTGGTCCAGCCTGATTCCCTCACTGGAGCGAGGCTCGTTCGACGTGGCGCTGAACGGGATTGAAATCACGCCCGCGCGCAGTGGACGCATCCTCTTCACGCGTCCGTACTTCATCTTCCAACTGAGGCTGCTGGCCCGGCGCGATGACGACACCGTCACGGGCCTCGCGTCCCTGCGAGGTCGGCGCGTGGGGACGTTGGCCAACTCCCAGGCGTGGGATCTGCTCCAGCGCGAGGGCATCCAGGCGGTGCCGTACGAAGGCGTGGAGGAGCCGTACATCGACCTGGAGCAGGGGCGGGTGGATGCGGTGCTGATGGATGACCTCATCGCCCAGCGCTACGGACAGCCCCGGGCGGGGCTGCGCGTGGTGGGAGACGTGGGCGAGGGCTACTACGCCATCGCCGTGCGGCCCGGGGACGAGGACCTGCGCGCGGCGCTGGACGTGGCGCTGGGGCACATCGCCCGCTCGGGTGAACTCCGGCGAATCTTCGCGCGGTGGAACATCGACAGCGCCGCGCAGCAGCGGATGGTGGAGTGGTCGGATGCGCAGACGCGCGAGGTGCTCGCGCAGACGCAGGCGCCCAGGCTGGGCTGGGCGCAGTGGGTGATGTTCCTCCAGGCTTCGCTGGTGACGCTGGTGGTCTCCGTGGGGGCGATGGCGCTCGCGGTGCCGCTGGGCATGGGGCTGGCGCTGGCGCGGCTGTATGGCCCACGCTGGCTGGGGCGGCTGGCGTCGCTGTACGTGGAGCTGTTTCGCGGCACCCCCGTGTTGTTGCAACTCTATGTCCTCTACTACGGCCTCGCGGGCGTGTTGCGGCTGGATGCGCTCAGCGCCGCGGTGCTGGGGCTGGGGCTGAACTACGCGGCCTACGAGGCGGAGGTGTACCGGGCGGGGGTGCTGGCGGTGCCTCGCGGGCAGTTGGAGGCGGCGCTCGCGCTGGGCATGTCCACGCCGCTGGCGCTGCGCCGGGTCATCTTCCCCCAGGCGTTCCGCGTCGCGCTGCCGAGCGCCACCAACGACTTCATCGCGCTGCTCAAGGACAGCTCCCTGGTGTCCGTCATCTCCGTTGTCGAACTCACCAAGCGGATGACGATTACCGCGGTGGATGTTCGCAGCTGGTTGTTGCCCGGTGCGCTGTGCGCGGCGCTCTACCTGGCGATGAGCTACCCTCTGTCGCTGCTGGCGAGGCGGTTGGAAGCGAGGTTGGAACGCGGATGATTGAAGTGAAGGACCTGTGCAAGCGCTATGACGGGCGCACGGTACTGGACGGAATCAGCGCCTGCTTCGCCCCCGGTGAGGTGGTGGCGTTGGTGGGCCCCTCGGGCAGTGGCAAGAGCACGCTCTTGCGATGCCTGAATGGACTGGAGCCGTTCGACGCGGGCTCCATCCGGGTGGGTGACGACGTGCTGGCACCTGGAGTTCAACGTGCACGGGGTGCCCAGGTGTCCAACATCCGGCGCCGCGTGGGCTTCGTCTTCCAGCAGTGGCACCTGTTCGCGCACCGCACCGCGCTGGGTAACGTCATCGAGGCGCCCCGGTACGTGAGGGGCCTGGACGCGAAGGCGGCCACCGAGCTGGGGCGCGCGCTGCTGGAGAAGGTGGGCCTGTCGCACCGCGAAGGGGCCTATCCGTCGGAGCTGTCCGGTGGCGAGCAGCAGCGGGTGGCCATCGCCCGGGCGCTGGCGATGGAGCCGGAGGCCCTGTTGCTGGACGAGCCCACCAGCGCGTTGGACCCCGAGCGGGTGGGCGAGCTGGTGGAGTTGCTGTCACGACTCCGCGAGGACGGACTCACCCTGGTGGCGGTGACACACGAGATGCGCTTCGCCCGGGAGCTGGCCTCGCGGATGCTGGTGCTGCATGGCGGGCGCATCCTGGAGGAAGGTCCTCCGGCGCAGGTGTTGGAGCGGCCCCGACATGAACGCACCCGGGCCTTCCTCGGCCTGGAGCGTGCCGTGCGTCAGGAGCCGGCCGTGGAGCCCGAGCCGGGCAGAACCGGCGTCTCCGCGGTGTTCCCCGCGGCCACGGCGAGGGAGTGACATGCGCGCGGAGGTACAGCTCACGGAGGTAGGGCGGGGCGAGGGGCCGAGGGTGCTCCTGCTGCCTGGATTGGGAGCCCGTGGCTCGGGCTTCCGTGCGCTCGCCGGAGTGTTGTCCTCGGTTGCCCGTCCCGTGCTCGTCGAGTACCCGGAGGGTGAGCATGCGGCCCTGGGTGCGGGAGCCCTGGCGCGGCAGGTCCTGCGGGCCGCGGGGCCGATGGACGCGGTGGTGGCCAGCTCGTTCGGAGGCATGGTGGCCGCGCACCTCGCGGCGGCCGGCGTGGTGCGGGGCGTGGCGTTCCTGGGGTCTTTCACGCGCACGGCGCACCTGGGCCCTCGCGGCCTGCTCATTGGGATGATGGGGCCCATCGCCCTGTGGGGTCGGCCCGGTGTGGTCGCCGCGGGGCTGGCGGCGTGGCGGCCCGTTCCCTTCGCCCGAGTCCCGGAGGTGGTGCCCACCACCGCGCTGGAGCGCCGCAGCACGTGGCACCGCGCGCTCGCCATTCACGGCGAAGCGCCTCCGCCCGAGCTGCGTCGGCTGGACGTCTCCTGTGTCTGCATCCAGGGCGACCGGGACATGCTGGTGCCTCCCTCCACGCTGACGAAGCTGGGGGAGTCGCTGCCTCCCGGGACGCCCCGGCATCTGCTGCGCGGGGCGGGACACGTGCCGTACTTCACCCACCCGGAGGCGTGCGCGGAGCTGCTCGGGCCATGGCTGGCCGGACTGTCGTTCGCGCGGAGTGTGTCGGCGGCCTGACGCGGGGAGGGGCTCTTGTCCAGGGGTGGACGGAGTGAAAGGGGGATGTACGGGACGGCGGCCTGCCGCTACCGTGCGTCCCCGAATGCAGAACCGTTTCACGCGTGGTTTCGTCGTCTTCGTCGTCTTCTCCACCGGGTTCGCGTGGGCCGCTCCATCCGCGCAGGATGCCGGCTCCGTGTCCGACGCCGTGCGCGCGGCCCCCGTGTTGCCGTCGGCTCCCGACGCGGCGGCTCCGGTGCCTCCCGTCGCCGAGCGGCCGCGCTCCGTGTTGCTGTTGGGCGACAGCCTCATCGCCACCGGCTTCGGGGACTACCTGCTGGCCCGGCTGGAGGCGCATCCGGAGATTCGCGCGTCGCGCCGCGCCCGGTCGTCCACGGGGCTGGCGCGTCCGGACTTCTTCGACTGGATGGAGGTGGGCGAGGAGGAAGTGAAGCGCCACCAGCCCGACGTGGTGGTGGTCATCCTCGGTGGCAATGATGGGCAGTCGCTGCTGGAGCGCAGCGGTGGCAAGCCGGTCCACTGGGGCAAGCCCGGGTGGGAGGACGCGTACCGTCGGCGCATCGACTCGTTCGCGAGCGTCATCGCCGCGCCGGGGCGGAAGATTGTCTGGCTGGAGCTGCCCGCGACGGGGCTGAAGCGCTTCGAGCAGAAGCTGAGCCTCATCCGGGGACTCCAGCGCGAGGTCATCAGCTCCCGCGCGGATGCGCGCTATGTCGACACGCGCGGGTACTTCACCGATGCGCACGGCAAGGCGCTGCTCCAGGCGCGCGTCGAGGGCTTCCGCAAGCCGATGAAGCTACGGATGAGCGACGGCGTGCACTTCACCATCGCGGGCGGACGGTACTTCGCCAGCAAGGTGTACCCCGAGGTGCTCGGCGCGCTGGGGCTGCTTCGGGGCTAGGTGGCGACGCGCTAACGGCCGCCTGTTGCCGCTCGCGTGAGGACCGAGCGCGGTGCCGCGCTGGTCCACCTTCCTGCAAGGATGTTGCGGCGTTGTTGCTCACCCGCGAGGACCGAGCGCGGTGCCGCGCTGGTCCACCTTCCTGCAAGGATGTTGCGGTGTTGTTGCTCACCCGCGAGGACCGAGCGCGGTGCCGCGCTGGTCCACCTTCCTGCAAGGATGTTGCGGTGTTGTTGCTCACCCGCGAGGACCGAGCGCGGCGCCGCGCTGGTCCACCTTCCTGCAAGGATGTTGCGGCGTTGTTGCTCACCCGCGAGGACCGAGCGCGGTGCCGCGCTGGTCCACCTCCATGGAAGGGTGTTGCCGCGAGGACCGAGCGCGGTGCTGCGCCGGTCCACCGCTCGCGGAGGTGTGAGCCCAGGCGCCGCGAGTACTCGCGGCGCCCAGGGCGTGCTGCTTCAGTGCGGCGCGAGCGCGGTGACGAGCCGATCCGCCTGCTCGCGGATGTTCTTGTCCTCGCTGGCCTGGGCGCGCCGGGCGTGGGTGAGCGCCGTCGCCGCGTCGCTGTCCGCCAGCGCGAGCGCCAGGTTGAGGTGCAGGCCCGGGTCGTCCGGGTTCGCCTTCAGCGCCTCGGAGAGCACCTTCCGGGCGGCGTTGGCGCCTCCGGGCTTGGACAGGTGCAGCACGGAGAGGTCGTTGGCCGCGCCCACGTCGCCAGGAGCGAACGTCAGCGTCTCCTCCAGCAGCTTCTTCGCCTCCGCGTCGTCGCCCAGCCTGCGCCGGACCTTGGCGAGCGCCACGCGCACCTGGGCATTGCCCGGGGCCTTCTCGAGCGCCTCGCGCAGGATGCGGTCGGCATCCTCGTTCTTGCCCGCCACGAAGGCGGACAGGCCATGCAGGTAGATGGCGTCCGCGCTCTCCGGCAGCTTCAGCCGCAGCTCGATGGCCGCGCGCATCGCCGCGTCGGGCGCCCCCGCGAAGAGGCACAGCGACGCGAACTCGCGGAACAGCGACGGCTCCGTGGGCTTGCGCAGGATGGCCTGCCGCAGCGTCACCAGCGCCGGACCAATCTGGCCCTGGAGCACCTGGACACGCGAGGCCAGCAGGAAGGGGAGGTGCTCGGTGCGAGTCGCCTCGGCCGCCTCCTGGTACGCCTTGAGCGCCGCGTCCAGGTTGCCCGTCCCCTGGTGTGCCTTGCCCAGGTACGTGAGCGTCTGGGCATTGCCCGGCTGCATCGCCAGCGCATGCTCCAGCGGGCTGACGGCCTGCGCGTACTTCTGGTGCGCGAGCAGCCCCCGGCCGTGGTTGAGCACCTCGAAGAAGCCCGCCGTGGGCTGCGCGGCGAGGGCCGCGAGCAGTTCCAGCGCGCTCGCATCCCCCTTCTCGGCGTTCATCCGCGCCAGGTGGCTCAGCGCTTCGGGATGCGTGGGGTGGAGTGAGACCAGTTGGTCCAGGAGGCCGCGCGCCGCGTCCTCGTCGTGCTGCGCGAGGCGCAGACGCGCGAGGCCGAGCAGCGCGCTCGCGTCCTGGGGGTCCTGGTCGAGTGCGAGCTGGAACTCACGGGCCGCCTCTTTGAGGAGGCCCTGCTTCATCAGTCGCGCCGCGGAGGTAGCCAGCTTGGAGACGGCCATGGGTTCGCCGACTCTAGCCCAGCCCCGGGGGGCCAGGCATCGCCGGAATGCTCCGGATTCGCATTACAGGCCGAGGAAGTCGCCAACGCCCTCGATGATGTCCTTGCCCTTGTCCACCGCGCCGGAGAAGACGTCGCCGGCCGCGTCGACCACCGCGCCACCCGCGTTGATGGCACCCTCGGCCACGTTCTCCAGGACCTCGCCACCCGCGGCGGCCGCCGTCTCACCCACGGCCTTCAGCACGTTGCCCGCGTTGACCGAGCCCTCGATGTCCACACCCAGGCCCAGGCCCGCGGTGGCCTCGACGCCCACGTCGAACTCCAGGTTGCCGTTGTTCAGCCCGACGTTGGCGTGCGCGTCGCCGCTGACACCCGCGCTGGCGCTGGCGGTGATGCTGCCGGAGGCCAGGGTGTCGCCCTCGTGCTTCAGCTCGATGGAGCCGGTGAGGCTCGCCTGGGCACCCGCGAAGCCCGACGCGGAGGCGTTGATGGACAGGTTGCCGTCCGTGCCCACGTGCAGGTCCAGGTTGATGTGGCCCTCGGCGCCAATCTTGCCCATGGCCTCCAGGTCCAGTTCCACCGAGTACTTCTCACCGGCGATCTCGAAGTCCACCGTCTTGGAGGCCCCGGCGCCCGCTTCCACCAGCGTGGCGTCGATGTCCACCGCGAGATTCACATCGATGCCGGACAGGCCCACGTCCGCGTCCACCTTGGCATCCGCCGTAAAGGTCGGCCCCTGCGCGTACGCGCGGGTGTCGATGCCACCAGGACCCTTGCCGGTCACCTCGGTCCGCGCGCCACCCGCCTCGAAGCTGGACTGGCCGCTGACCACGTTGCCGCGCGGCTGCTCCACGTTGCCCTGCGTCTGCGTGTCCACGCGCGAGTTGCGCTGCTGGGTGCCGTTCCGGGGCGCCTGCTCCTCGCGCACGGGCGGGGGCGGCTCACGACGCGGAGGGGGCGGAGG
>NZ_VIFM01001077.1 GCF_006636215.1 Myxococcus llanfairpwllgwyngyllgogerychwyrndrobwllllantysiliogogogochensis | reverse complement strand
TGCGCGCTCAGCTAGAGCAGCGGCGCGTCCCTCGCATCATGGGTCGGCGCTTCCGAGCCAACCCGGACGGCTACCTCCGAGCCATCGAGGAGGAGCTCAGGTCATATTTGCCGGTGTAGAAAAAAACTTCAGGCGATGGGGTGGGACGAGAGGCACCTGGCAGACGAGGACGACTCCGGGGACGAGAAGAGCGAGAAATGACGCTCGCCCACGTCGACGAGGCCCTGGA
>NZ_VIFM01001076.1 GCF_006636215.1 Myxococcus llanfairpwllgwyngyllgogerychwyrndrobwllllantysiliogogogochensis | reverse complement strand
TGCCGGCCAAGGAGCGCAAGCGGCTGGCCGCCGCCGAGAAGCGGGTGAAGGAGCTCGAGCGGGAGCTGCACCGCAAGGAGAAGGCGCTGGCGGAGACGGCGGCACTGCTGGTGCTCGAAAAAAAACTTCAGGCGATGGGGTGGGACGAGAGGCACCTGGCAGACGAGGACGACTCCGGGGACGAGAAGAGCGAGAAATGACGCTCGCCCACGTCGACGAGGCCCTGGAGAA
>NZ_VIFM01001075.1 GCF_006636215.1 Myxococcus llanfairpwllgwyngyllgogerychwyrndrobwllllantysiliogogogochensis | reverse complement strand
TGCCGGCCAAGGAGCGCAAGCGGCTGGCCGCCGCCGAGAAGCGGGTGAAGGAGCTCGAGCGGGAGCTGCACCGCAAGGAGAAGGCGCTAGCAGAGACGGCGGCGCTGCTGGTGCTCGAAAAAAAACTTCAGGCGATGGGGTGGGACGAGAGGCACCTGGCAGACGAGGACGACTCCGGGGACGAGAAGAGCGAGAAATGACGCTCGCCCACGTCGACGAGGCCCTGGAGAA